>JBIKZZ010000003.1:0-34263 GCA_044354435.1 Rhodoferax sp. | reverse complement strand
GGCATCTCGCGGTTGACCGGCACGTCGCGCCAGCCCAGCAGCACCTGGCCCTCGGCCCGGATCGCCCGCTCCATCTCCTGCTCGCAGGCGAGGCGGCTGGCGTGCTCTTTGGGCAGGAAAATCATGCCCACGCCGTACTCCCCCGGGGCCGGCAGCACCACGCCCTGGGCCGCCATCTCTTGCCTATACAAAGCATCAGGCAGCTGGATCAGGATGCCGGCGCCGTCCCCCATCAGCTTGTCGGCGCCCACCGCGCCCCGGTGGTCCAGGTTTTCCAGGATCTTGAGCGCATTGCTGACGATGGCGTGGCTCTTTTCGCCGCGAATATGCGCTACAAAGCCCACACCACAAGCGTCATGCTCATGCTCGCTGGCGTACAAACCCTGGGTTTTCAGAAAATTGATTTCGGCAGCCATCGTCATGGCCCACTCCTGTTATTGGCACGGGGGGTGAAGAATACTGCATCGCAACAAAAGTGCCAAGACCTTTAATTGGGGTCAGATTCCAATTAATCCCGATATCTTGAAATATCTCAAAAAATAGGGACACATCAAAAACAGGAGCAAACTAACCAATAAGGACGTGGTCTAGCGCCATTTTTCTTATAAATTTTTGCCGATCTGAGGCCGCCCGGCCTGGCCTTTGGCGACGCGACGCTGAGTGCGCTTTTGTAAATCTGCCACAAAATCTGGCTCGCCGAGGGCCCATCCGCTCAAGGTCGCTTGGGTCAAGGCGGACTGATGCACCGGGTTGACGCCTGCCTGCACCAGTTCGGCATAGGCGGCCTCGCGCGCAAACGGGGTATTGCCCAGTTCCCACACCAGCGGATGCGGCGTGATCAGTTTGTCCATCTGTCGACCGATGTAATGGCCGTGACTTGTCCAAGGGTATTCAGCCGCCTGGGCCACCAACCCGGCGCGCACCGGGTTGAGGTCGATATAGGCCATGCATGCCAACAGGTAGCGGTCGGTCTGGATCAGGGTGGAACGGTAGCGCCCCTCCCACAGGGTGCCACTGCGCTGCTGGCTGTCATTAAAGTAACGCACATAGCGCCGACCCACCGCCTGCATCATCTGCGGCAGGCCATCGCTGCTATGCGGCGTGACCAGCAGGTGGAAGTGGTTGCTCATCAGCACATAGGCGTGGATGGCCACGTCAAACTGGCGTGCGTTGTCGTCAAGCAGGTCCAACAGACGCTGGTAATCGGCTGTTTTCGCAAAAATAGCTTGCCGGTTGTTGCCGCGCTGGATCACATGGTGCGGGTAGCCGGGCAGCGTGAGCCGGGGCAGGCGGGCCATCGCATCTCCTTCACAAGCCAAAACCCGATATTAATTGGAATCTGACCCCAATTAAAGTTGAAAGCGGGTCTGCAGCAGGCTGCTGAGGCCAAACTCGGCCAGGATGGCGCGCAGGCGCTCGGCGGCGCTGTGCTTAGGCTGGCCGGTGTGGCGGGCGATGATGAGCTCGTTTTTCAGGCTGTGCTCCCAGCCCACCAGCTCGGTCACGGTGACCTGGTAGCCGCGCGCTTCCAGGTAGAGGCAGCGCAGCACGTTGGTGAGTTGGCTGCCCAGCTCGCGGGTGTGCAGCGGGTGGCGCCACAGCTCCGCCAGGGGGGTGCGAGCCAGCGACAGGGCCTTGTGCTGGCTGAGCACGCGGGCCACCTCGGCCTGGCAGCAGGGCGCCAGCACCATATAAGTCGCCTGTTTGGCCAAGCCAAAGGCAATCGCGTCGTCGGTGGCGGTGTCGCAAGCGTGCAGCGCGGTCACGATGTCAATCTGTGCCGGCAGCTGGGCCGCATGGGTTGACTCAGCCACGCTCAGGTTCAAGAACGACATGCGCGCAAAGCCCAGTCGGGCTGCCAGCTCGCACGAACTCTGCACCAGTTCCGGCCGGGTCTCAATGCCGTAAATGTGGCCGCTGGCCCGCGCCTTGAAAAACAGGTCGTACAGGATAAAGCCCAGGTAAGACTTGCCAGCGCCATGGTCGGCCAGGGTGATGCCACCGGGCTTGTCTGGCAGCGCCAGCAACAGCGGCTCGATGAACTGAAACAAGTGGTAGACCTGCTTGAGCTTGCGGCGCGAGTCCTGGTTGAGCTTGCCGTCACGGGTGAGGATATGCAGCGCCTGCAACAACTCAACCGACTGGCCGGGTCGCACCTCGGGGGGCAGTGTATGGCCGCCAATTGCTACTTTTTTCATAGCGAACTATCCAATCCCAATAAGGCCCAGCCGCCAAAACCCAGGTCAGTCAGGGTACGTCGGTTGCGTTCAAAAATATCGGCGGCGTCGGGCACGGCCTGCACCGCGCGGGCAATGCTGTCTTCGCGCAGCAGGTGCAGCGTCGGGTAAGGCGCACGGTTGCTGCAGTTGCTCACGTCGTCCGGCGCGGCATCGGCAAACTGGTACTGCGGGTGAAAACTGGCGATCTGCAGCACGCCGTCCAGCCGCAGTTTGCGCAGCAGCCGGTCGGCCCGACCCAGAAAATCATTGAAATCCAAAAAGTCAGCGAAGGCATCAGGCGCTACCAGCAGCGTGGTGTCGCGCTCGGCTGGGTCGGCCTCTGCCAAATCGAGCAACGCCCGCCTCAAGTCGGCCAGCAGTTCTGTGGCGTCGCTGGCGGCGGTGATGGCATAGTGGATCTGGCCCTTGACGTGCACCGACTTGGCAAACGGGCACAGGTTCAGGCCAATCACGGCCCGCTCCAACCAGCGCTGCATGTGCTGCTGTACCTGAGCAGCTTGGGGGTGTGGCTGGGCGAGCGTCATGGCAGCAGGCGCTGGCCGCTAAGGCGCTCATGCTCCCGGGTGGCAAAACGGTCGGTCATGCCGGCAATGTAGTCGGCGACAACGCGGGCGCGACAGGCGGCCTGGTCGGCCGTACCCGCCAAAGCTGCGCTGCGGGCTGAAAAACCTTCAGTCATCTCAGCGGGTTGCGCCTGGTAAAACCCAAACAGCTCTTGCACCACCTGCTTCGCCAACCGGGTGGTGTCCATCACCCGGGGGTGCCGGTACAGCTCATGGAGCAAAAAAGTCTTGAGCACCTGGGACCGGGCTGCCATGGCCTCGCTGAACTTGATCAGCGCGGGCAGTTGGCGCACCGCCCCCACATTCACCGGAGCGGCCAGCTCAATGGCCTGGCTGCTGGCAGCCATCACGTCATAAACCTGGACGCTCAGCATGCGCCGAATGGTCTCGTACAGCAGGCGCCGGCCCTGGCTGCGCTCCCCTAGGTTCGGGAATTCAACCAGAATCTGACGCCGAAAATCGTCCACCAGCGGCACCTGCTGCAACTGCGCCAGCGTGATCAGGCCGGAGCGCACGCCGTCATCAATGTCGTGCGCGTTGTAGGCAATCTCATCGGCCAGGTTGCACAGTTGCGCCTCCAGGCTGGGTTGGGTGCGGTCCAGAAAGCGCCGCCCCACCCCGCCCGGCTCCAACTGCTCCAGGGCCTGCGCGTTGATGACCGAGCAGTGTTTGAGGATGCCCTCCCGGGTCTCAAAGCTCAGGTTCAGGCCGTCAAACTCGGGGTACCGCTCCTCCAGCGTATCGACCACGCGCAGACTTTGCAGGTTGTGCTCAAAACCGCCGAAGGGCTGCATGCTGGCATTAAGCGCATCCTGCCCGGCGTGACCAAACGGCGTGTGGCCCAGGTCATGCGCCAGCGCGATCGCCTCCACCAGGTCTTCATTGAGCCCAAGCGAACGCCCCATGGACCGCCCCAGCTGCGCCACCTCCAGCGAATGCGTCAGCCGGGTGCGGAACAGGTCGCCCTCGTGGTTCAGAAAGACCTGCGTCTTGTAGACCAGGCGCCGAAAACCCGTGCTGTGCACGATGCGGTCACGATCGCGCTGAAATTCGGTGCGCGTAGGCGCCGGCGGCTGGGCAAACCGCCGGCCACGCGAAAGGTCGGGGTGGCAGGCGTAGGGGGCCAGGGACATATCAGGCGCAACAGGCCTCAATCACGTCACGCACCAGCGCATCCGGCGCCGCTCTCACCGCTGCCCGGCCCGGCCCGTCGATCAGCACAAATCGGATCTCGCCCGCCTCGGACTTTTTATCAAGCCGCATCAGTGCCAGATAGCGGCCGGCGCTGTCTTCTGCAGACAACCGGGGTCCCCGTACTGGCAGGCCGGCACGGGCGATCAAGGCCGTGAGGCGCTGAACAAAGTCATGCTCCACCAGCCCCAGACGGCAAGACAACTCGGCCGCCATCACCATGCCGCAACCCACCGCCTCGCCGTGCAGCCATTCGCCGTAGCCCAGACCAGCCTCGATGGCGTGGCCAAAGGTGTGTCCGAAGTTGAGGATCGCCCGCAGGCCCGCTTCACGCTCGTCCTGCCCAACCACCCAGGCCTTGATCTCGCAGCTTCGCTTAACGGCATGGGCCAGCGCCGCCGGGTCGCTCGCCAAAAGGGCGTCCAGGTTAGCCTCTATCCAGCCCAAAAACACCAGGTCGGCAATCGGGCCGTACTTGATGACCTCCGCCAACCCAGCGCTGAGCTCGCGCGGCGGCAGGGTTCGCAGGGTGTCCAGGTCACACACCACCAGCTGCGGCTGGTAGAAGGCACCGATCATGTTCTTGCCCAGGGGGTGGTTGATAGCGGTTTTGCCGCCTACCGACGAATCCACCTGCGCCAGCAAAGTGGTGGGCACTTGCACAAAAGGCACACCACGCATGAAGCTGGCAGCTGCAAAACCAGCCATGTCCCCCACCACGCCGCCACCCAGGGCAAACAACACCGTCTTGCGGTCGCAGCCCGCGCCCAGCAGCGCATCAAACACCAGGTTCAACGTCTGCCAGGTTTTGTGCTGCTCGCCATCCGGCAGCACCACCTCCAGCACCTGGCGGTATTTGCCCTGCAGGGCGCCACGCAGGCGCTGCAGGTACAGCGGGGCCACGGTGCTGTTGGTCACGATCAGCGCCTGACTGGCGTTTGGCAGGTTGGCGTAGGTCTGCGGCTGGTCAAGCAGGCCGCTGCCAATGTGAATGGGGTAACTGCGGTCGGCCAGGTCGATGGTGACGGTCTGGGGTGTGGAGGAGTTCATAGCCGCGAGTTTAGAGGCTGCGGCCCGGACAGAAGGCTAGCGACCAGGCACCGTGCCCGACAACGCCAGTTGCATCACGATCATGTTCACCAGCCTGGCCACCGAAGGCAGGCCAGTCATCAACGATGAAATGGGAAGCGGCGCGGCAGAGTGGGTCACGAAAAGCGTGCAGATCGCGCAGCCGGGTCAGCGGATCAGCCACCTGCAGCAGGGGCCGGTTCACATCGTGGCGCAGGCGGCGAAACAGGGCGTCGGGGCGGGCGTTGAGTTACACGACCTGACAGCGCTGATGCGGCCAATGGTGGTATTGCCGGAGTCGGGCAGACCGATGAGGGCAACGCAATGTTTGTCGGTCACACGCTACTCCGCGGGCCAGAATTAGGGTACAGCAACGGTGTAGGAACTGACTTTGCTGTTCGGAGCCGTCACCACGAACTTAATCCGGTCACCGGCACCGCAAGTCTTCAGTTCGGCGGTGTATTGCCTCGGCTCCACTGAATTGCCGATCGTGGTATCGGCCAAAGTCGCGGTACAGGTGCTGGTGTCATTGGCCAGAATCACCTCAACGGCCATCGTGGCGTCCGCGGGCAAGGGGTTGCCATCCAGATCGGCGAGCAGTGCCGTCACAGCGCTTGAGCTGGCCGACACCGTCTGGGTACGCTTGGACACCGGGATGGTGGTGCTGTAGCTGGCGGGTTGTCCGATGGCATCCCCCGAAAACACGACTACGAGGCTTCGGCGAACCTTGGTGAAACCGTTCCAATTACCGTTACAGGTACTTTCCACCGACAGACCGGGGTTGGCAGCAATATCAGGGACGCTACAAGCCAATGCGCCTATCGACCCTGCTGGCATCGACAAGGCGCTATCGCTCTCCAGTGATCCAGTCTGCAGGTTGGTGTAGGCCGCCTCAAAGACCTTGTTGTTGTCCCTGTCCAGGTAGAGTCGACCCAAATCCTCAAACGCTTCCCCGAGGTCATAGCGGTTGTTGTTATTGGCGTCAAAGAAATGCTCTTCACCATCGGTGTAGGCCAACACCGCCACCCGTCCCGGGCGTGGATCACCGCCGGCGCCTGTTGGCGACGTCCCCAATATCGATGCCGAGCCCAAGGGTCGGTACTCCTGCCCATAAAGCGTTACGCTGCAGCGGCCAGTCGTTCCAGAGACTACGCAGCTGCTGGCCCCAGAATCCGAGCTGATCAAACCGCCGGATGTCACGAACACAATGGTGGTGCCCTGGGGCACCG
Source organism: Rhodoferax sp. (assembly GCA_044354435.1). GTDB lineage: Bacteria > Pseudomonadota > Gammaproteobacteria > Burkholderiales > Burkholderiaceae_C > Rhodoferax. The sequence goes on along the minus strand of JBIKZZ010000003.1, from coordinate 27,972 downwards.
GGTTGCCCAGGCGGTCTGCCGCATAGGCGGTGATAGTGATGCTGTAGCCGTTGTCCTTGGCGGTGAAGTAGCCGCCCGCCAAGAAGTTGGGCTGGCTTGTGGAGAGGCCAAAAAAGCGTTGGGTGGGCAGTCCGGTCTGAACCGTCAGAATATTGGAGACGGTAAAAATAGCTGGAGCGCTCACCAAGGCAGCCCGCACCTGTACGGTAGCGGGCACCGTGCCCCCGCAGACCGAGAAGGTAACCGTGCCATCGACGCCGGACGTCACCGTCGTCGGGGCGCCACAAAAGGTGATGCCATCGTTGGTATTGGTCAAGGTCGCTGCCACCTGAGTACCGGCGACGGGGTCAGTGTTCGAATTGACCACCTTGAACTTGACGCTGGACTGGTTGACGCCCACCGAGCCGGATTGGTAGATCAGTGCAGGCGTGGCGCTGACAAAAACCAAGCCGGTGGTTGGGGGCGCTGTCACTGCGAAACTGCCGGCCACCGAAACATTGCCCGTGGTGCCAGCCGTCACGGCACAGGTGCCGGTGGCCGTGGTTTGCAGCACCGCGCTGGCCCGCCCGGTGCTGTCCACCAGCGCCGGTGAGGGTGTGGCCGTGCCGCAGGGCGAGGTAAAGGTCACCGGCACTGAGTTGGATGGCGCGGTCACGCCATTGACCTGCACCGCCACACTGACCGTGAGCGACTGCCCCTGTTGCACGGTGGCTGGCGAGACTTGAAAATCTGACAAGGCGACCGTCCCCGAGGTGATGGCCAAATCGAGTGCTTTGGACAGGGCCACACTTTCGACCGATGCGGTTGCGGTGGCAACCACACCGCCAGCAGCGCTCACCGAGGCCGGTGACACCCGAATCAGCATCACGCCTGAGTCATCAGTGAACGCTATGCCCGAGGCCGGCACCAGCACCGCGTCCGGTGCATCCAAAGCAACAGTGACGCGGGCGTATGGCGCAGCGAGGCCGGCCTTGGTCCTGAGCACCACCTTGAGGAATCGGGAGGCCGTCTGCGACAAGGCCTTGCTGCTGATGGTGACACCGTTGACATCCACCAAGCTGATGTCCATGGTGGGAGACCCGGTGATGACGGTGCCGCCACCGCTGAATTGCAGGGCCAGCGTGCTGCTCAAGGACGTTGCCTCCACCGACGCCGCGGCCGTCACCTGGAGGACAAAAGCTTGGGACGGGTCCGCCGGGCTAATCCTGATCAGAGCAACCCCGTTGGCGTCGGTGAGTTTTTGGCCGTCCGCAGGGAGCAACACCGCCTTGGCTTCTCCCAAGGTGACCGTCACTGCGGTAAATGCCGCCGCAGAACCAGACTTGTTGCGCACCACCACCTTCAGGTAACGTGCGTCGGTGACTGAAAGTGAACGGTCTGACACAACAGACTCTGCACTGTCTACCAAACTGACTGACAGGGTCGGAACCCTCACTGTGGTGTCGGGCCCGCCGCCACCGCCACACGCGACAAGCAGGAAGCATAGGGCTGTAACCATCAGGCGACGAACCCAAGAAATCGCAGAAATTACCGGCTTAACAGATCTCATGAACACCCTGCGACCCTAAAAACTATGCTTTCGAAACAACCTTAGAGCCACATAATAACATTGACACTATTAGTGTCATATTACTGCAGAAATTTAGCCGGGCCACCGTTGACGGCTGCCATCGGGCACCGAGCAATGGGTCTACGGCTGGTCCCGCAGGCCAATGGTGAAGGTCTGGGATGTGGGAGAGTTCATAGGCCGCCGCAAGCTGCGGCCCGAGCACAAGGCTAGCGACGAGGCGCCGCGCCCGACAACTCTATTTGCATCACGATCATGTTTACCAGAGCGCCCACCGAGGGCCGGCCGGTCTCGATAATGAAATGGGCCGTAGCGCGGTACAGCGGATCGCGCACCGCATGCAGGTCGCGCAGCCGGGTCACATCGTGCCGCAGCCGGCGAAACAGCTCGTCGGGGTGCGAGTTGAGGTACACCACCTGGCAGCGCTCATGCAGGCGCTGCCGATTGACCTCGCGCAGCACCGCGCCGCCGCCAGTGGATATCACGGCGCCGCTCTTTTGGGTTAGTTCGTCCAACACAGCAGACTCGAGCTCGCGAAACCGGTCCTCGCCCTCGTGCTCGAAGTAGGTCCGAATGGAGCAGCCCAGTTGCTGCTCGATCACATGGTCGCTGTCAAAATAGTCCAGGCTCAACCGGCGGGCGAGTTGGCGCCCGATGGTGGTTTTACCCGAACCGGGCAGGCCGACCAGAGCAATGCGTGCCTGCTCGGGCACCTCGTGGGCTGCATTCACCGTGCTCAAGGCAACACCACACTCAAAGAACTCACCCTCCCACTGACAGTGGCGGTAAATCGCACCATGTCGCCCGTGGCACAGCTCCTCAGGGTGGCCGTGTGCTGAGTGGGCTCGATGGTGCTGCCCACAATGCTGCCTTCCAGCGTGGCAGAGCAGGCGCCAGCGTCCACTGCCGGGAAGGTTTGTACCGTGAGTGCGGCGTCTGCCGGCAGGGGGTTGCCGTTGTAGTCAGACAGGCGAACCGTCACCTCGCCGGTGGAGGCGGCCAGAACGGCGGACTGGTAAATGGCAGGGATTGTGGCGTTGTAGCCACCGGGCTGACCGATCTCGCCACCCGAGAAAATAATGACCAGGGCGCGACGGACCTTGGTGTTGCCGTCCCAGGTGCCGTTGCAGGTATTGGCCACCGACAGGCCAATATTGGCGTTGGCCGGGCAGGCCAGCAGACCCGAGGCACCAGATGGCAGTGGGTAAGAGGTCTCACCGTCGTCGGTGCCGGCGACCAGATTCGTATAGGCAGACACATAAGCGCGGCTCTCGTCCTTGTCCAAGTAGGGCAGCCCAAGGTCTTCAAACAGTTCGCCTGAGTCGTACACGTTGTTGTTGTTGGCATCGATGAAATACTCCTCACCATCGGTGTAGGCCAGCACTGTGACCCGCCCCGGGCGCGGGTCCCCGTTGAAGGCAGACGAGCCCAGCGGCCGATAGGCCTGGCCAATCAGGCGGGCTGTGCAGCTGCCCGCACTCATGACGCAACTGCTTTGTCCGCTGGAGTTGATCTGGCGGCTCTCGGCGACGAACATCACATTGGTGCCGTCAGGCACCGGGTTGCCCTGCCGGTCAGCGACATTTGCGGTGATGTCCACGCTATCGCCAGTGAACTGCGACGTGAACTGGTCACCCACATAAAAATTCAGCTTGCTGGCAGACAGTTCAAAAGAGCGCTGCGAGGCCACGCCAATATGGATCGCCAGCCGGTTGGAGTTTGTGGTGATGCTGCTGTCCAGTGTCGCTCGTACCTGAACCGTGGCCGGTAGAGTGCCCGCACATACTGAAAAAGTCACCAGACCATCAGCGCCTGAGGTTCCGACAGAGGGAGCGCCGCAAAAATTGATACCGCCATCCGTGTTGGACAGACTGGCAGTCACGTTTTCACCTGGTACGGCCACCCCCACCGAATCCACGACCTTGAAACTCACCAGCGACATGTGGGTACCCGCTGAGCCGGCTTGGTAAATCACCGAGGGAGTGGCGCTGACAAAGCGGATGCCGGTCATAGGCGGCGGCTCGACCACAAATGCAGCGCGGCTGGTGGCGCCACCAGCCGCCGTAGCCAGCGCGAAACAGTCACCGACATTGGCAGTTTGGATCACGCCGGTGGCGAGGCCGTTGCCGTCCACCAGGCTGGAAGCCGGCGAGACCGTGCCACAGTCACTGGTAAACACCACCGCCAGGGCGTTGGATGCCGCCTGAACGCCGTTCACCAGCACATTCACCGCCACGTTGACCGCCTGGCCATTTTTTACCCTGGCCGGCAACGCACTCATCCCCGTGAGGGTGACCGTACCGGCGGCAATTTGCAGGCCCAGGGTTTGGGTCACAGCAACACCAGCCACTGTGGCGGCCGCAGTCACTTGCACAAGGCCCGCCGCAGTGACAGAGGTCGGCGCTATGCGCATCAACAAGACACCTACCGCATCGGTCAGGTCGACCCCAGATGCTGGGACCAGCCGGGCGTTGCTGGAGTCCAGCGTCACCGTCACGCGTTTGTAGGGCACTGCGGGGCCGCTGATGTCGGTGAGTACCATGCGCAAGTAACGCGATTCGGTTTGCGACAGGCCACGGTTGGCCACCAAAGTGCCCGAGCCGTCCACCAGGCTTAGTGCCAGGCTGGCGGTTTTGACGACCGCGCTTGCCACCGGTTCAACCGAAGTACTGGTGCTGCCGCCGGCATTGCCGCCACCGCCGCAGGCGGCCAGCCCTAGCCCGAGTGCCAGCCCGATCGATCTGAAAAATCTAGACGCACCCATGACCCTGCTCCTGCGAGACAAGGCCACCGTCACCGCGAAGCCGCCCGATCCGCCACCACCTTGGGTGTGATGAAGACCAGCAACTCCTGCTTGTTGGAGACGCGGGCGCGATTCTTGAACAGGTGGCCCACGCCCGGCAGGTCGCCCAACAGCGGCACTTTGGTCTCGGTCTCGGATTCGGTCAGCTCAAAAATGCCGCCAATCACCACCGTGCCGCCGTTCTCTACCAGCACCTGGGTCTTGATGTGCTTGGTGTTGATGGCAAAACCGGCCGGGGTCGATTGACCCACGCTGTCTTTGTTCACATCCAGATCCAGAATGATGCTGCCCTCGGGGGTGATCTGCGGTGTGACTTCCAGCTTCAGGTTGGCCTTGCGGAAAGCGATAGAGGTGGCGCCGCTGGACGAGGCCACCTGGTAGGGCAGCTCAGTGCCCTGCTCGATCAGGGCCTTGATCTGGTCAGCAGTGACAACGCGCGGGCTGGACACCACCTTACCCTTGCCATCGGCCTCCAGGGCCGACAGCTCCAGATTCAAAAAGCGGTTGGCGGCCGAACTGAAAATTGACACGGCAAAAGCCGCAGGGCTGTAACCACCCTGGCCAAGAGCTGGCAAATTGACAAAGTTACTGGTCAAATCGACCGTGCCACCGGCGCCACTGCTGGCCACGGCATTGCCGTAGTTCGACCCAAAGGCAACCCGGTTGTCGCCAATCAACTGGTAGCCGCCGTCCCCGCCCCGGGCTGCGCGCAAATCGCTGCCACCCAAGCGCACGCCGAGCGACTTGCCAAAGGTGTCTGAGGCCTCGACGATACGGGCCTCGATCAGCACCTGACGCACCGGAATATCGAGCTTGGCGATCAGCTGCTGCACTTGCTCAAGTTTGGCTGGCACATCGGTCACAAACAACTGATTGGTGCGCGACCCAGCGATCACACTGCCACGCGGGCTGAGCAGGCGAGACACGCTGGCGCCGGCCGGGCCACCACTGCCAGTGAGTTGCGCGGCCACCTCAGCAGCTTTGGTGTAGTTCATCTGGAACGACTGGGTGCGCAGCGGCTCCAGCCCCTGCAAGGCGGCTGAGGCCTCCAGGTCCAGCTTTTCACGGGCGCTGATTTCTTCCTGCGGGGCGATCCACAGCACGTTGCCGTTTTTGCGCATGCCCAGGCTTTTGGTCTGCAGAATAATGTCCAGCGCCTGGTCCCAGGGCACGTCTTGCAAGCGCAGTGTGACCGAGCCCGTCACCGAGTCAGAGGTGATGATGTTGAAGTTGGAGAAATCGGCAATCACTTGCAACAATGCACGCACGTCGATATTCTGAAAATTGAGCGACAACTTTTGTCCGTTGAAACCAGGTCCGGCGGTCAGTTTGGCCGGGTCAACTCGCACCGGCCGAATGTCCACCACAAATTGCCGCTCACTCTGGTACGCAGAGTGCTGCCAAGCACCCTTGGGCTCAATCACCATGCGCACCCGATCACCCGCCTGCGACAGGGTCACGGTCTGAACTGGCGTCGAAAAATCAGTCACATCGATGCGCCGGCGCAGCCCCTCGGGCAGGCTCGATTGCAAGAACTCAGCGACCAGCGTCTGGCCCTGCTGGCGCAGATCGACCCCGACCTGGTCATTGGCCAGTGTGACGATGACCCGGCCCGCGCCATCCGGGCCAACCCGGAAATCAAGGTCTTTGAGCGCTTGCGAACGTCCGCTGCGGCTATCTGCCGCCACCGAGGCCGGGGCGGCAGCGCCTGCCGGCCCCGCTGGCCCTGACAGGATCACCAGCAACGACCGCCCCACCAAACGCGTGCTGTAGGCGCCGGCCTGCTTCAGGTTCAGCACGAGACGCATGCGGTCCCCGGCCTGCACCAGTGTCATGGACTTCAAGTTGCCCAGGCCAAACTCGTAGCTGGTGCGCCCGGTGTTGTTGCCAACGGCCGGCAGATCCAGTGCGATGCGCGCCGGCGACTGCAGCACAAAGCCGGTCGGCACGACCGCCAGTGCTTGTGTCAGCTCAATCTTGAGGATCTCCTGCCCCTCTTGCAATGAAGCCGTCACACCCTCCAGACTGTTTTGCGCCATAGCCACCGCCGCCGTTACCAGCAAAGACAGTGCCAGGCCAAGTCGGCGCGAGGCCCGTGCAGCCCGTGCGGCCCACGGGTAGTGAGCTATCTTCATTTTGATTTCTCCTGCAACTGCAAGCTTGCGGTGCGTTCAACCCAATCGCCGGTGGCATCCTGCACCACCTCCCGAAGGCTGAGCTCGGTCTCTGTGATGCGAACCACGCGGCCGTAGTTCTGCCCCAGGTGGTGGCCCGGCCGAACCTGGTACAGCATGCGGTCCACCTTGACCAGCGCCACCGACTGACCAGCTCGCACCATGGTGCCAACCATGGCCATGGCATCCAAGGGCACCGCCTCCAGCGCCTCCTTGCGGCGCGCCAACTCGGGGGCAAGCAAAGCAGTACCGGCGCTGACCGTCGCACCTTCGCGTTTCAGCGCCTGGGTGAGCTGCTGGTTGCTGAAAGGGTCGACCGCCGAGGCAGGCGTATAGGCCTGGGGCTGGAATTGCTTGGGTTCGGCAATGGGTGCCACGCGCGCCCGGGTCTGGCTTTTTTGCTCGCTGATCCATTGCGTCAGCTCGCCTTGGGTGGCGGCGCCGCAACCCAGCAGGCCAAGCACCGCCAGCAGCCAGCCCAGGCGCCACAGGCCTTGCATGGTGCGACCGTTCATTTCTTAGCCGCCTTGGCCTTGGCCGCCGCCGCCAGGCGTTGCGCTGCCACCTCATCAGCGTCAAGGTAGCGGAAGGTCTTGGCGGTGGCGTCCATCGCCAAAACCCCTTCTCGCTGTGGCAATGGCTGGATGCTGAGGTTGCTGAGCGTCACAATGCGAGGCAGCTTGGCGATGTCGGCCACAAAGGCACCAATGTCGTGGTAGCGACCGTTCACCCGCACCGCAATCGGCAGCTCGGCGTAGTATTCCTTGACCGCGACCTGCCCTGGCCGGAACAAATCGAACTGCAGGCTGCGGCCCAGCCCAGCCTGGTTGATGTCCGACAGCAGGGCGTCCATTTCAGCCTTGCTGGGCAACTGCTTTTCCAGTTGATTCACATACTGGCGCACCTGCTCTCGCTGCTTCTTGAGGACCTCCAGATTGACCGACTTGACCAACTTTTGCTGAAACTCCTCGCGCAGCTTAGCTTCCCGTTTCTGCTCGGCCGCCAACGCCTCCTGGTAACCCTGGAGCAGGGCAAACCACAGGACCAGCACCACAAGCAAGCTCACCAGCAGCAGCAAGGCCAAGCGCGGCATGGTTGGCCAGCTGGCCGGGTCCCGCGGATTGAGGCCCATGAACTGCGCTCGCAACTGGCCAAGGTCCAGTCGCAAGGCGGGTTGGCCGGGCAGCTTGGGTGGATTGAAGGGCTTCATCAAGGTTGTCCCGGCCGAGGCGCGCTAACCGGCAGCGCGGGGACGCCAGCCGTTTTGGGTTTGTCGGTGTCACTGGCTCGCACCAGGCGCACCCGGATGGTGAAATTAGCCACCCGACGCTGCTCGCGTGGCGACAGGGCCTGAGTGCCGGCCACGATTTCCACCAGCTCGGGGCGGACAAACCAGGGCGACTGGTTGCCCAGATTGCGCAGCAGCTCAGACACCCGTTCATTCGACTGAGCCGCGCCCATGAGGGTCAGGGCCTGCGCATCCTGACGCAGGCTGGCGATAAACACCCCCTCAGGCAAAAGCCGGACCAGCTCGGTCAGCAAAAAGACCGGCAGATTACGGTCGGCCTGCAGGTCTTCAACCGCCTGTTGGCGAGCGCGCAGTGCCGTCATCTCAGTCTGCAGGGTTGCGATGTCCTTGATTTGGGCATCAAAACGGGTAATTTCGCTTTGCAGCAGCTTATTTTTCCCTTGCTGGGCAGAGATCTGCGCGCCAAAAGCGGCAAACACCAGAGCAGCAACCAACCCACCCAGTAACGCAGCCAGACCTAGACTCTGGTTGAAAATAACCCGACGCTGCTTGCGCGCCAGCTCACGGTGCGGCAACAGGTTGATCAGGATCACGGGGCGAACCTTCGAAGCGCCAAACCGCAGGCTGGCAGGTAAGACGGCGTATCGATGGCGCGCCTGTCGTCAACTGCCCTGCTGCCAAGGTCCATGCCTTGGAACGGATGCGCTAGGGTACAAGCAAAGCCGGTCTGCTCGTGCAATGCGGCCGCCAGCCCAGGCACCGCGGACGCACCGCCGGCCAACAAAATGTGATCGACTTGGCTGTGTTGGGTACTGGTAAAGAAAAACTGCAAGGCCCGTCCGACTTCCTGCACGGCTCTCGCCAGGAAGGGCTCAAGCACGCTTCGAGCGTAATCTTTCGGCAGGTTACCGCTACGTTTGCGACTCTCGGCCTCTTCAAGCGCGAAGCCGTACTGGCGCACGATCAGCTCGGTCAACTCGGCGCCGCCAAAAGCCTGGTCGCGCTCGTACAGCAGCTCCTCGCCCTGCAGCACTTGCAGGCGCGTGGTGCGACTGCTGATTTCAATCAGCGCGACGATGGCCGCCGCCGACGGCGGCAAAGGCAGATCAACGATCAGGCGCGCTGCGGCACGGCGCAAGGCATAGGTCTGCACATCCAGCACGGACAGCTTGAGCCCGGCGGCCTCTGCCAGGCCAAGCATGTCCAGGACCTTTTCTTTGCGTGAGGCCGCAATCATGACGTCAATCTCATCGACGGACATGGCATTGGGGCCAATGGTGCAAAAATCGAGATTGACCTCGTCCATTGGGAATGGAATGTACTGGTTGGCCTCAGCCTCCACCTGCAGTTCGAGATCGGCCTCGCTCAGGCCGGCAGGCAAGCGAATTTTCCGGCTGATGACCGACGAGGCCGGCAGAGCCATAGCCACGTGGCGCGCTTTGCTCCCGCTTCGCTTGACCAGTCGGCGCACGGCTTGCACGACCTCGTCAAACTTGTCGATCTGACCATCTTGGACCCAGCCCGGCTGCAATAATTCTTGGCCGCAGTGGGCCAGCAGAAATTGACCTGAGGCATGTCGGCCGAGCTCAACCAGCTTGACACTGGATGAACTGATATCCAGGCCCAGCAGTGGCACGGATTGACGGCTGAACAAGGACCCCAGAGAAAACACGACAACCCCTTAAACTCAAGCGCCCGGCAGGAGAAAAATTATCTGCGGCTGACGGAATGCTATCAGCAAGATCCTAGGCCCGGAATTAATTACATTTTCCGACAGGCCAGGCGCTCTCGGCAGCCCAGGTCCTCGCATCGTTTTTATAATCTGCTCCCTGCCACTAAAAGTCTCGTATGCCCCAAAAACCGTCGCCCAGCCCGCCACCTGCCGATCCTACGCTTGGCGCCAGGGCACTGAAGTGGGTGGGCCGGGCTGCCCTGTGGGGCGTGGGTCTGGCGCTGGCGGGGGTGCTTTCGGTGCTGGTTCTGGTGGCTGTCGCCCTTGCGGTGGCCTATCCCAACCTACCTGATATTTCCGAGTTATCAGATTACCGCCCTAAATTGCCGCTGCGGGTGCTCTCAGCTGAAGGCGCACTGATCGGCGAATTTGGCGAGGAGCGTCGGCAACTGACCCCAATCGCGCAAATACCGAAAATCATGACCGACGCCGTGCTGGCGATCGAGGACGCGCGCTTTTACGAGCATGGTGGCGTCGATTACAAGGGGGTGCTGCGTGCAGCCTTGGCCAACCTGGGTCGACTCAAGAGCCAAGGGGCTTCTACCATCACGATGCAGGTGGCGCGCAATGTGTACCTGTCTTCAGAGAAAACCTACACCCGCAAAATTTACGAGATTTTGTTGACCTTCAAACTCGAGCACCTGCTGAGTAAGGACAAGATCCTCGAGATCTATATGAACCAGATTTTTCTCGGCAACCGAGCCTACGGCTTTGCCTCGGCAGCCGAGGCCTATTTCGGCAAGGAACTCAAAAGCCTCAGCATTGCCGAAGCTGCCATGCTGGCCGGTCTGCCCAAGGCGCCATCGGCCTACAACCCGATCGCCAACCCCAAGCGAGCTCGAGCTCGGCAACTGCACATCATTGACCGCATGTTTGACAACGGCTTCATCACAGCCGAGCAGGCCGCAACGGCCAAAAAAGAAGAGCTCAAGGTCAAAACCAACTCAGACAACAGCCGCGTGCACGCTGAATATGTGGCCGAGACAGTGCGTCAGCTCATGTTCGCGCAGTACGGCGACGAGACCTACACCCGTGGCCTCAATGTCCATACGACCCTGCGTGCCGGTGATCAGGACGCCGCCTACAAGGCCTTGCGTCGCGGCATCATGGATTTCGAGCGACGCCAGGTCTACCGTGGACCTGAAAAATTCGTCACCCTGCCGGCGACTGGGCAGGAGCTTGAGGACGCCATCGACGACGCCCTAGAAGACCACCCCGACAACGGTGATGTTCTTTCTGCGGTGGTGCTGTCTGCCGACGCGCGCCGGGTGCTGGCCACACGGCAGAACGGCGAAACCGTCGAGGTCACTGGCGAAGGCCTCAAGCCGGTGCAGTCCGGCCTGTCCGACAAGGCGGCGCCCAATATCAAGATCCGTCGCGGCGCCGTGATCCGCATCGTGAAAACGCCCAAGGACAGCTGGGAAATTACGCAGCTGCCCGAGGTTGAAGGTGCCTTCGTGGCGATGGACCCGCGCGACGGCTCGATCAAGGCCCTGGTGGGCGGTTTCGATTTCGCCAAGAACAAGTTCAATCACGTCACACAAGCCTGGCGGCAGCCCGGTTCGAGCTTCAAACCCTTCATCTACTCTGCCGCGCTGGAGAAAGGTTTTACACCCGCCACGGTGATCAATGACGGACCCCTGTTTTTTGATTCGGGCGTGACAGGCAGCCAGCCGTGGGAGCCCAAGAACTACGACGGGAAGTTTGAGGGCCCGATGAGCTTGCGGCGCGGCCTGGCCAAATCCAAAAATATGATCTCCATCCGCATCCTGGAGGCAATCGGCGCAAGTTATGCCCAGGAATGGGTTACCCGCTTTGGATTTGAGGAAGACAAGCACCCGGCCTACCTGACGATGGCGCTGGGCGCCGGCTCGGTCACGCCGCTGCAGATGGCCTCAGCCTACTCGGTGTTTGCCAACGGCGGCCATCGGGTCAACCCCTGGCTGATCAACCGGGTGACCGACCAACAGGGCCGGGTGTTGGCTGAGACAAAGCCCCTGCCAATAGATGGCACGGTGCGCGCAATTGATGCGCGTAACGCCTTCATCATGAGCAGCCTGCTGCAAGAAGTCACGCGCACCGGCACGGCCGCGTCGGCCCAGGCCACGCTCAAGCGGCCCGATCTGTATGGCAAGACCGGCACCACCAATGATTCGATGGACACTTGGTTCGCCGGTTACCACCCCACGCTGGCCGCCGTGACCTGGATCGGCTACGACACACCCCGTAAACTGGGCGACCGGGAGACCGGCGGTGGTCTGAGCCTGCCCGTCTGGATTCGCTTCATGGAGCAGGCGCTGAAAAATGTGCCGGTGTCTGAACCCAGCGTTCCCGAGGGCGTGGTGTTTGCCGGTGGCGAGTGGTACTACGACGAGTTCTCCCGCGGCGGCGGCGTCAGCAGCCTGGGGCTGGAAGACAAGGACAAGGGCGCACCCGCCACCCTAACGGGATCCGCGCCGGCGCAGTCTCCGCCCTCGGCCGATGATCGGAAAAAAATCCTCGACCTGTTCCGCAATTAGTCAGGCAGCAAACACCAAAGGGCAGCCCGCCTGGACGCTGGCATCATGCGACAAACAGGCAAAAAACTCGCCCTGGCCCTTGGTATCACGCCATTTATTGCTATTGAATTTGTAGTGATATCCACCCGATTTGGCTGCCAGCCAAACTTCATGCAATGGTTTTTGCAGGTTGATCACAATCTGGCTGCGGTTGGCAAACACCAGGGTCACCATGCCACCCACGCGCTGGTTGTCAATGTCAGCTGCACCGTCATCGTTGATGCGGTCGCAACTGGCCTCCACTGCTTTGAGAAGGTTTTCAGCCAGGTCCAGGAATTCGGGGTCGGTCATAATTTCACCATGTTGACTTACTCTCGAATTCTAGTCAGGACCCTTGTCCTTGCCGTCTGTGCGGTAACCCTGGGTGGCTGTGGTCAGTCCGGGCCGCTGTACCTGCCCTCCGGACCGGCCGCCGCCCAGCGCGCCACCCTGCCCCAAACCCTGATCAAGCCGGCCGCTCCCGCGGCCAGCAGCCCCGCACCATGACACCTTACAACCTGCCCGGTCAACCCCATCTGGCCTATCGCGATGGCGAACTCTTTGTGGAGTCGGCCCACCTGAGCGCGCTGGCGCAAATCCACGGCACACCGCTGTTCGTCTACTCCAAAGCCGCCATGCTGGCCGCGCTGGCGGCGTACCAGCGCGGCTTTGCCGGCCGCCGGGTGCAGATTTGCTACGCCATGAAAGCCAACCCAGCGCTGGGCGTGATCGAGTTGTTTGCGCGGGCCGGTTGCGGTTTTGACATCGTCTCCGGCGGTGACATGGACCGGGTGCTGGCCGCTGGCGGCACAGCAGACAAGATCATTTTCTCGGGCGTGGGTAAGACGCGCGCCGAAATGCGCCGGGCGCTGCAGGCTGGCATCGGCTGCTTCAACGTCGAGAGCGAAGCGGAACTGGACGTGCTGAGCGAGGTGGCCACGGGCATGGGCCTGCGCGCCCCGGTCAGCATCCGCGTCAACCCCAATGTGGATCCCAAGACCCACCCGTACATTTCTACCGGTCTGAAGGGCAACAAGTTCGGCATCGCGCATGAGCGGGTGCTGCCCACCTACCTGCACGCGGCCGGCCTGAGCGGCATCCAGGTGGTGGGGATTGATTGCCACATCGGCTCGCAGATCACCCAAACCGAGCCCTATCTCGACGCGATGGACCGAATGCTCGACCTGGTCGAGGCGATCGAGGTGGCTGGCATCCCCATCCACCACATCGACTTCGGTGGTGGCCTGGGCATTGACTACAACGGCGACACCCCGCCAGACGCGGGCCAACTCTGGGCCCTGCTACTGGCCAAACTCGATGCGCGCGGCTTTGGCCAGCGCCAACTGATGATCGAGCCCGGCCGCTCGCTGGTTGGCAACGCTGGCGTCTGCGTAACCGAGGTGCTTTACCTGAAACCCGGCGAACAGAAGAACTTTTGCATTGTGGACGCCGCCATGAACGACCTGCCCCGCCCGGCCATGTACCAGGCCTACCACCAGATCGTGCCGCTGCAACCACGTGACGAAGCACCAGAAATCTGGGAGGTGGTTGGGCCGATTTGTGAGAGTGGCGACTGGCTGGGCCACGATCGCACCCTGGCACCGCGCCAGGGTGACCTGCTAGCGGTACTGTCAGCCGGCGCCTACTGCATGAGCATGGCCAGCAACTACAACTCGCGCGGCCGCGCGCCTGAGGTGCTGGTGGACGGCGCCCAAACCCACCTGATCCGCCGCCGGGAAACCATCGCCGAGCAGATGCAGCAAGAGCAACTGGTTGGTGGATGACCGTCAGCTGATCGGCAAGGTTTCAGGTCAAAAAGGGCTGGCGCACCAGTCAAGGCGGCGCCGGGCTGAGCTCGTTGTTTGTACGCCGGTCAAGGCGGCGCCGGGCTAAGCGGCTGCGCTCGTGTCCTCCAGACGCACGGGCCCTACGGGCCCCTGCGTCTTTCCCCCTTTACCTCGCTCCGCCCCTCAGCCCACCACCACCTTGACGACCCTCGCAGGCGGGCACTGGGAGCACCGTCATCCCATGCCCAGCCGGTCATCCCCGGCCCAGCCTGTCGACCCAAGCGACCAGCCCGTCATCCCCAGCTCGACCGGGGATCCATGACTGCCTGGATTCCCGGTCGTAGCCGGGAATGACGGACAACATGCGGGAATGACGGGGAACATGCGGGAACGACGTCACAGGGGCGCCGGGGTTCGGGTACTCAGGTATTCGGGTATCCAGTCTTGCCCAGCCAAGGCGGGGCCGGCGTGCCTGGTGCAGCGAGGTCAAGGGGGAGCCCGCAGGGCGGAGGACACGAGCGGAATCAGGCACGCCGGCCCCGCCCAACACCAACGCCAACGAAGACAAAAACGTCAACGACAAAAACGTCGCCACAGCCGCCAGCCCAGCAGCGTACCCAAAATGGCCGCATAAACAAACACTTCGGCAAAATCGTTCTTGCCGGCGCGCATCCAAAAGAAATGCAGGACCGCCAAACCCGCCACCACATAAACGGCCCGGTGCAGCTGCTGCCAGCGCCGTGCACCCAGGGCTTTGATGGCGCGATTGAAGGAGGTCAGTGCCAAGGGAGTGAGCAGCACAAAAGCGCTAAAGCCAACCAAAATGAACGGCCGCTTGGCAATATCACGGGCGATATCGGCCAACTCCAGGCCCATGTCGAACCAGGCATAGCTCAGCAGGTGCAGCCACAGGTAGGCGTACATGAACAGACCCAGCAGCCGCCGAAAGCGCGCCAGCGCCGGCAGGCCGGCGAGCACGCGCAGCGGCGTCACCGCCAGCACGACGCACAGAAACCGCAGGGCCCAGTCGCCAGTGGCGCGCACCAGGGCCTCGGCTGGGTTGGCGCCCAGGTTGTTGCTGGCGGCACCATAAATGAGCCACGCCAGCGGCAGCAGGCAAAGCACCCACACCAGCGGCTTGGCCGCCGGGTGCAGCAGCCAGCGACCCAGCGTACCTCGCATCAAAAGTTCTTTTTAAGGTCCATGCCGGCGTAGAGCTGGCCCACTTGGGCTTCGTAGCCGTTGAACATCAGCGTTTTACGCTTCTTGGCAAACAGGCCGTCTTCACCAATGCGGCGCTCGGTGGCCTGGCTCCAGCGCGGGTGGTCCACATCCGGGTTGACGTTGGAGTAAAAACCATACTCGTTGGCGGCAGCCTTATTCCAAGCGGTATCAGGCTGCTTGTCGGTGAAGCGGATCTTGACCAGGCTCTTGCCGCTCTTGAAGCCGTATTTCCAGGGCACCACCAGCCGCACCGGCGCGCCACTCTGGTTGGGCAGCACCTCGCCATACATGCCAAAACTCAGGAGGGTCAGAGGGTGCATGGCTTCGTCCAGACGCAGTGCCTCAACATAGGGCCAGTCCAGCACGCTGGAGCCGACAAAGGGCATGGTCTTGGGGTCGGCTTGGGTCACAAATTCAACGTATTTTGCGCTGCCCAGCGGCTCCACCTTCTTGATCAGCTGGCTCATCGAATAGCCAACCCAGGGAATCACCATCGACCAGCCTTCGACGCAGCGCAGCCGGTAAACGCGCTCTTCTTGAGCGCTGAGCTTGAGCAGATCTTCCAGCGTGTACTTGGCCGGTTTCTTCACCAGGCCTTCCACTACCACCGTCCAGGGGCTGGTCTTGAGGGTGTGGGCGTTTTTGGCCGGGTCGCCCTTATCGGTGCCGAACTCGTAGAAGTTGTTGTAGGTGCTGGCGTCTTTGTAGTCGGTCAGCTTGTCCATGGTGATGGCGCCGGCTACTGCCGACTTTGCGCCGGGCAAGGCCGCCAGTTTTCCAGGACGTGCCACCCCGGCACTCTGGGCCCAGGCATCACGACCGGCCCAGGCCGCCATGACCGCACCCGCCGAGCCGGTGGCGAGCAATTGCAGTAACTGGCGCCGCTTGTGGTACGCCGTCTGGGGTGTGATTTCGCTGCTCACCGAGTGGTGAAAGCCGCTGTCGTCAGTCTTGATCAACATGGTGCCATCCTCTATGCAAAAGGTGACCGAAAAGCGCTGGGCAGGGGGAATGGCGTATGCCTAAAGGCAGGCCAGCCCCAAGCGTTAACGCAAGCCGGCGATGTAGTCCGACACGGCCTTGATTTCGCGGTCGTTCAGCTTGGCCGCCACCTGCGTCATCTGCAGGGCGTTCTTGCGCACGCCATCGCGAAAGCCAGTGAGCTGAGCCACCGTGTAATCGGCATGCTGGCCGCTCATGCGAGGGTATTGAGCGGGAATGCCAGCGCCGTTAGGGCTGTGGCAGCCGGAGCAGGCCGCAATTTGACGGTCGGCAATGCCGCCGCGGTAGATGCTTTCGCCCAGAGCCACCAGCTCTTTGTCTTTGGCAAAACCGGGTTTGGCTGTCTTGCTGCTCAACCAATACGCGACATTTTTCATGTCGTCGGGTGACAGGGTGGCCGCCATGCCGGACATCACCGCATTGGCCCGTTTGCCGCTCTTGAACTCCTGCAACTGCTTGATCAAGTACTCCGGGTGCTGCTGGGCCAGTTTAGGGTTGGCAGGCGTGCCCGAGTTGCCGTCAGCACCATGACAGGCTGCGCACGCCGCTGTGTAACTGGCTTCACCTTTGGCCAGATCCGGCTTGGCCACCTTGGCAGCAGCCGCTTTCGGTGCGGCCTCTTGGGCATAAACAGAGACGGCAGACGCTGCCAGAGCGGCAGTGATCAAGAGGGAGGCAAGCAGCTTCATGGTGAGTGTCGTGTCAGGTGAACGGAACGCTGTGATTCTACAATGCGGTCTTGGGTTCGCCCCTCTGATGAATGATTATCCACACCAAACCATCTGCGCGCAGCGCCGCTTCTGCCCCAACCACCCCTGCTGCCGCTGACGCCCTGGTGGCTTCTGGCTGGCTGCACACCGCCAAATTTCTGACCACTGCACCCCAATTACACTTCTTACCGGCGCTCAGCGTACCCGAGATTGCCTTTGTGGGTCGCTCCAACGCCGGCAAGTCCACCTGCATCAACACCCTGACGCAGCAAAAGCAACTGGCCTTTGCCTCCAAAAAGCCAGGGCGGACGCAGCACATCAACCTGTTTTCTTTGGGTAAACAAGGCACGACCGACGCGGTGCTGGCCGACCTTCCGGGCTATGGCTACGCCGCCGTGCCCAAGCAGGACAAGATCCGCTGGCAGCAGGTGATGGCCAACTACCTGGTGACACGCGAGAACCTGAGCGCCATCGTGCTGATGTGCGATCCACGCCACGGTCTGACCGAGCTCGACGAGATCTTGCTGGACGTGGTTAGACCACGGGTGGAAGAGGGACTGAAATTTTTGGTCGTGCTGACCAAGGCCGACAAGCTGACGCGCGCCGAGCAAACCAAGGCACTGTCCATCATGAAGCTGCAGGCCGGCGGCGGCGAGGTCCGCCTTTTTTCTGCCACCAAGCGCCAGGGCATCGATGAGGTCTCGACCCTGCTCTGGCAATGGGCGCATCCAGCCACGGTAACAGTCCACGCGGCGCCTGCCTCCGAGTCCTAGTCATTATTTAATTTGCTATTGAATAAATAGCTAAAGAGTTAATGTCAGCAAGGGTTTAGGCCGGTTTTGGTCTGCGGGTCAAGGTGGCGCCGGGCTGAGCGACTGCGCTCGTGTCCTCCAGACGCACGTGCCCTAAGGGCCCCTGCGTCTTTTCCCCCTTGACCTCGCTACGCCACTCAGCCCGCCACCGCCTTGACGACCCGGGCGTGCTAACCCTGTCGTCCACGGCTAATCCCGTGATCCCCGGCTGACCGGAGATCCATGACTTCCTGGATTCCCGTGGCCGGGAATGACGGGACAGAGGGGCATTCGGATGTTCAGCCTCGCCAACCAGAGAGGGGACGGCGTGCCTGGTGTAGCGAGGTCAAGGGGGAGTCCGCAGGGCGGAGGACACGAGCGGAATCAGGCGCGCCGTCCCCGCAATACACAAAGCGCCAAAACACAAACACGCCCAGCCGCTCAATAAACCGGCGGCATGCCCAGCGGACGGTCTTTGAAGCGTTTGTGAACCCAGTAGTACTGCTCCGGCATGGTGCTGATGTAAGCCGCCAGGCGCTCGTTCATCAGTGCTGTGTCGGCCAACAGATCGTCAGTTGGAAAATCCGTCCAGGCCGGCAGCACCGTCACCTCATAACCACCGGGCATCATGCGGGTCAGCACCGGCACGACGCGGGCGCGGCCCAGCCGGGCAAAGCGCGACAGCGAAGGCAGGGTCGCGGCCGGCACACCGAAAAACGGCACGAATACCGAGTCAATCACATCGAAATTCATGTCCGGCAGCAAATACAAGGGCTCGCCGGCTCGCAGCGCCGCCAGCACCGGTTTGGCGGCGTCGATCCGCGCAAACGACCGAGCGCCGCCAAAACGCAGCCGGCCAGCCTTGATCCAGGCATCCAACCCGGACTGGGCTGCGCGCGTGTAAATGGTGGTGAAACGGCGCGGTAGTTGCTGGGTCAGTGCTGTCCAGCCGGCATCCAGCCCCACAAAATGCGGGGCAAAAATAACCAGTGGTGCCGCACCGTCGAACGGCTCAAGATCACCCGTCAAATGCAATCGCTGGCGCACCACAGCGGGTGCACCATGCCAAAGCCAAGCCCGATCCATCCAGGCTTGGGCAAAACGCACAAAACTGCGGCGCGTCAGGACCCGAAGTTCGGCTGGCGTCAGGCCTGGGAAGCACAAGCCGAGGTTGATACGAGCGACCCGTCGCCTTGGCGCCGCCACGGCATACAGAAACAAGCCAAGCAGCCAGCCCAGTCCGCGCAGCCAGGCCAGCGGCAGCCAGGCCAAGCCCTGCATCATGGCGACGCCCAGTCGGTTCAGCACGCCGAGGGCCCCACGTTCAGGCCGCTTGACGCGGCTGTTTGTAACGCGCGTAGCCCCACAGGTACTGGCCCGGACAGCTCAAGATCAAGCCTTCAAGCGCCTGGTTGATCTGTGTTGCTGCCTGCACCGTGTCGGCGGCCAAGGGCCCAGGCAGGGGCTGCACATGCACCCGAAACCCATCTCCGCCGGGCAGCCGCTCGCCCCAGACCACCAGCACACAGGCACCGGTCTGCTGGGCCAGCCGAGCCGCCAGCGTCATGGTGTAGGCCGGCCGGCCGAAAAACGACAGCCATTGGCCCTGTCCATCGGGCGGCACCTGGTCGGGCAGCAGGCCCACGCAATGGCCCTGCTTGAGCGCCAGCAACAGCTTGCGGACGCCGGCCTGCGTGGTGGCAGCGGTCAGCAAACCGGCCCGTAACCGCGCGCGGATGACCCAGTCGCGCAGCCAGGGCTGGCGAGGCGGGCGAAACAGCACCGTGATCGGCCGCGCCGCACCAAAACGGGCCGCATAGGCCTGGGCGGCAACCTCAAAACAGCCCAGATGCGGGGTTAAAAAAACCACCCCGCGCCCTAAAGCCAGGGCCGTCTCAACATGGACCTGGCCAACCCATTGCACCGGCACCGGCGCGCCCAGCCACAGGCGGGGCAGCTCCGCCACCAGCTGACCAGCTGCGGCCACAGCGGGGCGCCATTGGGCGGCACTCAGCCCAGCTTGACGCGCCTGGGCCAAAAACCGACGCCGGTAGGTAGCAGACGCCACAAACACGCACCAACCCAACAGGCCGCCCAAGGCCTGGGCCAGGCCCAGGGGCAAGCGGGAGAAAATTTTGAAAAATCGCTGCATCCGTCGGATAAACTAGGGGCGTCGCTGAGTTATAGAACTACTTGCAGAGCGACACCCACACGGGCTTGGCTCTGAAGAGCTGCCATTGTGCCTTGTCAATTTATTGGCAATTCTGCTAAAGCGTTCGCGGAAAGCCACCCAGCTCAAGCAACGCAAATCTTGATTTGTTGCAACCTTGAACCTGGAGCTTTTAACCATGGCTAATGATTTTCTGTTTACCTCCGAATCCGTCTCTGAAGGCCACCCCGACAAGGTCGCCGACCAGGTGTCCGACGCCATCTTGGACGCGATCTTCAAGCAAGATCCCAAATCACGGGTCGCCGCTGAAACTCTGTGCAACACCGGTTTGGTGGTGCTTGCCGGTGAGATCACCACCAACGCGCATGTGGATTACATCCAGGTGGCGCGCGACACCATCAAGCGCATTGGCTACGACAACACCGACTACGGCATCGACTACAAGGGCTGCGCCGTCCTGGTGGCCTACGACAAGCAGAGCAATGACATCGCCCAGGGCGTGGACCACGCCTCCGACGACCACCTGAACACGGGCGCCGGCGACCAGGGCCTGATGTTTGGCTATGCCTGCAATGAGACGCCCGAGCTGATGCCCGCTCCTATCTACTACGCCCACCGCCTGATGGAACGTCAGGCCCAGTTGCGTAAAGACGGCCGCATGCCTTTTCTGCGCCCGGATGCCAAGAGCCAGGTCACCATGCGCTATGTGGACGGCAAGCCCCACAGCATCGACACCGTGGTGCTGTCCACCCAGCACAGTCCGGACCAGTCGCAAGACCAGCACCACATGAAGGCCAGCTTCACCGAAGCCATCATTGAGGAGCTGATCAAGCCCGTACTGCCCAAAGAGTGGCTGCAGAACACCCGGTACCTGGTCAACCCTACCGGTCGTTTCGTGGTTGGCGGGCCCCAGGGCGACTGCGGTTTGACCGGTCGCAAGATCATCGTGGACACCTACGGCGGTGCCTGCCCGCACGGCGGCGGCGCGTTCTCGGGCAAGGACCCGTCCAAGGTTGACCGGTCGGCGGCTTACGCGGCCCGCTATGTGGCCAAAAATGTGGTGGCTGCCGGCCTGGCCAAGCAATGCCAGGTGCAAGTGGCCTACGCCATTGGCGTGGCCCAGCCGATGAACATCACGGTCTATACCGAAGGCACTGGCGTCATGCCCGACGACAAACTGTCGGCTTTGGTGGCGGCGCACTTTGACCTGCGGCCCAAAGGCATCATCCAGATGCTGGACCTGCTGCGCCCGATCTACGAAAAAACCGCTGCCTACGGCCACTTTGGCCGTGAAGAACCCGAGTTCACCTGGGAGCGGACCGACCGCGCCCAGGCCCTGCGTGCGGCGGCTGGTCTGTAAGCGCACCGCCTTGGTCGCGCACCCTGCATGAAGCTGCAAACCCAACGCTGGATCGACCGTTGGGTGGGGCAGTTGCTGTGCGCAGCCGTGTCAGCCTGGGCCGGGCTTCTTAGCCGGGGCCGCCCTGCCCCAGCGCTGGCAGCAGCGCCTCGCCACATGCTGGTGATCCTGCTCTCTGAGATGGGCAGCGTGGTGCTGGCCGGGCCGCTGTTTGCGACGCTGCGCGAACGCTACCCCGGCGTCACCCTGCATGTATTGCAGCTCAAAAAGAACCAGGAGGTGGCTGCACTGCTCGGGCTGGCGCGACCCGAACACCTGCATGCATTGGACGACAGTTCTGCCCTCACCTTGCTGGGCGACATCTGGCGGGTCTGCCGCACCCTGCGTGCCCTGCCGCTGGATGCGGTGATTGACTGTGAGCTCTTCTCGCGCATCAGCAGCCTTCTGTCTTACCTGAGCGGCGCGCCGGTGCGCGCCGGTTTCACGCCGCACACCCAAGAGGGCCTGTACCGCGGGAGCTTCATCAACCGCGCCATTCCCTACAACCCGTACCAGCACATCAGCAAGCAATTTTTGTCGCTGGCTGATGCACTGCAGGCACCCAGCGCGCCGCGCCACAAGGCTGCAGCGCTGCGCGACATGCCGGCTGACACCGCACTGAGCGTGACCTTCAGCCCAGCAGAGCTGGCCGGCTATGGGCGCCAGTTGCAGACTGACTTTGCCGTGCTGACCACGCGCCGACTGGTGCTGCTGTACGCTGGTGGCGGCCTGCTGCCCGAGCGCGCCTGGCCGGCAGCCCACTATGCGCGGGTGGCCAGTGGCCTGTGCCAGGCCGGCCATGCGGTGGGACTGATCGGTCTGCGTGACGACGCGGCGTTGGCGCGCGAGCTGCAGGCCCAGGCCGGCAGCCCGCTATGCCTGGACCTGACCGGCTACACCCGCAGCATCCGTGAGCTGCTGATGCTGTTTCACCAGGCTGACCTGCTCATTACCAACGACGGCGGGCCGGGCCACTTTGCCAGCCTGACCCCGATTCGGACCATGATCTTCTTTGGCCCCGAGACGGCGCGTTTGTATGGCCCGCTAGGGCCCCGTGCCAGGGTACTTGAGTCGGGCATAGCCTGCTCACCCTGCCTGAGCGCCTACAACCACCGGCAAACCTTTTGCGACGGTGACAACCAGTGCCTCAAGCGCATTCCGCCTGACCCGGTGCTGGCCGACGCGCTGGCGTCACTGGCTTTGGGCGAACGGGCCCTGGCATGAGCCAACCAGTGACCCTGAGGCAGCGGCTGCTGGCGCTGCTGGCTTGGATGGAAAGCGTGCGTTACCTCAAGTTTGGCCTGGTGGGGGCCAGTGGCACGGTGGTGAATTTGGCGGTGCTCCACTTTGGGCACGAGGTCTTGTTTGCACAGATTGAAGCCGACTACAACAAGCCCTATTTTTCGCTGGTGCTCGCCATTGCCGTGGCCACTGTGAACAACTTCACCTGGAACCGACTGTGGACCTGGTCAGACCGTGTTCAGCAACTTGAGGCCGATGAATTGCCCCGCGTGAGCCTGCGCACCCTGGGCATGGAATTTAGCCAGTACGTGACCGCCTCGGCCTTTGGCAGCGGGCTGCAGTATGTGCTGACCCTGCTGCTGTCTGGCAGCATGGACTACCGCTTGGCCAACATCGTCG
Source organism: Rhodoferax sp. (assembly GCA_044354435.1). Lineage (GTDB taxonomy): Bacteria > Pseudomonadota > Gammaproteobacteria > Burkholderiales > Burkholderiaceae_C > Rhodoferax. The sequence continues at coordinate 5,186 of JBIKZZ010000003.1, read as the reverse complement.
CCATTCTGGCAGCCAGTGTGAGCAATTTTCTGGCCAACGACCGCTGGACCTTCCGCCGCAAGCACAGGCGCTGACAGGTGAAAGGCTTGGCCCCGACATCGGAACCAGCAGCCGGCCCGACCTGGGGTTGGGCCATGCTGCTGGCCCTCGCCGTGGCCATCTACAGCCTCGGCCTGGGCAACCCCTATATCCCCACCAACGGCGACGAGATGGTGTATGCCCACATTGCCCGGCTGACCGCCGCCTCGGGCCACTGGCTGCCCCTGGTGTCTGAGCTGGACAATATGCGCAACACCAAGCCGCCGCTGCTGTTCTGGCAGGCCCTGCAGGCTGGGGACTGGGGCCGCCACTGGAGCCTGGCTGCCCTGCGCGCACCCAGCCTGGTCTACACGCTGCTGCTGGCGGCCATGGTGGCGGCCACGGTACACGGCATCACCCGCTCGGTGGCACGCGCGGCGCTGGCGGCCTGCGTTTACCTGGCGTTTTTTTCGACCTTTCGCTACGGCCGGCCGTTCCTGACCAGCGCGCCCGAGACCTTCTGGCTCAGCCTGCCGATGTTCTGGCTGCTGTGGCAAGGGCTGAAGCCACAACCGCCTGTCCCAGCCAAACCTGATGCCAGCCCGGGTTGGTGGGCTCATGCGGCCTTTGGCTTGGCGATCGGCCTGGGCCTGGCCTACAAATCGTTTGCCTTGGTGGCGCCAGCCGCCGCCGCGCTGTGGTGCGCCCGGCTAGCCACTGAGCATCGGCTGGATGCCCGGGTGCTGTGGCGTACCACGCTGCAAGTGGCCTTGAGCGCCAGCCTGGCCTTGGCGATTTTTGGCTTGTGGTTTGTGCTGGACCCCGACCCGGCCGCGGTCTGGCAAGAGTTTGTGCTGGCCGAGAACGCCGGCAAAATGGCCAGCACCGAGGGCTACTGGCAGGTGGCGCTGCGCGGTGGCGATGGCAGCATGCTGGCGCAGTTGCTGGCCTATGTGCAAAACGCCGGGCTGCTGGCCTTTGTGGTGCTGGGCCTGTTGCCCGTGGCGCTTAAGCGCTGGCGCGCCAGCCTCGGCGGCCAGAAACTGGCTTTATCGCTGCCGCCTCATACCCGCATCCTGCTGGTCTGGCTGGCGGTCTGGCTGCTGGTGTTCATGCTGCCAAGCCAGCGTTCGGCGCGCTACCTGATCCCGGCCATGCCCGCGCTGGCCTGTGTCATTGCGCTGAACTGGCAGCACATCGGGCGCATCTGGTTTGTGCTGTGTCTGCCGCTGTGCGCCCTGATGCTGCTGGTGCTGGGACGCATCGCCTGGGTGGCACACGATTTGGGCATTGCCAGCACCAGCGAATGGCTGGCCGCCATGGCAGCGACGCTGACCGGCCTGTGGCTGGTGCTGGCCGGGCTGTGGTGCGCACGCTGGAGCCGCGGCTGCACTGTGGCCGCCTGTCTGGCGGTGTACGCCTGCCTGGGGCTAAGTACCGCGCCGCTCAGCGGGCCGGCCGGCCGCTACCCGGCAGATGCCCTGACGGCGCTGGCCAAGCCGGGCGCCCGCGTGGCCGTGCCCAACAATTTCAACGGCCAGTTCGAACGCTTCGAGTTCCTGCTGCCGGGCTACCGATTTGTGCCCTACGACAGCCAGGCCCGAGTCAGCACCACCCCGGACGGCGCTGCGCTGGCCGATCTGCTGGCGCGCCATGACGCCGTGGTCTGGCTGCAGGGCACGCCCACTGAAACCGCCCCACCCTGCGCACCGGGCTGCCGCTTGCTGGGCACCCGCTGGGAACTCAAAGGCCGACACCGCTCAGGCGAGATCACACTGGCCAACCTGTGGTACCCGCAGCAGTGGCTGTTCCGGCGCGAGTGGCTGATAGGCCCTGCTTCTTGATTGCTGGTTTTTGGGGGTGGATTGTTGGCTTGCCGGTCAAGGCGGTGCCAGGCTGAGCAACTTCGCTCGTGTCCTCCAGACGCACGTGCCCTGCGGGCTCCTGCGTCTTTCCCCCTTGACCTCGCTCCGCCGCTCAGCCCGGCACCACCTTGACGACCTTGGCGAGCGAACCGGTCAAATCCGTCATCCCCGGCTACGAACGGGGATCCATGACGCCCTGGATTCCCGGTCGAGCCGGGAATGACGGGAAACTCGCCGGGAATGGCGAGCAGCAGCATACTGGAGCGGAATCAGGCACGCTAGGCACGCCATCCCCGCCATGCCCAAAGCCAGCGCAGTTGCAGGCCGAGCCACAGCAGTGGGTCCAGCAGGGCGTCCCACAGGTTGCCGCTGGGCCAGCGGGTGAGCACAAACAGCAGCAGGACCAACGCCGCCAAGGCCAGCCAGGGCCAGGCTGCTGGCTGGGCGCCCCAGCGCAGCCACCCGGCCAGCAAGAGCAGGCAGACAGCCGCCAGGGCCGGGGTACCAAAACCCCAGCCATAAAAGGCCACTGGCAACAGCGCGAGCAGGTCCAGCAGCAGCAGCCAACCCAGCAGCACCGCCAGCCAGCCCAAGGCATTGGCCCAGGGCGCCGGGCCGGCCAGTTCTGTTGCATCTGGGGGCTTAGGTCTCAAGGCCTTGACCAGCCAGAACAGCCCCAGCAAGCCGCTGCTCAGGCTGGGCGCCTTGAAGGCCAGACCAAGCCAGTGTGAAACCGAAGCCGCACCGGGCAGCGCCACCCACACCAACACGGTCACCAGCAGGGCCAAGCGGAGGCGGCGTGACCAGTCACGCGTAAGCCAGCCGACCCCGCCACCCAGCACCGCTGCCCACAGGCCTTGCCGGGCCAGACTCTGGCCAGGCAGCTCGGGCAGCAAGGGCAACTGCCATGCCGCCCAGGCGGTGAGTAAGGTGGTGCTGTCCATGGGCGCTAAAGCTCGGAGGGTTGCGTCAGTTTCAGGGTCGCAAGGCCGGGGCAGCAAAGCGCTGCCAGGCGATCTTGCGACGCTGGTCGGTGTAGCTGACCCATAGGCTGTCGTCCGCCCAGGTCAAGGCAGGGTAAGAGAACTCCTGCCCCGACAGGCCCTCAACGAGGGCCTGCGGCTGCGACAGTGCCCAGTGCTCGCCGTTGACCGATTGACTCAGATCGAGCCGATGACGGCTGCCCGGCAAGGAGTTATGCACCAGCAGCAGCTGGCCAGGCGCCAGCGCCAGCGAAGCGACGGCCGAGCCAGGGTTCACCAAGCCAAGATCGAGCGCGTCCTGCCAGCTGTGACCGCCGTCCTGGGTACGCGCCACCCCGATCCGACCATCCGGGCGCTGGTCGCGCATCAGGGCCAGCCAGTCCGACGGGCCCAGGGGCAGCAGGCTCGGTTGCAGCAGGTGCCGCCGAGCAGAGATACGGGTGGCACCCAGGTATTGGCCTGCGGCACCAAAGCGCAAGGCCAGCGGGTACTTGATGCCGAGCTCAAAATACACCGGCAACACCATGCCACCGTCCGCCAGCGGAAGTGGGGCATTGCGAACCAGAAAACTGGTGTTCCAGAGCCAACCCAGTGGCAGCACCTGCACCGGCGCAAACGCCAGTTGGGACAAGTCAGAGCCCGTGCGCTGGCGCAGGTGCACGATGCGTGCTGCAGCCCAGCCACCCAGACCGGTCGCCACCACAAACAAATGGATGCGCCCTTGAGGGTCCAGCCAGGCCACCGGGTTGCCCAGCCTGCGCACGGCAAAGCCCAGATCAGCACCCAGGGCCTGACGATCCAGCACAAAGCGGGCCGGCGTCCAGCGGCCACTGGCACGGTCGAACTGCGACGCGGCAATTTGCACATCAGGGGCACTCTCCCGGGTGCCTGCAAACCAGAAGGCCATCAGAGAAGCGGCATGGTCTTTGGGTAAGGTCAGCAGGCTGCTGGCGTGGGCAGCCGGCGTGTTCACCGGCATCGGGATGGCGCCGCTGGCCTGCAGCACCAACCCTACCGAGGCCAGGACCGGCGCTGCCACCGCCTCTGCCCTTGGGGCCGGGGCTGCTGCCGGGCGGCGACCCGTGTCCAACATCAGCACAAGTGCAACACCCAACAGGCCTGCCAGCAAACGTCGCCACGCGCCGATCGTCAGGGTGGCCAGCATGGCGTCAGCATTGAACATGGCCATGAATGAGGCAGCGCCCGGTGATGCGGGCGCAAAGGAGTTGGCGACGGTGCAATCTTATGTTGAAACAGTCGTTCTCAATCGCCTTCGCGGCTGCCAGATAATGCTGTACCAATTCAATTTAGTGGGCTGCCTTTGCTTGGGGCTGACTCACGTCAATGCAAAGCCCCATGCACCACACTATTTTTGACACTCCCGTCATCAACACTTTGTTGCGTGGCGTATCGGTCGGGTTTTTACGGCTGACCGGCTGGACCATCGAGGGCGAACTGCCCGAGGGCGCTGGCAAAAGCGTGTTGATTGCCGCGCCCCACACCAGCAACTGGGACCTGCCCTACACCCTCATGGTGGCTTTTGCGCTGCGCCTAAATGTGTACTGGATGGGCAAGGAGCAGCTGTTCCGACCGCCTTTTCGCGGGGTGATGCGCTGGCTGGGCGGTATCCCGGTGAACCGGGCACAGGCCGGCAATCTGGTGGCGGCCTCGGTGACAGCGCTGCAGCAGGCGCGGGGGCCGGTACAGCTGATCGTGCCGCCCGAGGGCACACGCAGCAAGACACGCTACTGGAAAACCGGTTTTTATTACATCGCCCTGGGCGCCCAGGTACCGATCGTGATGGCCTACATGGACTACGAGCGCAAACGCAGCGGCCTGGGGCCGGTGTTTGTGCCTACCGGCAACGTGGACGCCGATATGGCCACCATCAAAGCCTTTTACGCGCCTTTCAAGGGCCGCAACGCAGCGCAGTTTCACGCCGGCGAGTAGCGAAGCCCTTCATCCCCGGCTACGACCGGGGATCCATGACTTACTGAATTCCCGGTCGCGGCCGGGAATGACGAGAAACTGACGAGGCAGTAACGGGAATGACGAAAAACCAACGGGAATAACGAGCGGCAGCCTGCCGGAGCGAAACCTTGCTCAGCCAGGGCGGGGACGGCGTGCCTGGTGTAGCGAGGTCAAGGGGGAGCCCGCAGGGCGGAGGATACGAGCGGAATCAGGTGCACCGGCCCCGCCTAACGCCAACGCCAAGCCAGCAGAACATCTGGCCGCCTAAAACTCAGACCAGGGCTTTGTGCGCGCCGTCGCACAGGGGTTGGTTGGCGCTTTGCTTGCAGCCGCAAAAGTACACAGTCTT
>JBIKZZ010000127.1:0-8767 GCA_044354435.1 Rhodoferax sp. | reverse complement strand
TCCCGCAACAGAAATCGGTTGCTTTTCTGCTCAGCTGGGGGCATAGTGAATTGCAGTCTTTTCAACCCGAGAGCATCAGGAGGCTATTTATGAACTTGACGATCAGCGGCCATCACCTTGAAGTCACCCCGGCCCTGCGCAGTTATGTCACGACCAAGCTTGACCGCATCTTGCGTCACTTTGACCAGGTGGTGGATGTCAAGGTTTTGCTGACGATTGAAAATCAGAAAGAAAAAGAGCGGCGGCAACGGGCCGAATGCAATATTCGGGTCAAAGGCTCCGACATGTTTGCTCAAAGCGCCCACGCTGATTTGTATGCAGCGGTCGACGAGCTGGTGGACAAGCTTGACCGCCAGGTGGTGCGGCACAAAGGCCGGGTACAAAACCACCACCATGAGGCGCCCAAACGGCTGATGTAGACCGCAGGCGCTGCAACGGGCAGGACCGCTGTTCCCTCGGCGCAGCGGCCTGGCGGAGCTGCAGCTTGGGTGCATAATCCCGGCAGTTATGAATCGTCTTGCATCCATTTTGCCTGCCGCTCAAGTGTTGGTGAGCGTTGACGCGACCAGTAAAAAGCGAGCGTTTGAAGAAGCTGGGCTGTTATTTGAAAATCTCTACGGCCTAAGCAGGGCCTTGGTCACCGACAGCCTGTTTTCACGCGAGCGTCTGGGCTCGACCGGGCTCGGTCATGGGGTGGCTATTCCACATGGCCGTATCAAAGGCCTGAAAGCCCCCATGGCGGCGGTGTTCCAGCTGGAGCACGCCATCGGCTTTGATGCGCCGGATGACCAGGCGGTTAGCTTGCTGATCTTCTTGCTGGTGCCCGAGGCAGCCACGCAAAAACACCTTGAAATCATGTCTGAAATTGCTGAAATGCTCAGCGACGCCGCGCTTCGTCAAAAGCTGGCGGCCAGCAGCGATGCCGCCGACCTGCATGCCCTGATCGCCAACTGGCGGTCCGCCCTGCCGGCCTAAGCCGCTGAGCCCGTCGCTCTGCGTCACTGGATTCAACTTGAAACCCACCGTTGTCAGTGCTGATGTGCTATTTGAGGAGTTCCGTGGCACCTTGAAGTGGGAGTGGGTCGCCGGCCTGGGTGCTTCCGAGCGCCGCTTCGATGAGGTCGCCGTGCGCGCCGCCCGCTCTGGCGCCGACCTCGTCGGCTACCTGAATTACATCCACCCCTACCGGGTGCAGATTTTGGGCGAGCGCGAAATCGCTTACCTGATGAACGCCACGCCGGAAGATTGCGCGCGACGCATTGCCCGTATCGTGACGCTGGAGCCGCCAGCGCTGGTGCTCGCTGATGGCCAGTTGGCCCCCGACGCGTTGGTGTCGATGTGCGAGCGGGCCCAGATCCCAATGTTTGCGACGCATGGCTCATCGGCTTTCGTGATTGATGTTCTGCGCGCCTACCTGTCCAAGCATTTCGCTGATCGGGCGTCGATGCACGGCGTTTTCATGGATATCCTGGGCCTGGGCGTGCTGATCACCGGCGAGTCGGGGCTGGGCAAGAGCGAGCTTGGCCTGGAGTTGATCTCCCGTGGCAACGGCTTGGTTGCGGACGATGCCGTTGACCTGTTTCGCATCAACCAGGACACGATCGAGGGTCGCTGCCCGGCGCTCCTGATGAACCTGCTGGAGGTGCGCGGCATTGGCCTGCTGGACATCCGCTGCATTTTTGGCGAAACCGCGGTGCGACGCAAGATGCGGCTCAAACTGATCGTCCATCTGGTGCGCCGTGAAACCCTGGAGCGTGACTACGAGCGCATTCCCTATGAACCGCTGACGCAGGATGTGCTGGGGGTGCCGGTGCGCATGGTCGTGATTCAGGTGGTGGCTGGACGCAATATTGCTGTCCTGGTCGAAGCGGCGGTACGCAACACCATTCTGCAGTTGCGTGGTATTGACACTTACCAGGAGTTTGTCGAACGCCAACGCAACGCCATGAATGCCGAAGACTAAACCCGCCCCGGGTTGAAGGAAGCAGAGGGTGACGGCTCAGGAAGTCCGAACGGTGGCCGGTCGGTTGCTGCAGTGCTCGCGCACGCAGTGGGCATACAGGCTTAGCGCGTGGTCGGCAATGGCGAATCCCTTGAGTTTGGCCACCGCATGTTGGCGTTTTTCAATTTCGGCATCATAGAACTCTTCCACCCGGCCGCAATCGAGGCAGACCAGATGGTCATGGTGCTGGCCTTCATTGAGCTCGTACACTGCCTTGCCGCTCTCAAAGTGGCTGCGGGTTAGGATGTCGGCCTGCTCGAACTGGGCCAGAACCCGGTAGACGGTGGCGAGGCCCACGTCGGAACGGTCTTCCAGCAGCACCCGAAAAACGTCCTCGGCCGTCATGTGGCGCTGAGCGCCCTTCTGGAAGATCTCCAGGATCTTCAAGCGGGGGAGCGTTGCCTTCAGGCCCGTGCTTTTTAGTTCGTCGATATTGGTCATGAAGGTCTCAGGCGGTTGCCGGCCCCAGTTCGACTTTGTGGGCCCAACCAGTACAATGAACTCATCATATCGCCAATGCCACGTCAATGCCCGTTCTTCACCACCGCCTTGCCCGACTGAGTCTGCTGCTGGTGGCCGGCACCAGTCTGCTGGCCTGTGGCTCGCTGGATTCCGCCAGTAACCGAGCCGCGAGTGTGGTGACACCTTACAAAATGGACATTGTGCAGGGCAACTTCGTCTCTGCCGAGCAACTTGCGGCCATCAAGCCGGGCATGAGCCGCTTGCAAGTACGCGACCTGCTGGGTACGCCCTTGCTCGCCAGCATCTTCCATGCCGACCGTTGGGACTACGTCTTTACCTTCCGGCGTCAGGGTGTGCCGCCACAGGCGCGGCAAGTCACGGTGTATTTCAATGGCGACGCGCTGGAACGCGTCGACGCTGACAGCATGCCCACTGAGGCTGAGTTCGTGGCGTCACTGGATTCCGGCCGCAAAATTGGCAAGGTGCCGGTGCTTGAGTTGGCTCCCGGCACCGTCAGCCAGCGGCCTGCGCCGGCAATACCGGCCGAAACCAAGCCGCTGCCGGCCCTGCCTGCAAGTTATCCGCCGCTTGAGCCGGCGCTGCGTTAACTCAGGTTGCCAGCCATGACCGACCCTTTGTTGCATCGTATTGCCGTCGCCGGCGCCTCTGGGCGCATGGGGCAGATGCTGATCGAGGCGGTACGTGCCGCCCCCGACACAGTGCTTGGGGGCGCACTGGATCGCTTTGGTAGCCCAGCCTTGGGCGCCGACGCCGCCGCGTTTTTGGGGCAGACCAGTGAGGTGACCATCACTGCTGATCTGCGCCAGGGCTTGGCGCATGCGGACACGCTGATTGATTTCACCCGGCCCGAAGGCACGCTGGCGCATTTGCGGGTGTGTCGTGAACTTGGCGTCAACGCCGTGATTGGCACTACAGGGTTCAGTGAAGCCCAAAAAGCCGAAATTGCCGAAGCCGCTCGCGATATTGCCATTGTCCTGGCCCCCAATATGAGTGTGGGCGTGAACGTGACGCTCAAGCTGCTAGAGATGGCTGCACGGGCGCTGTCCACGGGCTACGACATCGAAATCATCGAGGCGCACCACCGGCACAAGGTTGATGCGCCCTCCGGGACGGCGCTGAAGATGGGCGAGGTCATCGCGGCCGCCCTCGGGCGTGATCTGAAAGACTGTGCTGTTTACGACCGTGAGGGCGTGACCGGTGAGCGTGACCCGTCCAGCATCGGTTTTGCGACGATTCGCGGCGGCGACATTGTGGGCGACCACACGGTACTCTTTGCCGGTACCGGCGAGCGCATCGAAATCACCCATAAGTCTTCCAGCCGGGCCACTTATGCCCAGGGCAGCCTGCGCGCCGCCCGCTTCCTGCAGCAGCACAAGGCAGGGCTGTTTGACATGTTCGACGTCCTTCAGCTGCGATGAACCTGCTTCAGCTCTACAACCAGGGCGACGCGCTCAGTCAAGGCGTGACACTGCTGCTGCTGCTGATGTCGGTGTGCAGCTGGGTTGTGATCGTCTGGAAAACCTGGTTATTGCAACGGGCCGGCGCTGATATCCGACGTTGTACCGCCGCATTCTGGCAAGGCGCGTCAGTCGTTGCTGCCACACCCGCGGTTCAGGCCTTTGACCGCGAAGCCCTGGTCTTGCCTTTGATCGAGGCCATACAACCACAAGAGAACAACACCCTGGCGACCGCTGGGGATCGGTCACAACAGCTCACTCGTGTACTGCGCGATGCACTGCACGGCGTTCTGGCAAAGCTGCATTACGGCCAGGTGCTGCTGGCCACTGTGGGATCCACGGCGCCGTTCGTGGGCCTGCTCGGCACCGTCTGGGGCATTTACCGAGCTCTTATCGGCATTGCCGATGCCGGCCAGGTCAGTATCGACAAGATCTCCGGCCCAGTTGGCGAGGCCCTGATCATGACCGCTGCCGGTCTGGCGGTGGCGATCCCTGCGGTGTTGGCCTACAACGTGATGGGGCGGGCGATCGCGCGGCTCGAAGCCGAGCTCGAAGGCTTCGCGCGCGACCTGCTTGACCTGGCGGTCAGCCCCTCTTTCCGGCTCGACTGAGCTGCAAGCAAAGTCACCCATGTCATTCGGCCGCCTGGAGCGCCCTCGAAGCGCACAACCCATCAGCGAGATCAATGTCACGCCTTTGGTGGATGTCATGCTGGTGCTGGTGGTGATTTTCATCTTGACGGCGCCGCTGCTGACCAGTGCCATCAAGCTGGACTTGCCCCAAAGTGCCGCCGCGAAGCCGGCGCAAGCGTCCCGTGCGCTGACGCTGGTGGTCGACCGGGTTGGCCAGATTTTTCTGGCCGACCAGCCGATCACACCTGAGCGCCTGGCTCAGGAGCTGCGTCAGGCGGCACAAGCCAACCCCGACACCGAGCTGAGGTTGCGGGCCGATGCGCAGGTGCCCTATGGGCGCATCGTCGAGGTGATGGGCGTGGCCCACCAAGCGGGCTTGCACCGGATCGGCTTTGTGGCTGACCCCGGGGCCCTGGCCAAACCCTAAAATCCTAAGCTGGCAGTCGCCCGGACTGCCGATGATTGAATGCCCATGGACGAAAAATACAAGCACATTGCCGTTGAGCAAGAGGCCCAAAGCTACTGGACGGCTCACGATGCCTACCGCGTGACCGAAGACGCTGGCAAGAAAAAGTTCTACGCCTGCTCCATGCTGCCCTACCCCAGTGGCAAGCTGCACATGGGCCATGTGCGCAACTACACCATCAACGACATGCTCACGCGCTACCTGCGCATGAATGGCTACAACGTGCTGATGCCCATGGGTTGGGACGCCTTCGGCTTGCCCGCTGAAAACGCCGCACTGAAAAACGGCGTGCCACCCGCCCAGTGGACCTACGACAACATTGCCTACATGAAGCAGCAGATGCAGGCCATGGGGCTGGCCATCGACTGGAGCCGCGAGATTGCCACCTGCGACCCCAGCTATTACAAATGGAACCAGTGGTTATTCCTGAAGATGCTGGAAAAAGGCATTGCCTACCGCAAGACCCAAGTCGTCAACTGGGATCCGGTGGACCAGACGGTGCTGGCCAATGAGCAGGTGATCGACGGCAAGGGCTGGCGCACCGGCGCCTTGGTGGAAAAGCGCGAAATTCCAGGGTACTACCTGAAGATCACAGCCTATGCCGAGGAGCTGCTGGACCACGTGCAGCACAAACTGCCGGGCTGGCCTGAGCGCGTCAAGCTGATGCAGGAAAACTGGATCGGCAAGAGCCAGGGCGTGCGCTTTGCCTTTACCCATGACATCCGGGGCGACGATGGCGCCTTGATAGGCGACGGCCGCATGTTCGTGTTCACCACCCGGGCCGACACCATCATGGGGGTGACCTTTTGCGCGGTCGCGCCCGAGCACCCACTGGCGCAGCACGCGGCGCAGACCAACCCGGCGCTGGCCGCCTTTATCGAGGAATGCCAGCGCGGTGGCACGACCGAGGCCGAGCTCGCGACCCAGGAAAAAAAGGGCATGCCCACCGGCCTGTCGGTCACGCACCCACTCACCGGTGCGCCAATGGCGGTGTGGGTCGGTAACTATGTACTGATGAGCTATGGCGACGGCGCAGTGATGGGCGTGCCGGCGCACGACGAACGTGACTTTGCCTTTGCCCTGAAATACGGCCTGACGATCCAACCAGTGGTCAGCCTCGGCTCCCAAACCTTTGACGCCACCCGTTGGCAGGACTGGTATGGCGAAAAAGGCGCTGGCCGGGCAATCCATTCTGGCAAGTACGACGGCCTGGCTTTCCCGGATTGTGTCGAGGCGGTTGCAGCCGACCTGGCCGCACTCGGCCTGGGTGAGAGAAAAACCACCTGGCGTCTGCGCGACTGGGGCGTGAGCCGCCAGCGCTACTGGGGCACGCCCATCCCGATCATTCATTGCGACGAACATGGTGCGGTGCCCGTACCTGAAAAAGACCTGCCGGTGGTGTTGCCACAGGACTGCGTGCCTGATGGCAGTGGCAACCCTTTGCATAAGCACGTCGGCTTTCACGCTGGCGTGGTTTGCCCGGTCTGCGGCAAGGCCGCCCGGCGGGAAACCGACACCATGGACACCTTTGTCGACAGTTCCTGGTACTTCATGCGCTATTGCGACCCGACGAATGAGCAGGCGATGGTGGCCGGTGGAGCCGACTACTGGATGCCGATGGACCAGTACATTGGCGGCATCGAGCACGCCATCCTGCACCTGCTTTACGCCCGTTTTTGGACCAAGGTGATGCGCGACCTTGGCCTTGTCAAGGTCGACGAGCCCTTTATCAAGCTGCTGACGCAGGGCATGGTGCTCAACCACATTTACTCGCGCAAGGGCGACAAGGGCGGCGTGGAGTACTTCTGGCCCCACGAGGTGGAAGACCTGCACGACGACACTGGCAAGGTCACCGGTGCCCGCCTCAAGTCGGCCAAGGGCGCCCTGCCGGCCGGTACGCTGATCACCTACGAGGGGGTCGGCACCATGAGCAAGAGCAAGAACAACGGGGTTGACCCGCAAGACCTCATTGAAAAATACGGTGCCGACACCGCCCGTCTGTACACCATGTTCACGGCGCCGCCCGAGGCCACGCTGGAGTGGAACGATGCGGCGGTGGAGGGCTCCTACCGTTTCCTGAAACGGGTCTGGAACTTTGGCTACAAGCTTGCTGCTATGGATTCAGGAGCGCTGGAGGCAGCAGTGGCGGGGGCTAAGCGCCTGAATGATGTGCAATTTGGGAAAGAAGCGCGCGCCTTGCGGCTGGACATCCACGCGGTACTCAAGCAAGTCGACTACGACTACCAGCGCATGCAATACAACACGGTGGTGTCAGGCGCCATGAAAATGATCAACGCCTTGGACGACTTCAAGGCGACGCACACGCCAGGCGGTGCGATTGCCCAGATTGAGGGCTTTGGCGTTCTGCTGCGCTGCCTGTACCCGGCCACGCCACACATCGCCCACAGCCTGTGGCAGGCGCTGGGCTATGCCGACGTGCTGGGCGATATTCTCGACACGCCGTGGCCCCAAGTGGACCCGAACGCAATGGCGCAGGATGAAATCGAGCTGGTGCTGCAGATCAACGGCAAACTGCGCGGCGCCATCGTGGTGCCGGCAGGCGCCTCGCGGGAGGCGGTGGAACAACTCGCCGTCGGCAGCGAGGTCTTTCTCAAGCTTGCTGGCGGTGCTACGCCGAAAAAGATCATCGTCGTGCCCGGTCGGCTGGTCAATCTGGTGCTCTGAGCACGCCGCCCCTATGCAACGTCGACCGCTCCTTGCCCTGCTGCTGCCGGCAGCCCTGGCTCTGGGTGGCTGCGGGTTCCGGCTGCGCGGCAACCAGACCTATGCCTTTGATCGGATAGCGGTGCTGCCTCATCCGGGTGGGCCGCTGGCGATTGAGCTGCGTCGCTCTTTTGGCCCTGCGGTGCAGGTGCTGGCACCTGGGGCGCCGCTGACCCAGGCCCAGGTCGTGCTGGATTTGTCACAGGAGCAGCGTGAAAAAACCGTGGTGGGTGTCAATGCCTCGGGCCAAGTGCGGGAGTTTCAGCTGCGCATTCGGGTGAGATTTGGCTTGCGTACGCCGCAGGGTCAGGCGCTGATCGCGCCGTCTGACATTCTGCAGCAGCGCGACATCAGCTTCAATGAGTCTGCCGTGCTGGCCAAAGAGGCCGAAGAGGGTTTGCTGTACCGCGACATGCAGTCTGACATCGTGCAGCAGTTGCTGCGGCGGTTGGCCGCGGTCAAGTCTTTGACCCCCCTCTGAAGCGTCGCCCCGGCATGCAACTCTCCGCCGGCCAGCTTGGAAACCACCTCCAACGCGGTCTCAAAAGCCTGTATATCCTGTACGGGGACGAGCCATTGCTGATCCAAGAGGCGGCTGACGCGATTCGCTCTGCTGCGCGTGCGCAGGGCTTTACCGAGCGCAGTTCGTACACCGTGGCGGGCGCCCATTTTGACTGGAGCGAGGTGCTGGCTGCTGGTGGCAGCCTCAGTCTGTTCGCTGACCGGCAAATGCTGGAGTTGCGTATTCCCTCGGGTAAACCGGGCAAGGATGGGAGTGTTGCTCTACAGCGGCTCGCTGAGGCCGCCCAAGGCAATGACAGCATGCTCACCATCGTCATGTTGCCCCGACTCGACAAGGCCACCCGCGCCAGTGCTTGGTTTTCCGCACTCGATGGCTATGGCGTGTCGCTGCCCGTGGAGCCGGTCGAGCGGCAGGCGCTGCCGCAGTGGATTGCACAGCGGCTGTCTGCGCAAGGGCAACGTGTGCGTGGTGGCGAAGAAG
>JBIKZZ010000126.1:0-8775 GCA_044354435.1 Rhodoferax sp. | reverse complement strand
CGGCCGCACTGCGCTGCCGGTGATGGTTAGATTGCGTGACGTTGTCGATAAAGGCAGCCAGTCCGTCGTTGTTGAAACCCAACCGGTTAATCAGCGCCTGGGCTTGCGGCAGACGGAACATCCGGGGCTTGGGGTTGCCTGGCTGCGCCAGTGGTGTCACGGTACCCACCTCGACAAAACCAAAGCCCATGGCCCCTAGCGCGTCGATGCAGCGGGCGTTCTTGTCCAGCCCGGCTGCCAGACCCACCCGATTTGGGAAACGCAGGCCGGCCAGTACCACCGGGTCTTCAATCCGCTCGGCACAATAAGCCCATTGCAAAGGTGTGCCCTGGGTTCGGGCTAGAGCTTGCAGCGTCAGGTCGTGGGCGGCCTCGGGGTCCAAACCAAACAAAAAGGGACGGGCCAGGGCGTAGGGGAGTAGCGGCATTGGATAATTCAGAAGGTGTAAGTACGATTACTTCTAAGACCGGACGGATTCTCCCAGATGACACATCAAGCCCCTGCAACCGCGCTTTCTCAGGACCAACTCAAGACGCTGGTCGGCGTCGCCGCGTTAGCCTATGTGGTGCCCGGCGAGATCATTGGCGTTGGCACCGGCTCCACCGTCAACAAGTTCATCGAGGCCTTGGCCACCATGCGTGGCGACATCAAGGGGGCGGTGTCAAGCTCGCTGGCGAGCACGCAGCGCCTGCAAGCCCTGGGCATCCCGGTGTTCGATTCCAATGAGGTGGACGAGTTGGCGGTCTATATTGACGGCGCTGATGAGATCGATGCCCGTGGGTACATGGTCAAAGGTGGTGGCGCGGCCCTGACCCGTGAAAAGATTGTGGCGGCTCAGTCGCGCCGATTTGTCTGCATTGCCGATGAGTCCAAATTGGTCAAAAGCCTGGGCCGTTTCCCGCTGCCGGTTGAGGTGGTCCCTATGGCCGCGCGCCGGATCGGGCGGCAATTTGAACAGCTTGGGGGCCAGGCGAAGGTGCGAATGGCGGGTGGCCAGCCTTTGCTGACCGACAACGGTCAGATCATTCTGGATGTGAGCGGCCTGGACATCGTGGACCCACTGGCGTTTGAGACGCTGGTCAGCCAATGGCCGGGGGTGGTGACGGTGGGCGTGTTCGCTTACCAGAAGGCGCAGGTCTGCCTGCTGGGCACGGCCACTGGGGTGCGCACCGTGACTTATGAGGAATCCAGCCTCAGAACCTGATGCCTACTGGGTTGAGGTCGTTGGCGCCAGCTGGCGCAGGGGGTATCGCGGTTAGCTGGCGGGTCGGCACAGTCGGCACAGTCGGTGATGCGACTGCTGGTGCCGCCAGGGCGTCCGGATTGGCGGGTGTTGCCGGCACGGGGGGGGCCACCCTTGCCGGGGCCAGTGCTACCAGGGGTGCTGCGGCTGGCAGGCGGTAAGTGCGTGGCAACTGCGAAGTCGTGGGGTAGCCGGCAGCGTCCAGAAACAACTGCCATTGCGTCTCTGACCAGCCCTTGATCTGCTGAGCGCCAATGGCGAGCAGGGGAAGGGTATTTTCGCCACTCAGGCTTTGCAAAGCCTCCGAATCTTCGGGGCTGTTGACGGTTTTCTCGGCAAACGGGATACCACGTTGAATCAGCCGACCCCTGCCCGTGGCGCAAGGTGTGCAGTTGGCCGTGGTGTAGAGAGTGACGGGGTATTGCCTGACCGCCGCTCTCAGGCTGACAGGCAGTGGCACGCCTGTATCGGCTTCGGACGAACGACCAGCCTCGCTAACTGTGTTCTGGCCCGCTACTGCTGGCGGTTTGTCAGCGTAGGTGACTCGCCCATCGGCACCGACGGTGCGGTAAATCGGTTGTGCTGCCAGTACACCCGCCAGTAGTGCAGCAGCGAGCCCAGCCACCCAACGGGCCATGCACTGGGGAGTCGTTACCGTGAGCATGACGCCAGGGGCTGTCAGCCTGGTGTGGCCATGCCTTGATGTCGTAACAAGGCATCTAGCTGTGGTTCACGGCCGCGGAATGCCTTGAAGGACGCCATGGCAGGTCTGCTACCGCCCATCTCCAGGATGGTCTGCAGGTAGCGCCGGCCGGTGTCTCGGTTGGGAAGACCATCGGCGCCGGCTGTTTCTTCGAAAGCCGCATAAGCATCGGCGCTCAGCACCTCGGCCCACTTGTAACTGTAGTAGCCTGCCGCATAACCGCCTGCAAAGATGTGGCTGAAGGTGTTGGCGGTGCGGCTCCAGGCCGGTGGTTGCAACACCGCCACTTCGTCGCGCACCTGCTGCTGCAGGGGCAGAAGATCATGCGCTGGGTCATGTTCCGCATGTAACAGCATGTCGAACAGTGAAAATTCAATCTGGCGCAGCGTTTGCATGCCACTTTGGAAATTTTTGGCGGCCAGCATCTTGTCAAACAGGGCACGCGGCAAAGGTTCGCCGGTGTCGACATGCGCCGTCATATGGCGCAGCACGTCCCATTCCCAGCAAAAATTTTCCATGAACTGGCTGGGCAGTTCCACCGCGTCCCACTCGACGCCGCTGATGCCCGATACGTCGCGTTCGTTTACCTGGGTCAGAAGGTGGTGCAGACCATGCCCGAATTCATGAAACAGCGTGGTGACATCGTCGTGCGTGAGCAGCGCGGGCTTGTCGCCAACAGCTTCGGCAAAATTACAGACCAGTTGCGCCACCGGGGTCTGCAACTGGCCGCTGTCCGGGCGCAGCCAGCGGGAACGCACATCGTCCATCCAGGCGCCGCCCCGTTTGCCTGAACGCGCAGCGGGGTCAAGGTAAAAGTGACCCACCAGTTGCCCGGCCCGCTCAATCCGGTAAAAGCCAACCCCGGGGTGCCAGACCGGCGCGGTGTCGGGTGCGATGCTGACATCAAACAGGGTTTCAATGATCTTGAACAAGCCGGCCAGCACCTTGGGTGCCGTGAAGTAGGGTTTGACTTCTTGCTCACTAAAGGCGTAGCGGGCTTCCTTGAGCTTCTCGCTCACATAGGGCCAGTCCCAGGACTGAGGGTCGTTCAAGTCCATTTCGGTGGCGGCAAATTGGCGCAAATCGGTAAGGTCACGCTGGGCAAAGGGCCGCGCCCGTTGGGCCAGGTCGCGCAAGAATGTAATCACCTGCTCGGGTGAATCGGCCATCTTCGGGGTGACCGAGAGCTGACCAAAGTTGTCAAAGCCCAGCAGTTGGGCCTCTTCCCGGCGCAGTGTCAGCATCTCGCCCATCAGGGTGGTATTGTCAAATTTGCGCATGCCCTCGTCAGCCTGGTCTGATGCACGGGTGACATAGGCGCGGTAAAGCCGCTCACGCAGGGCACTGCTGCGGGCAAATTGCATCACGGGCAGGTAACAAGGCATCTTCAAGGTCAGCTTGTAGCCACCCTTGCTGTCTGCCTGGGCGGCGGCTTGGGCAGCTTGGATCACATCGTCCGGCACGCCATCCAGTTCGGCCAGGTTGGCGTAATAGGCAAAAGCTTCTGTGGCGTCGAGGGCGTTTTCGCTGAACTGCTGACTCAGCGCGGCCTGACGCTCCTGGATGGCGGCAAATCGCTCACGTGCCGGGCCTTGCAGCTCGGCGCCGCCGAGAACAAAGTTGCGTATGGCATTGCGGTGCGCCTGCCCTTGTTCCGGGTTCAGGCTGGCTGGGTCGAGGGCCTTGTACTTGGCATAGAGCCGCTCATCGGCGCCTAACCGGGTAAAAAACTCGGTGATGCGGGGCAGGGCGGCGTTGTAGGCGGCGCGCAGCTCAGGGGTGTCGGCCACAGCGTTGAGGTGGCTGATGGCACCCCAGCCGCGTCCGAGCCGCTCGGTTGCCACGTCGAGCACGCTGGCCATGGCCTCCCACCGGGGCAAAAAATCGGGTTGGGTCACGGTGTTCAGGGCGGCCTCGGCAGCAGCCAACAGCTCGTCCATGGCAGGTGCGACATGCTCGGGACGAATCTCGTCGAACAGGGGAAAGGAATTGAACTGAAGTAATGGGTTCATGGACGTGAAATGTCAAGCAGCAGGGGCCATCTTTTCAGCGGCTTCCAGCGTGTTAACCAGCAGCATGGTGATGGTCATGGGGCCCACGCCGCCTGGCACCGGCGTGATGTGACTGGCCACCTGCCTGACGCCGTCAAAATCGACATCGCCGCACAGTTTGCCTTGAGCGTTGCGGTTCATACCAACGTCGATCACGACCGCGCCCGGCTTGACCATGTCCGCTGTCAGTACATTGAGTTTGCCCACCGCAGCGACGATCACATCCGCCTGCAGCGTCATGGCCTTAAGGTCAACTGTGGCGCTGTGACAAATGGTGACGGTCGCGTTTTTTTGTAGGAGCATCAGCGCCATCGGTTTGCCGACGATGTTGCTGCGCCCTATCACCACCGCGTGCTTGCCCTTGAGCTCGTAGCCGATGCTCTCCAGCATTTTCATACAGCCGTAGGGTGTGCAGGGCCAGAAACCGGTCTGCCCTACCATCAACGCGCCAGCGCTGCTGACGTGAAAGCCATCCACATCCTTGGCGGGCGAAATAGCCTCAATCACCTTTTGCGCGTCAATGTGGGCCGGCAGCGGCAACTGCACCAGGATGCCGTGAATGGCTGGATCGCGGTTGAGCGCGTCGATGCGTGCGAGCAGGGCGTCTTCAGGCAGGTTGGCCGGGTATTGCTCCAGCACCGAGTGCAGGCCGCTTTCTTGACAGGCCTTGATCTTGTTGCGCACATAGACCTGAGAGGCCGAGTTCTCGCCGACCAGCACTACGGCCAGGCCAGGCGTTATGCCCCGCGCTTTAAGGGCTGCGGCTCGGCTGGCCACTTCGGTGCGTAACTGGCGCGACAGAACTACGCCATCGATCAAGTGAGCGGGTGAGGGCATGCTTCAGGCCTTGCCGATGTTTTGTCCTAGCGCGATCTTGAGCAGGTCAGCCACGGTGTTGGCGTTGAGTTTTTCCATGATGTTGGCGCGATGCGCCTCTACCGTTTTGATGCTGATGCCAAGGTCATCCGCAATCTGTTTGTTCAAGCGACCGGCGACAATGCGCTCGAGCACCTGGGCCTCACGCAGCGTCAGTCTGGCCATGAGGGCATCTCGGCTGGCAGCGCTTTGAAATTCTGCAAACGAGTCTTTGGCTTGGTCCAGCATGCGCTCTACCAGGGCGACGAGCTGGTCTTCCTTAAACGGCTTCTGGATGAAATCCATGGCGCCTTTTTTCATCGAATCGACCGCCATGGGCACATCGCCGTGGCCGGTGATGAACACGATCGGCAGCGGTGATCCAACTTCGATTAGCCTACTTTGCAACTCCAGACCAGTCATGCCGCCCATTCGAATATCGACGATCAGACAGGCCACCTCGCGCGCGTCGTAGCGGCTGAGAAAGGATTCAGCTGACTCGAAGCAACGTACGCGGTAATCTTTGCCTTCAAGCAGCCACTGCAGGGAGTCACGCACGGCCTCGTCGTCGTCGACCACGTAAACAGTGCCTTTTTTGGGGATCAAGCTCATGGTGTCAGTGCGCGTCTTTCGCGGTCAGTTGGGGTTCGTTGCCTGATGTGGTCTCGGCTTGAATGCAAGGCAGCCAGAATGAGAAAACACAGCCGCATGATTCTGCGCCATTGTAGAGGTTCTCGGCTTTCATCCGGCCCAGGTGTGACTCGACGATGGAGCGGCACAGGCTCAGGCCAATGCCCATGCCATCGGCCTTGGTTGAATAAAACGCTTCATAAAGTCGGGCAGAGACCTCAGCCGTGAGGCCGCGGCCACTGTCGGTGACGCTGAAATCGATCACATCTCGGTCATTGACGCGGTGCGGTGTCACACGCAGTTTGACGTTGCGCTGCTCCGATGGCCGTTGCGCGGCATCAACCGACTCGGCCGCATTTTTCAAAAGGTTCAGCAGCACCTGCTCGATCAGGATCGGGTCCACCATCAACTGAGGCAGGCGCGGCGCCACATAGTGTGTGAGTTTGACGTTACGCCGACGCAGCTCGATTTCGGCCAGCTCAAGCGCTTCATCCACCATCACAGCCACCTCTGAGAGGGTGCGGTTGGGCTCGCTGCGTTTCACGAATGAGCGGATGCGCTGGATGATCTGACCGGCACGCTGGGCTTGCTTGGCGGTTTTTTCCAGAGCCCCAAGCAGGTCTTGCTCGGTGATTTGCTGGGCTCTGATGCGCGACAGCATGCCGTTGCAGTAGTTGTTGATGGCGGTTAGCGGTTGATTGAGCTCATGCGCCACGCTGGAGGCCATCTCGCCCATCGTAATCAGGCGACTGGCGTTTTGCGCTCGCTCGGTCTGAGCTGCTGCCTGCTCTTCGGCCATACGGCGTGCGGTTATGTCTGTCGCGATCACCATTTGGGCCAAGCGCCCGTCCACCCAGCTCAGGTAGCGGGTGCGAACCTCCAGCCATTTGCCGAGCGTCTCAATGTAGATTTCTGCACTTTCCGCGTCAGAGTCAGGCAGCAGGTTGGTGGGCAGGCCAGCAAAGGCGTCCACATCGTCCTGCACTTCGTCATTGGGCGGGCTGGGTGTTACGCCAGCTTGAGCCACCAAGCGCAAGTGGCCACCAGCTGGCGTGCCGAACCAGAGGCGGTAAAGCTTATTGGCAAATAGGAGTTCATCACTGCCCAGAGGCGCCACCGAAATGGACGCATCCAGCGCCTCGAGAACCGTCGTGAATCGCTCGTGCGATGCCGACAACTGCTCCCGGATACGGTTGGGCTCAGTGATGTCGGTCATGGAGGTCATCCAGCCTGTCTGGGTGCCCTTGGCGTCGATCAGCGGCGAAAGGTAAAGCCGTGCGTCAAACAGCGTTTTGTCGCGCCGCTTGACGCGCATCTGGATGCCGCCGGGCGTGGTTTTGCCGGACAGCTCGTCTTCAAGTCTGGCGGTCAGGTTGGCCGTGTCGTTGTCTGGCCAATAGGGAAACGGCGCTGTACGACCGACGAGATCAGACTCACTCCAGCCGGTCATCTGGCAAAAAGCGGCATTGACATAGGTGATGCGGCCTTGCAGGTCAAGCGCACGCATGCCGGTGAGCATGGAGTTTTCCATCGCCCGGCGAAAGCTAGTCTCTGACACCAGGGCTTGTTGGGCTTGTAGGCGGCGGCGGGTATGGCGCCAGTTGGCAATCAGCATCCAGGCCGTCATGGCGCTTAGCGCTGTTACCAGCCAAAACAGGCCGCTGCCGATGACGCCTAGCGAGGTGCGATAGGCCTGGCCACGGATCAGCAGGCCATTGCCTACCGGCGACACCGGCACCTCATAGGCGTTGGCTGGGCTCGCCCAGGGGAGTAAACCAGTGGCCGGGTTGCGTGCCGGGATTTGGGTGCCGGCAAGCAGCGCGCCTTTGGCGTCATGGAATGAAATTGCGTAGCGGGCCGAAACCTCTGCCGGCACGCCGTAGCGAAATAAACCGTCGACCGAGTATTCCGCCAACAAGACGCCTAAAAAGCGAGCCCGGTCGCTCAGTGGCACATGCAGTTGCAGCATGGCGGTGTTGTCTGCTGATTCGCTGCGCTGCGTGTAGATCGGTTGCTGCAGGTCGCGTGCCAGTGTGTATGGTCTGTCGTTATCGCCGGTCTTGAGCGTGCTGCCCACGGTGCGGAGTTGGACGGACGAGAGACTGGCTGTACCAACGCTGGATTTGATTCGTCGGCGCTCGTCGATCCAGCTCAGACCTTGCAGTTCGGGGTGCGCGCTGATCATGGCTTCGGCCCGTGTCTGGAAGTCGTTGGCGTCGATCTCGCGGTTGGACATCTCCCGGCCCAATTGCATCAATTGTTCCTGCCGTTCCAAAAGGCGCAGGCGCAGGCGCTGTTGCGTATATTCGACATCGCGCCGAACGGCTTCTTGCTCTCTGTCGATTTCTTCCAGCCGGAGGTACGCAAAAGCCACGATGATGGCAGCCAAGAACAGCAGCACAGCGGCCAGGGGCGCCAGCACGGCAAAGCGGTCTTGCCGCTGCGGTGTCAGGCGCCACCACCAACTGCGTAACCCTGCCAGTGGTTTTTTTTTAGCAAGGCTAGGTGCTGATTGCTGCTGCGGTAAGGGCATGCCGAGAGTGTAGGTGACGTGCCGGCATTTGGATTGTTTTTTTGGCCAAACTGGCAGTCAGTCATCTGTGTCAATATTTCACTATATGAAGTAAGACCGCATTATTTGAAAAAATTTTGAAATTGTGGGAAAATTTCAGCACCGTATTAAAGTTGGCAACAAGCCACAGGAGATAGACATGTCTGCAGCACCCGATCAGCCTTTCAGCGCAGCGGCCAACGACGCCGACCGCCAGGAAACCCGTGAATGGATGGACGCTCTGTCCGCCGTGATCGAGAGCGAGGGTCCAGAGCGGGCGCACTTTCTGCTGGAGCAATTGCTGGAGCACGCTCGGCAAAACAGCATCGACATGCCGTTCTCAGCCAATACTGGTTACGTCAACACCATAGAAACCGACCAGGAAGAGCGTTGCCCTGGCAACATCGAAATTGAGGAGCGCCTGCGCGCCTACATGCGCTGGAACGCCATGGCCATGGTGGTCAAAGCCAACCGGCATCATCCGGTGGATGGTGGCGATCTGGGTGGCCACATTGGCTCGTTTGCCTCGCTGGCCCATATGTTCGGTGCCGGTTTCAACCATTTTTGGCACGCCGAGAGCGCCGTACCTGGTAAAGAACACGGTGGCGACTGCCTTTACATCCAAGGGCACGTGTCGCCCGGCGTCTATGCCCGCGCCTATCTGGAGGGCCGCCTGAGCGAGGAGCAGTTGCTCAATTTCCGCCAAGAGGTCGGCGGCAAGGGCCTGTCTAGCTACCCGCAC
>JBIKZZ010000125.1:0-8849 GCA_044354435.1 Rhodoferax sp. | reverse complement strand
TCAAGGAAGGAGGAAAACTGGACTATTGAGTACACTTATCCACAGTTGCCGATTCAAACGGCAACTACCCGTCCTGGGTCAATATTGAATCGGCAGGGTGGGTCAATATTCAATCGGCGCGAACACCATGTGCTTACCTGGTCCCAAGGACTTCGCCTGGCGAGCGTCAAACTGCACGATCTATACTCCGTCCGTTGATTGGGGCGCAGTGGAGTTGTGCGACAGATTCAAGCTACGCTGGAACCTACGCCAAAACCTACGCCGGAACGGCAAGTGTAGACAGGTTTTGCCAAGTTTAGAGAAGTTGAGAATCTGCTGAAAATCTTAACAATACTGAGCGAAAACAACAACTTAGCCGGAAATTTCCAATTCAATCAACAGGTTACGAATTGCGGGTGTAGTTCAATGGCAGAACGGCAGCTTCCCAAGCTTCATACGAGGGTTCGATTCCCTTCACCCGCTCCACAAGGTCATCTCAGGCCGAATCACGATGACAAGCACCCCCCTCAACATCGTCTTCCACGGCGCCAACGCGACCAATTTCCGCCAGGGCTTTGAGCAGCTGATCGACCCACGGCACCAGATCACTGATGTGAGCGACCGCCTGGACCAGCCCGGCGAGCGGGCCTGCTACGAAAACGCTGATGTGATCGTCGGCATCACCTTCAACGCGACATTGCCCGTGCCACGCCGGCTTCGCCTGTTTCATGCGCCGGCCGCTGGCACCGATGCGGTGGACCTTGCATTGTTGCCAGCCGGTGCGGCGCTGTGCAACTGTTTTGGCCACGAGGCCGCCATTGCCGAGTACGTGATGACCGCCTTGCTGCAGCGCCATGTGCCCCTGGCCGCCGCCGACGCCGACCTGCGAGCGCAGCGCTGGACCTACTGGGCGGGCCGCCCCACGGCGCTGCGGACCGAGCTGGGCAGCCAGACCATCGGCTTGCTGGGCTTTGGCCATATTGCTCAAGCCGTCGCGGCCCGCGCCAAGGCCTTTGGCATGCGCGTGCATGTGGCCAACCGCAGCCCAGTGGTCAATCCGCTCGTAGACCAATCTTTCAGTTTGGATGACGTGCCGGCCTTCATGGGATCTGCTGATGCGGTCGTGGTGTCGCTGCCGCTCACGCCGCAAACCCAGGGCTTGGTGGGCCAGTCCGCACTGGCGGCGATGCGGCCCGATGCGGTGATTTTGAATGTGGGCCGCGGCCCGGTGATCGACGAGCAGGCGCTGTTTGACGCACTGGCCACACGGCAGATTGGTGGTGCCATCATCGACACCTGGTACCAGTACCCAACAACGGCTCAGGCCGAATGCGCGCCTTCGCAGTTGGATTTTGGCAGCCTGCCCAATCTGGTGATGACGCCGCATATGTCAGGCTGGACCAGCGGCACCGTGCGCCGTCGGCAAGCCACGCTGGCCGACAACATCGCGCGACTGGCAGACGGCCGCGCGCTGCTGAATGTGGTCAGGCCGGCTGTGTCGCCATAAAGGCGCTGACCTGCGCGGCACGAGGTAAGGGCTCGACCGCGCCATAGCCCAGGGTCGACAACGCTGCTGCCGCTACGGCCCAGCGGGCGCTGGTAAATACATCGTCGCCAGCGGCGCGGCGCGCCAGGTAAGTGCCGTCAAAACAGTCGCCGGCACCGGTAGCGTCGACAGCGTCGACCCGGCAGGCCGCAATGCGTTCCTGGCGGCGGCCGTCAGACACCAGAACGCCCTGATCGCCCATTTTCAGCAGCACGACGGGGGCGCCATGCTGATGCGCCCAGTCCACGATGGCAGCCGGCTCGGTCAATTCCGCCAGTTGCGACATGTCGTCCAGCCCAGGCAAAAATTCATCGCACAGCGGCAGGGTCTGTTCTAGCGTGACGCGGGCCAGCGTCAGCGGCCAAAGCAAGAGTCGCAGATTGGGGTCATACGACACACGCACCCCATGCGCCCGTGCGGCGGCGATGGCTGCTGCCACCGTCTGGCGCGCACTCTCGCTGATGGCCTGGCTGATACCTGACACGTGCAGGTACTTGGCGCGGCTTAGCAAGGCCACAGGCAAGTCAGCCGGCGTCATGCGGCTGGCCGCCGAGCCTTTTCTGAGGTAAGAGAAGCGGTGGCCCTTGGCGTCATGGCGTACAAAGTAAATGCCGGTCGGGGCATCGGGGTTCACCTGCACGCCACTGATGTCGACGCCCTCGCTGCGCCACAGGTCACAACACAGGGTGCCGAAGTCGTCCGCACCCACGGCAGAGATGTAGGCACAGGCAGCACCTTGCCGGCTGGCGGCGATCACCGTGTTGGAGGTGTCGCCGCCAAAACCCTGCAGGTAGGTGCGGCCGGTGCTGTCTCGCACTTGGTTGAACTCCACCATGGCCTCACCCAGGCCGACAATATCAAGCGATTGCGTCATGTTGGCAATTCCAAGTGATGAACGAGCGGCTATTGCAGCGGCACGCCGGTTTTGGACTGCAGCTCGTCGCGGGTGACGCCGGGCGCCATCTCCACCACTTTGAGGCCATTCGGCGTCACATCCAGCACCGCCAGATCAGTAATGATGCGGTCCACCACGCCCACGCCCGTCAGCGGCAGGGTGCAATCCGGCAGAATTTTGAGGTCGATCGTGCCGTCTTTCTTTTTGGCTACGTGCTCCATCAACACCACCACGCTCTTGACGCCGGCCACCAGGTCCATGGCGCCGCCCATGCCCTTGACCATCTTGCCGGGGATCATCCAGTTGGCCAGGTCGCCTTTTTCGCTGACCTGCATCGCACCCAAAATACTCAGGTTGATTTTGCCGCCACGGATCATGGCAAAGCTGTCGTGGCTGCCAAAAATGCTGGAGCCGGCAATGGTGGTCACCGTCTGCTTGCCGGCGTTGATCAAGTCGGCGTCCACCTGGTCTTCGGTCGGAAAAGGTCCGATGCCGAGCATGCCGTTTTCACTCTGCAGCCAAACCTCGATGTCGGGGTTGACAAAGTTGGCTACCAACGTCGGCAAGCCAATGCCCAAGTTGACGTAAAAACCGTCCTGCAGTTCCTGCGCGGCCTTGGCCGCCATTTGGTCGTGTGTCCAGGCCATGATCAGACTCCTGCTTTCTCGGTGATGGTTCGTTTCTCAATGCGCTTTTCGGGGCGGGCGTTGAGCACGATGCGGTGCACATAGATGCCGGGCAGGTGCACCGCGTCCGGGTCAAAGCTGCCCGTGTCCACAATCTCCTCCACCTCAACCACGGTGATCTTGCCGGCCATGGCCACTGCAGGGTTGAAGTTGCGGGCAGTGCGGCGGAACACCAGGTTGCCGCTCTTGTCGGCCTTCCAGGCCTTGACCAACGACACCTCAGGCACAAGTGCACGCTCCATCACGTACACATGGCCGTCAAATTCACGCGTCTCCTTGCCTTCTGCCACCTGGGTGCCGACGCCGGTGCGGGTGTAAAACGCCGGTATGCCCGCGCCGCCAGCGCGCAGCTTTTCAGCCAGCGTGCCTTGCGGCGTGAACTCAAGTTGCAGTTCGCCGGCCAGGTACTGGCGCTCGAACTCTTTGTTTTCGCCCACGTAACTGGAGATCATCTTGCTGATCTGCCGGGTTTCCAACAGCTTGCCCAGGCCAAAGCCGTCTACGCCCGCGTTGTTGGAGATCACGGTCAGGTTCCGCGCGCCACTGTCGCGCAGGGCTTCTATCAGGGCTTCGGGAATGCCGCACAGGCCAAAACCGCCGACAGCCAGCAGTTGGCCGTCGTGGACGATGCCTTGCAAGGCCACCGCCGCACTGGGGAAAATTTTGTTCACGGGTCGATCTCCAAAAAAATGTTGCGCCTGGTCACGATGTTACCCGTGCCAGTGCCTCGTTTTTCTTACGGGACAAACCCTGCCGAGTCGGGTCAATGCGGCTGGCGCACCGACCCAACGCCGGCTTTATTCGATCTTGAGGTTCTGGGTCTTGACGACACTCACCCAAGCCCGGTAGTCGGCCTCAATGAAGGCGGCCAGCTGAGCGGGTGTGCCGACCGCCGGCTCTACGGCATCAGACTTGAAGCGCGCCAGCACGTCGGGCATGGTCACCATCTTGCGCAAGGCAGCATTGAGCTTGTCGACCACGGCTGCCGGTGTGCCTGCTGGCGCAGAGATGGCAAAGTAGTTCAGCACATCGATACCGGGGAAACCGGCCTCACTCATGCTCGGGACATCAGGCAAAGCGCTGGAACGCTTGGCACTGGTCACCGCCAGGGCTTTGACGCGACTGTCTTTGATGAAGGGCAGCAGCGCCGGAATAGTGCCGGTCACCAGCTGGATCTGGCCGGCAATCATGTCCACCGTGGCCGGCGCCACGCCGCGGTAAGGAATGTGGGCGATATCGGTCGAGGTGATGGCCTTGAGCTGCTCCAGCACCAAATGGTTAACGCCGCCGGCACCGGCAGAGCCATAGTTCAGTGCGCCAGGCTTTTGCCGGGCCAGTTCAACCACGTCTTTCATACTGGCAACCGGCAGGCTGACATTAGAGGCCCAGACCAGGGGGCCGGTGGCGACCAGGCCCACCGGCGCAAAGCCACGCAGGGCGTCGTAACCGGCTGTGGGCAGGGAGGCCGCTACCGTGGTGAACGGCGAGGCCACCAGGAGAAGGGTGTAGCCGTCCGGCGGCTGCTGGGCCACATGCTGTGTGCCAATGGCACCCGAGGCACCCGCCCGGTTGTCCACCACAAAGCTGCCGCCCAGGATCTCGCCCAGCTTGAGGGCCACCAGCCGGCCCATGGCATCGGTGCCCGCACCAGGGGCGAAGGGCACGACGATGCGCACCGGCCGGTCCGGGTAGTTGGCCGCATTTTGGGCCTGGGCCGGAGATTGCGACAAGAGCAGGGCTGCTGCCGCCAAGGGCAGCAGAGCGCGACGGGTCAGGGTGTGGATTTTCATGAAGCGGCGGTCAAAAGTGGGGATGGATGGGAAGTGTCATTGTGCCGCGCCCAGGTGTAGACTGTGTGACAGTAGCGTGACACGGCGGGGGTATGGGCTGACCACCGGATAATGGCAAGACCTATTTGGAGACAAGCCCCATGAGCCGCTACCCTGCCCCCGAACTCGCCGACCTGCCCGACGATATTCGCGCCAAAGTGCTCGAAGTCCAGGAAAAAGCCGGCTTTGTGCCCAATGTTTTTCTGACCCTGGCACGCCGCCCAGCCGAGTGGCAGGCGTTCTTTGCCTACCACGACGCGCTGATGCTCAAGGAGGACTCGGGCCTCTCCAAGGGCGACCGCGAGATGATCGTCACCACCACCAGCGCCGCCAACAACTGCCTGTACTGCGTGGTAGCGCATGGCGCCATTTTGCGCATTTACGAGAAAAAACCGCTGGTGGCCGACCAAGTAGCCGTGAACTACCGCAAGGCCGACATCACGCCACGCCAGCGCGCCATGCTTGATTTCGCGATGAAGGTCTGCCAGCATTCTGATGAGCTTGCCGAGACCGATTTTGCGGCCCTGCACGCGCACGGTTTCAGTGACGAAGACGCCTGGGACATTGCCGCGATCACCGCTTTTTTTGGGCTGTCGAACCGCATGGCTTCCTTCAGCAGCATGATGCCCAACCCAGAGTTCTACCTTATGGGCCGGGTGCCCAAACAAAAATAGTCAGGGCGTGACGATGGCGCGCAGCCAGTCGGGAAGGGTTTTGGCCTTTTGCGCAGGGAAATTCACCCAAATGCTGGTGGCGCCGCCTGCTGCATAAATTACCTCAGGCTGGTCGGTACGAGCCATCGTGGCCCAGGTCTCAAACGTGCTGCGGCCAGGGTCGCTGGCGTACATTTTGATCAGCACATCGCCCGGGTACTCCAGTTGCCGATAAAAGTTGCAGAAGGCGTTGACGATGACTGGACCCTCCCCCTGCGGATCGGGTTGGCACCCAATAGAGCGCATCCAGTCAATGCGGCAGGTCTCAAGGTAGCGGAAGTAACTGGTGTTGTTGACATGGTTCATGGCATCCATATCGCCCCAGCGAATCGGGATTTGCATCTCAAACACCAGCTTTTTGACCTCGGGAATCTCGATTTTCATGGGGCTTTTGTTACACCCCGGCGCCGTCGTCGGCGGAGATCACTGCGCCGTTGATGAAATGACTCTCATTGGCACACAGCATCACCAGAACAGCGTCCAGGTCTTGCACCTGCCCGACCCGCTTGCGTGGCAGCATTTGCACCAGTTTCTGGCCCTGCTCGGTCTGCCAGTGGTGGTGGTTGATATCGGTGTCGATGTAGCCCGGGCAAAGCGCATTGACGTTGATGCCGAAGCGGCCCCACTCCACAGCCATGGCCCGGGTCATGTGGATCACCGCTGCCTTGCTCATGGCATAGACGCTGATCTGCGGCAGCACCCGCAAGCCAGCCGCCGACGCGATGTTGACGATGCGCCCACCGGTGTAGGTGCCGGGTGCAGAACCGCGAGCCCGCGCCAGCATGCGCTTGCCCACCTCCTGCGCCACAAAAAAGGCGCCTTTAACGTTGGTGTCAAAGGTAAAGTCAAAATCTTCCTCGGTCACATCCTGGATGCGCTGGGTGGTGCTCACCCCCGAGTTGTTGATCAGGATGTCGATTGAGCCGACCTGGGTCTCGGCGTGAGCCACCGCAGACTTGATTGAACCATGGTCGGTCACGTCCAGTTCCACCACATGGGCGTTACCGCCATCAGCCTCGATGCGGGCGCGCAGGTCTTTGAGCCGCTCCACGCGCCGGCTCGCCAGCACCACGGCAGCGCCCGCGCGCGCCAAAGTCTGGGCAAACTGGGCACCCAAGCCGCTGGAGGCACCCGTCACAAAGGCCACCCGGCCGGATAAGTCAATGCTGTAGGCCATATCGTGTTTCTCCACAAAAGAGGGTCCGGGCGCCCGCAGACGCGCCGATTCACCGAATAAAATCAAGCCAGCCCCACGGCCTGCGGGCCTTGACCGGGAACCCTGGCCAAGGCCCGATTATCAAACGAGAATTTCACACGAGAATCAGCATGACAAACCAGGACCTACTGGCCCAGTTCGGCCCCCGTGAAGCGATGGAATACGACGTGGTCGTGGTCGGCGGCGGCCCCGGTGGTCTGGCAACAGCCATCCGCCTCAAGCAACTGGCCGCCGAAAAAGGCCAGGATGTGTCGGTGGTGGTACTGGAAAAAGGCTCAGAGCCGGGCGCCCACATCCTGTCGGGCGCCATCATGGACCCTAAAGCACTGACCGAGCTCATTCCGGACTGGAAGGCACGGGGTGCGCCGCTCAACCAGCCTGTGACGGACGACGCTTATGTCTTTTTGGGTGAAAAAACCGGCTTTCGGGTGCCCAATATGGTCTTGCCGCCCTTTGCCGACAACCATGGCAATTACATCGTGAGTTTGGGCGCGGTCACCAAATGGATGGCCGAGCAGGCCGAGGCGTTGGGGGTGGAAATTTTCCCGGGTTTCACCGGCGCTGAGGTACTTTACAACGACAACGGCTCGGTCAAGGGTGTGGCCACTGGCAATATGGGCGTGGGCAAAGATGGCGAGCCGATGGACAGCTTCCAACTCGGCATGGAACTGCTGGGCAAGTACACGGTGTTTGCCGAAGGCGCGCGGGGCCACCTGGGCAAACAGCTCATCGCCAAATTCAGGCTTGACGAAGGCCGTGACCCGCAAAGCTTTGGCATCGGCATCAAGGAGCTGTGGGAAATCGACCCCAGCCGCCACCAGCCCGGCTTTGTGATGCACACCGCCGGCTGGCCCATGGCATCAGACACCTATGGCGGCGCCTTCCTGTACCACCTGCCGGACAACAAGGTGGCGCTTGGCTTCGTGACCGGACTGGGCTACACCAACCCCTACCTAAGCCCGTTTGAAGAGTTGCAGCGCTGGAAAACCCACCCCAACGTGCGTTATTACTTCGAAAACGACAAGGGCGAGGTGACAGCCAAGCGTGTGTCCTACGGGGCCCGGGCCATCAATGCCAGCGGCCTCAACGCCCTGCCCAAGACCGTGTTCCCAGGTGGCGCACTGATCGGCTGCAATGCCGGCTATCTGAACGTGGGCCGCATCAAAGGCAGTCACGCTGCGATCAAGACCGGCATGCTGGCGGCCGAGGCTGCTTATGAGGCCGTGGTGGCTGGTCGGCAACATGATGAACTGAGCGCCTACCCCGCCGCCTTTGAGGCCAGTTGGCTGCACACCGAGCTGAACAAGGACCGCAACTTCAAGAACTGGTTCAAGTACGGCCTGACCACAGCCACGCTGATGAACGGCTTTGAGCAGTTTGTGCTGCGGGGTCACATGCCCTGGACCCTGCGCCGCGACAAGCCCGACCACGCCTACCTCAAACCAGCCGCCGAGTGCCAGCCCATCAATTACCCCAAGCCCGATGGCAAGCTGACCTTTGACCGGCTGAGCAGCGTATTCATCAGCAACACCAACCACGAAGAGCAACAACCGGCCCACCTGACGCTCAAGGACGCCTCTGTCCCGGTGAGCATCAACCTGGCCAAGTACGCTGGTCCGGAAGCCCGCTACTGCCCGGCCGGCGTCTATGAGTACGTGAAAAACGACGACAACAGCGACCGGCTGCAGATCAACGCGCAAAACTGCGTGCATTGCAAGACCTGCGACATCAAGGACCCGACGCAAAACATTGTCTGGGTCACGCCTGAAGGCGGCGGCGGACCGAACTACGCCGGCATGTAAGCGCGGGGGCGCCGAGAAGAACGGACCCATACCCGAGAAAACCCCGATGTTGGCGGGCGTATCTGGCCGTCACAATGGGGCACAATCAGGGCGTTGGCATCGATGTATTTGCGCAAGAGGTTGAAAAGCGCACGGCCGGCCGCTACAAGGTGCAGACCTTTTATGACGGGTCGCTCGGTGGCG
>JBIKZZ010000124.1:0-8910 GCA_044354435.1 Rhodoferax sp. | reverse complement strand
CGATAGCGCCATGTGCACGGCCCAAGACTTTGTGGTGGACGGCGGCTGGGTTTGACCCGGTTTTGGCGGATAAACAAGGACAACACGATGCGGACCACGATTCGACTGGCTCGACCCGATGACTTCACGGCCTGGCTGCCACTGTGGCAGGGTTACCAAGCCTTCTACAAAACCGCCATTCCCCTCAGCGTGACCGAGCTGACCTGGGCGCGGTTTCACCAGCCTGGCGAGCCTGTGCATTGCGCGGTGGCTGAAGCTGATGGCGGCCTGGTCGGTCTGGTGCACTACATCGCGCACCGCAGTTGCTGGACCGCAGGCGACTACTGGTACTTGCAAGACCTGTTTGTGCTGCCGGCGCTGCGCGGCACGGGGGTAGGCCGGGCGCTGATCCAGCACGTGTATGCCTCGGCCTTAGCCCAGGGCGCGTCCCGCGTCTGGTGGCTGACGCACGAGTCCAACACCGATGCCATGCACCTGTATGACAAGGTGGCCGACAAAAGCGGCTTTGTGCAGTACCGCAAGCTCTTGCCGCAGACCTGAACCCCGCCATGCTGCGTTACCTCACCATCCCCGTCACCCAATTTCAACAAAACTGCTCGTTGGTCTGGTGCGATGAAACGCTGCAGGCCGCAGTGATCGATCCCGGTGGCGATCTGCCTGTGCTGATGGACGCGATCAAGCGTTTGAGACTGACGCTGACGCAGATCTGGCAAACCCATGCCCATATCGACCATGCCGGCGGTACCGCCGAGCTGGCCGCGCGGCTGGACCTGCCCATCATCGGGCCGCACCCGGGAGATCAGTTTTGGATCGACGGCCTGGCCGAGCAAAGCAAGATGTTTGGCTTTCCGCCCTCGGCGGCCTTCACACCCACGCGCTGGCTGCAGGACGGCGACACCGTTACCGTCGGGCATTGCAATTTGGATGTGCGGCATTGCCCAGGCCACACGCCGGGCCATGTGGTGTTTCACTCGCCCGAGATCGGCCGTGCTTTTGTGGGCGATGTGTTGTTTGCCGGCTCGGTCGGCCGCACCGATTTCCCGCAGGGCGATCACGACACCCTGATCAACAGCATCGTGCAGCGCCTGTGGCCGATGGGCGACGCCACTGTGTTCATCCCCGGCCACGGCCCCGAAAGCAGCTTTGGCCGCGAGCGTAAGAGCAACCCCTACGTGGGCGGCACCTGAGGCGGTGCGTTAGTCGGTCTTGGCGCGTTCGTACAGCGGCATCACCTTGGGCAGATTGGCCTCGATGTCGCCAATGCGGGTGGTGCCCGAGGGGTGGGTGGACAGCCACTGCGGTGGCGCGCCCTTGTTGGCCGCACTCATTTTTTGCCAAAGGGTCACACCCGCGCGCGGGTCGTAGCCGGCGCGGGCGGCCAGTTCCATACCGACCAGGTCGGCCTCGGATTCGTTGTCGCGGCTGAATTGCAAGGTGAGCAACTGCGCGCCGTAGTTGGTAACCGTTTGCCCGATCTGGCCCAGCCCGAGCAGCTGCGTCAGCAGGCTGGCACCGATGTTGGTGGCTGCACTTTTGCCCATGCGTTCGCGCGCGTGCTCACGCAAGGCGTGGGCAATTTCATGGCCCATCACCATCGCCACCTCGTCATCGGTGAGCTTGAGTTGGTCCAGAATGCCGGTGTAGAACGCGATCTTGCCGCCGGGCATGCAATAGGCATTGATTTGCTTGCTGCCGATCAGGTTCACCTCCCATTGCCAGTTACTGGCGCGCGGGTTCCATTGGAGCGCGTGGGGGATGATCTTGGCAGCAATAGCGCGCAGGCGCAGCAGCTGGGGGTTGTCTTTACCCGCCAAGGCCTTTTTTTCACTGGCTTGCTGGAGCATCTTCTGATACTCCTCGGCCGATGATCGTTCCACGCTGTCGGCAGGCACCAGGTTGCTGAAGGCCGAGTTTTTGCCAACATCCACGCCCTCGCGCGTCTGAGCTACGGCCGGCAGCCCGGTGCACAAGGCCAGAGCCAGCGCCAAGGTGGGTGCAGACGCCATCCGCCAACGCACAGCGCGGCGGGCAGGGTTTGACACAGCGGGTTTAGTGAAAAGCACAAATTTCATAAGTCAGCGCGTATTATTCTCCAATGTCACCAGATGCCGCCACCGCCACCCAAATTAAGCCCACTTGGCTGGCCACCTTCCGGGTCTACCTCGAGCCGCCCACGCTGCGCATGCTGGCGCTGGGCTTTTCAGCTGGGCTGCCCTTGCTGCTGGTGCTGGGCACCCTGAGTTTCTGGCTGCGTGAGGCCGGCATTGACCGCACCACCATTGGTTACCTGAGCTGGGTCGGGCTGGCCTACGCTTTCAAATGGGTCTGGGCGCCGCTGGTCGACCGGCTGCCTATACCTGTCCTGACCCGGCTGCTGGGGCGCCGGCGCAGCTGGCTGCTGTGCTCGCAGCTGGCCATCATGGCCGGGCTGGTGGCCATGTCCTTCAATGATCCGCAGCAGGCCTTGCAGCCGGTGGTGTGGGGCGCGCTGGCCGTGGCCTTTGGCTCAGCCACGCAAGACATTGCGCTGGACGCCTACCGCATCGAATCCGCCGATACCGACCGCCAGGCTGCTTTGGCGGCGGCCTACCAGACGGGCTACCGCCTGGCCATGATTTGGGC
Organism: Rhodoferax sp.; assembly: GCA_044354435.1. Taxonomy (GTDB): domain Bacteria; phylum Pseudomonadota; class Gammaproteobacteria; order Burkholderiales; family Burkholderiaceae_C; genus Rhodoferax. The sequence continues at coordinate 6,288 of JBIKZZ010000124.1, read as the reverse complement.
GGGTGCCGGCGTGCTGTGGATTGCTGCACGTGCCGAGGTGGCGCAGGCGGCCAACTATCAGTTTGCCGCCTGGCAAACCGCCTACCTGGTGATGGCGGCCAGCATGGCGGTGGGCGCGCTCACCGTGCTGCTGTCGCCCGAACCCGTACATGCACCGGTGCCGGTGGCTCGCAACCTGGGCGACTGGTTGCGCAGTGCGCTGGTCGAGCCCTTTGCTGATTTTTTGCGCCGCTACCAATGGCAGGCGGCACTCATCCTGGCGCTGATCGCCATTTACCGCATCAGCGACGTGGTGATGGGCATCATGGCCAACCCCTTTTACGTGGACATGGGCTACACCAAGGACGAGGTGGCCGCCGTGACCAAGATCTACGGCGTGATCATGACGCTGGTGGGTGCCTTTGTCGGCGGGGCGTTGGCCATGCGGCTGGGGGTGATGCGGGTGCTGATGCTGGGCGCGGTGCTGAGCGCCGCCAGCAACCTGCTGTTTGCTCTGCTGAGCACGCGCGGCCATGACCTTACCGGCCTGATATGGGTAATTTCGGCCGACAACCTGGCAGGCGGCATCGCCACGGCGGCCTTCATTGCCTACCTGTCAAGCCTGACCAACATCAGTTACTCGGCCACCCAATATGCGCTGTTCAGCTCCATGATGCTGCTGCTGCCCAAGTTTCTGGCCGGCTACTCCGGTCGCTATGTGGACGCCTTTGGCTACCCCAACTTCTTCATCGCCACGGCCCTGCTGGGGGTGCCCGTGCTCTTGCTGGTGTGGTTGGCCTCGCGCATCCGGCTGCGCTAAAGGCCTGCCAGGCTGGCGGGTTTACTTAACTTTACGGCCGCTTCAAGCCACAGATTGCTGGCGGGCCTAGACTGTCCCCATGAGCCACCAACTGTTGATGATCGAGGACGATGCGCGTCTGGCCCGTATGGTGGCCGATTATCTGGGTCAATCGGGATTTGGCGTCAGTATCGCGGTTGACGGTCAGCAGGGCCTGGCGGCGGTGCAGGCCAGTGTGCCTGCGCTGGTGATTCTGGACCTGATGCTGCCTGACATGGATGGTCTGGAGGTTTGTCGCCGCATCCGGGCACTGCCGGGGGCCCTGGCCCGCACTCCGGTACTGATGCTCACCGCCAAAGGTGACCCCATGGACCGCATCATCGGCTTGGAAATTGGCGCCGACGACTACCTGCCCAAGCCCTTCGAGCCGCGTGAGTTGCTGGCGCGCATACGCGCCGTGCTGCGCCGGCATGTGGACGGCCCGTCCGCCGAGCACGCGGTGCTGCGCTTTGGCAGCCTGGACATTGACCAGGACGCCCGCACGGTCACCGTTGGCGGCCAGGCCTGCGAGCTGACCTCTTACCAATTTGACCTGCTGCTGGCCCTGGCCGAGCGGGCTGGCCGGGTGCTGACGCGAGACCAGATCATGGAAGCGGTGCGTGGCCGTGAGCTCGATGCCTTTGACCGCTCGATCGACGTGCACATGGGGCGCATCCGCGCCGCCATCGAGCTCGACGTCAAGAATCCCAAACGCATACTCACCGTGCGCGGTGTGGGCTATGTGTTTGCCCGGCAACAGGACTGAGCGTGTTTTTCAAAAAACTGTATGTGCGGATCTGGCTGTCCGTGGTGCTGGCTGTGGTAGTGCTCACCCTGTTGGTCGGTTGGGCCTGGCGGCTGGCGGCCGAACCGCCGCTGCGCGAGGTGGTATTGCGCAACCAGGCGGGTGACATCATCGGACAGGGGCACCCGCGCATGATGCGCCGGGCGCCAGCGCCTGAGGTCGGGCCGGTCGACGCAGAGCGTGACGAAGAGCCTGATGTTGCGCGACGCCTGCCCGGGCCGCGCGGTCATTTCGGCAATGGCCCCGAATTTGTGGTCCGCATGCAAGACGGCCAGACCGTGCATATGCACATGCCGCGCCCGCCGCCGTCGGTCTGGTACCGGCCGCCCTTTGGCTTTTTTTGGTCCCTGGTGTTGGTGGCGGTCGCAGTGGCCCTGGCCACCTACCCGATCACCCGTAAGCTGACGCAGCGGCTGGAGCGTCTGCAAAACGGGGTTCAGAAGTGGGGGGAGGGCGATTTGTCCACCCGTGTCAACGAGTCGGGTCAAGACGAGGTGGCCGACCTGGGGCGGCGCTTCAACCAGGCGGCTGAGCGGGTGCAAACCCTGGTTCAATCACGCGAGGCGCTCTTGGCCTCACAAAAATCGCTGTTGGCCAACGCCTCGCATGAGCTGCGCTCGCCGCTCACGCGTATCCGCATGGGGCTGGAGTTGATGGGCAGCGAGGCGTCGTCCGGGTCACGGCTTGAAATCTCTCGCAACATCACCGAACTGGACCAACTGATTGAAGAAATCTTGCTGGCGAGCCGGCTTGACGCTCGCGACGCGAATTTGGGCACGGTGGAGTCAGTTGACCTGATCGGGCTGGCGGCCGAAGAGTGCGCCCGTGTCGGGGCGGAGCTGATGCTTGACCTAGACCCAGCATGGCGCGCCGCTCAAACCGCAGCACCTGGGGACGCGGCCTTGCCGGTGCAGGGAGTGGCCAAGCTGCTGCGCCGCGCGGTGCGCAACCTGCTGGAGAATGCGCATCGCCACGCCGCCGGCGCCATCACCCTCGGGCTCAGTCAGGCTGCCGGGGAGGCCGTGATCCGTGTCTGCGACCACGGCCCCGGCATGGCACCCGACTTGCGCGAGCGCATCTTTGAGCCCTTTTACCGTTTGCCCGGGGCGACCGAACGGGATGGGGGTGTTGGCCTAGGACTGGCACTGGTCAAGTCCATCGCCCTGCGCCATGGCGGCAGCGTGCACTGCGAAGACCGCGCCGGTGGTGGAGCGTGCTTTGTGATGCAGCTGCCCTTGGCCCCAAACGCCTAGTTGAGCGCCGTAAAAGCTTTATTTGCAAATGAGTGTTGCTGTATCCCCCAAATGGGGGATAGCGCGCAGGCGCCCAGCCCGATAAAGTTCATTAACTGCTGTCACAGTGATAACGGTTTTCGGCATGCAAGCCACATCAGATCGGCGTTTTTGTCGAAAACCGAGGTTTCCAACGACGTCCCCTGGGGGACATTTACAAAGCCAACCTTAACCGGGTGGCTTTTTTTTTGGCCTCTGGCAGGTGTGCGCTTTGACCGTTAAGCCCAGCTTAATCTGCGCTCGTTAAGGTCAGGCCAACAAGGTCGAGTTGAAATCATTGGCTACGGCCAGCGGTATCAGCTACGAGCAATTTGGGCCAGTGACTGACTTTGTGTCGGTGGCCAACTTCCGGCTCAATGGCTTGCAGGTAGATGCCTCCGGCGCACGCTTTGAACACCTCGGTGCCGCGGGTCTGGCGAATGCGGTTTATCTTGAGGTCAAGGGCGTGCAGGACAGCCGCGGTGTTTTCATGGCCAGCAAGGTCGAGCTCAAATCGCGGTCGTCGCGGGACTGAGCCCATCGGCGGGCGGCCCAGGCCGAGGCTCAAACCTCAAGCAGCCAGCCGCGCCAGCACTGCGGCTGGACTCAGGTCATTCAGGCAGCGGGTGTGGCCCAGCGGGCAGCTGCGCTCAAAGCAGGGCGCGCAGTCCAGCGGCGGCTGGTAGGCCGGGTCGTCCTTGAGCCAGAGCACGGTGGCCAGCGGGTTCAGCGGCGGGGTGTGATGCGGGCTGCTGGAGCCAAACAGCGCCGCCTGGCGCACACCCAGCGCCGCCGCCACATGCATCAGGCCAGAATCATTGCTGACTATTAATTTTGTAGCAGAAATCATAGACAGGGCAAGGCCTAGAGCCGTTTTCCCTGCTAAATTTTGGCACTTTCCGGGAGTCTGGGTGTTGACTTCCGTGGCAATGGTTTCGCACAGTTCGGCCTCTTTGGCCGAGCCCAGCAGCAGCACTGGGCCAGCCAATTGCCGAGCCAATTCTGCAAAGTGGCCGGCCGGCCAGCGTTTGGCCGGGCCGTACTCGGAGCCGGGTGCCAGCACGCTAAAGGCACCGGCTTGCAGGCCCAGACCGGCCAGGTCGGCCGCCAGGGTTGCGTCGTCCACCTGCAGCCGGGGTTGGTCGGCGGCGATACCGGCCTCGCCGCTGAGGGCCGAGTAAAACGCCACCATCGGTGGGCGCCGGTCCTTGGGCGGGTTTTTCAGGCGGTGGGTCAGCAGGCCGATGCGCGCCTCACCCAGGTAGCCTATCCGTTTGGGAATACTGGCCAAAAAAGGCAGCAGAGCGCTTTTGAGCGAGTTGGGGCAGATGTAGGCCGCGTCGAACCGGCCACTCAGCTCGCGCGCCAAGCTGCGGCGGGCTTTGAATTGCAGCCCGCCGTGGGCAAAGGGGAACTCGATCAACCTGGCCACCTGGGGCATCAGCCGGTACACCGGCGCCACCCAGGGCAGTGCGCCAACCGTCAAGCGCTCGCCGCGCGCGTGCAGCCGGCGCAGCAGCGGCTCGGTCATCACCGCGTCCCCGATCCATTGGGGCGCAATGACCAGCGACTCAGTGGTGGGCGCTGAAATGCTCGCCGTCCTTGAGCTTGTAGACGGTCCCGCAGTAGGGGCACTTGGCCTGGCCGCTGTGGGCCACGTCCAGGTACACCTTGGGGTGGCTGTTCCAGATTTTCATGTCGGCCAGCGGGCTGGGGCAATACACGCCCCCCTTGGCGTTCAGGTCTTTGGCCAGCAGTTCAATCGGGGGTTGGCTCATGTCATTCTTTGTGGCGCCGGCTCAGACCTGGCTGAGCCAGTGCGCGTATTTGGGGTTGCGGCCGTTGACGATGTCAAAGAAGGCGCTCTGGATTTTCTCGGTGATCGGCCCACGGCTGCCGGCGCCGAGCTCGATGCGGTCCAGCTCACGGATCGGCGTCACCTCAGCAGCGGTGCCGGTGAAGAAGGCCTCGTCGCAAATGTAGACCTCGTCGCGGGTGATGCGCTTTTGCACCACTTCCAGCCCCAGGTCTTTGCAGATGTGGAACACCGTGTTGCGGGTGATGCCATTGAGCGCGCCGGCCGACATGTCAGGGGTGTAGACCACGCCGTCTTTGACCATAAACAGGTTCTCGCCCGCGCCTTCAGACACGAAGCCAGAGCTGTCGAGCAGCATGGCCTCGTCGTAGCCTTCGTCGGTGGCTTCCATGTTGGCCAAAATCGAGTTGGTGTAGTTGCTCACCGCTTTGGCTTGCGTCATGGTGATGTTGACATGGTGGCGGGTGTAGCTGGAAATCTTCACGCGGATGCCGTTCTTGAGGCCTTCTTCGCCGAGGTAAGCGCCCCAGGCCCAGGCCGCGACCATCAAGTGGATGGTGTTGCCCTTGGGGCTGACGCCGAGTTTTTTGTCGCCGATCCAGGTCAGCGGGCGCAGGTAGCAGGAGGCCAGCTTGTTCTCACGCACCACGGCTTTTTGCGCCTCCATCACCTCCTCTTTGCTGAAGGGCAGCTTCATGCGCAGAATCTTGGCGCTGTTGAACAGTCGCTCGGTGTGCTCCGCCAGCCGGAAAATCGCCGTGCCATTGACCGTGTCGTAGGCGCGCACGCCCTCAAAGGCGCCGCAGCCGTAGTGCAGGGTGTGCGTCAGCACGTGGATCTTGGCGTCGCGCCAGTCGACCATCTGGCCGTCCATCCAGATTTTGCCGTCGCGGTCAGACATGGAGGGGGGTAGTGGGCTCATGGGGGTCCTTATGGGGCGTTGGAGGGCGTTGGAAGAAGTTGAAATTGAGGCGAAAACCGGATTTTACGGGGCCGGCGCCGGCCGCTCCAGTGTCCACGATATGAGCTTGCCGCCGACCAGCGCGCAGGTCACATGCGACTGGGTGCCGTCGGTCCATCGGTAGATCTCGGGCTGAACATCCTTGTCGCTGCGCAATTCGCCCAGCGCGCGGGTCATGGCCACGATGTGCAGCAGCGTCACGCCCGGGCGCAGCTTGGCATTGAGCATCACGGCACTGTCGACAAAACCTATCGGGCGCTTGGCGGCCCGCTGTAGCACGGTCATCATGCGGGTGAAGTGCAGCAGCAGCCACATCACCAGGGCACCCACCGCAATGGCCACGCCGGCCCAGCCGTAGGCCCGATAAGCGGCGGCCACGCCCGCCACACTGGCGATTGGAATCAGGTATTTCTGGAATTGCATGGCCTCATTTTCGCAGCAAGCCAAGCTTGGCCCGGGCGCGCCGGATCCCATCGGTGGCGGGCGCCGGCCTGCCTGCAGCCTTAGCCCAGCGAGCGCACCAGTTCCATCGCTTGCTCGACCCGCTCCACGGCGTGGATGGTCAGGCCCTCGATGGCTTTTTTAGGGGCATTGGCCTTGGGTACCAGCGCCACGCTA
>JBIKZZ010000123.1:0-8950 GCA_044354435.1 Rhodoferax sp. | reverse complement strand
TCAATAACGACGGGGTATCAGGGCTAATTTCATCACTAAAATTCGCCACAATTTGGTCGGCCAGCCAGTCGGTGTTGACCACCACCTCTGCCACGCCGGCCCGTGCCAGCGCCTCCAGAGGCCACTGTATCAGCGGCTTGCCGCGTACGGGCAGCAGGGGCTTGGGGCAGGTGTCGGTCAGCGGTCGCATGCGTTCGCCACGGCCAGCGGCCAGCAGCATGGCGCTTGCAGGCTGTCTGGCATTAGAAGGCGGCGGTTGGGGTAGCGACGGCATGGTGGTGCGATTGACGGATTGAGTTTAGCCCTGATGGAACACGCGAGGCCCGGTGCGCCTTGCCCGTCAGTTCCCTGACGGGTAGCCCCGCTAAACTTGTCTTTTCAGGCCCGATCACGGCCGGTGGCAATCAGGGAACTTAGATGCAGCATGTTGTATTCAACCAAAAAGGTGGCGTGGGCAAGTCCACCATCACCTGCAACCTGGCCGCCATCAGCGCCTGGCAGGGCCAGCGCACATTGGTGATCGATCTGGATTCGCAGGGCAACTCCACACGCTACCTGCTGGGCAGTGACATGACAGAAGACCAGCCCAATGTGGCCGAGTTTTTTGAGCAAAGCCTGAAGTTCACGGTGCGTGACAAACCGGCGGGCGACTACATCGTTCACACCCGCTGGGAAGGCCTGGACCTGATGCCGTCCAGCCCGCTGCTCGACGAGCTGCACGGCAAGCTGGAGTCGCGCCACAAGATCTACAAACTGCGCGATGCGCTGGCGCAGTTGGCAGACGATTACGACCAGATCTACATCGACACGCCGCCGGCCCTGAACTTTTACACCCGCTGCGCCCTGATCGCCGCGCAGGGCTGCCTGATCCCGTTTGACTGCGATGATTTTTCGCGCCGCGCGCTCTACACCCTGCTGGAGAACGTGGCCGAGATCAAGGCCGACCACAACCCGGGGCTGGTGGTGGAAGGCATCATCGTCAACCAGTTTCAAGCGCGTGCCAATCTGCCGCAGCGCATGGTGAAGGAGCTGATCGACGAAGGTCTGCCCGTGCTGCAACCCTACCTGCGGGCCTCGGTCAAGATCCGCGAATCGCATGAGCAATCCTTGCCCATGATCTTTCTGGACCCGCGCCACCCCCTGACGCAAGAGCTTGTGGCGTTACACGATGCGCTGATGTAGGCCTGGACGCCCGGTAAAATCATGGCGATCCTTCTTCGCCCACACCCAACTACCCCACCGGAGCCCGCACCCCATGGCAGACACAGAACAGACCAGCGTCGCGAACAACGCCCACATGGCCAACGCGATCCGCGCCCTGGCGATGGACGCGGTCCAACAGGCCAACTCGGGCCACCCCGGCGCGCCTATGGGTATGGCCGACATGGCCGTGGCCCTGTGGGGCCAGCACCTCAAGCACAACCCGGCCAACCCGCACTGGTTTGACCGCGACCGCTTCGTGCTCTCCAATGGCCACGGCTCGATGCTGATCTATGCGTTGCTGCACCTCACCGGCTACAAGCTGCCGATGAAAGAGCTCAAAAACTTCCGGCAATTGCACAGCAAGACCGCGGGTCACCCCGAGGTGGGCGTCACCCCCGGTGTCGAGACCACCACCGGCCCGCTCGGGCAAGGCTTGACCAACGCCGTGGGCATGGCGCTGGCTGAAAAGCTCTTGGCGCAAGAATTCAACCGCGACGGCCATACCGTGGTCGACCACCACAGCTATGTGTTTCTGGGTGATGGCTGCCTGATGGAGGGCATCAGCCACGAAGCGGCTGCGCTGGCCGGTGCCTGGAAGCTCAACAAGCTCATTGCGCTGTACGACAGCAACGGCATCTCGATCGACGGTCAGGTGGCGCCCTGGTTTGTGGACAACAGCGCGCTGCGTTTTGTGGCTTATGGCTGGAACGTGCTGGGCCCCATCGACGGCCATGACGCCGAACTGGTGGCCAACACGATTGGCGAGGCCAAAAAATCCACCGAGCGCCCCACCCTGATCATCTGCAAGACCGCCATCGGCCAAGGCAGCCCGAACCGCGCCAACACCGCCAAGGCCCACGGCGAGCCACTGGGCGCAGAAGAGATCAAGCTCACGCGTGAAGCCCTGAGCTGGCCGCACGCGCCGTTTGTCATCCCCAAGCCTGTCTATGCCGCCTGGGATGCCAAGGCCAGCGGCGCCGCTGCCGAGCAGGGCTGGAACGAGCGCTTCAAGGCTTACCAGGCTGCCCACCCCGACCTGGCACGCGAGCTGGTGCGTCGCATGAAGGGCGACCTGCCGAAAAAATTCAACCAATTGGCTGTGGACACGGTCGTGGCGGCGCACACCAAGGCCGAGACTGTGGCCTCACGCAAAGCCTCGCAGCTCGCGCTGGAAGCGTTCACAGCCGCCCTGCCCGAACTGCTCGGTGGCTCAGCCGACCTGACCGGCTCCAACCTGACCAACACCAAGAGCACGCCAAACCTGCGCTTTGACATTGAAGGCAAGGGCAATGGCGGGCGCCACATCAACTACGGCGTGCGCGAGTTCGGCATGGCGGCCATCATGAACGGCATTGCCCTGCATGGCGGTTTCATCCCCTACGGTGGCACTTTTCTGACCTTCAGCGACTACAGCCGCAACGCGATCCGCATGGCGGCGCTGATGAAGCTGCGGGTGGTGCATGTGTTTACCCACGACTCCATCGGCCTGGGCGAAGACGGCCCCACGCATCAGTCGATCGAACACGCGGCCAGCTTGCGCCTGATCCCCAACCTGGACGTCTGGCGCCCGGGCGACACCGCCGAGACCGCCGTGGCCTGGACCGTGGCACTTCAAAACAAGGCCAAGCCGACCGCGCTGCTGCTGTCACGCCAGAACATCAGCTATGCGCCTAAGGCCGGGCTTGGCGACATCAGCCGCGGCGGCTATGTGCTGGCCGAACCGAGCGAGGTTGGGTTGAAGAAAAAAGCCCAGGCGGTCATCATCGCCACCGGCTCCGAAGTGCAACTGGCGCTCAAGGCGCAAGAGCTGCTTGCCACCCGCAAGATTGCGGTGCGCGTGGTCTCCATGCCCAGCACCACCACTTTTGACCGGCAGGATGCTGCCTACAAAACCGCCGTGCTGCCCAAGGGCCTGCCGCGCGTGGCGGTGGAGATGGGCGCCACCGACGGCTGGTGGAAGTACGGCTGTGCGGCGGTGGTCGGCATCGACACCTACGGCGAGTCGGCCCCGGCCCCGGTGCTGTTCAAGCACTTCGGCTTCACGCCCGAGAACGTGGCCGATACCGTGCAGGCGGCACTGGCCCGTAAATAAGCGCGACCCCATTCACAACATCAGGAGTTCTTAATGAGCATCAAGCTGGGTATCAACGGCTTTGGCCGCATTGGCCGCAATGTGCTGCGCGCCGCGCTGCAAAACTTTTCAGACATTGAGGTGGTGGCCATCAATGACCTGCTCGAGCCCGACTACCTGGCCTACATGCTGCAGTACGACAGCGTGCACGGTCGCTTTAAGGGCGATGTCAGTATCGACGGCGGCACGCTGATCGTCAATGGCCGGCGCATCCGCCTGACTCAGGAGCGCGACCCGGCTAACCTGAAGTGGAACGAGGTCGGCGCTGACATCGTGATCGAGTCCACCGGCCTGTTCCTCGACAAGGTCACCGCCGAGAAGCATCTGGCCGCCGGTGCCAAAAAAGTCATCCTGTCGGCGCCCAGCAAGGACGACACACCGATGTTTGTGTTTGGCGTGAACCACGCCACCTACGCCGGGCAGGCCATCATCAGCAATGCCTCGTGCACCACCAACTGCCTGGCCCCGGTGGCCAAGGTGCTCAACGACAAGTGGGGCATCAAGCGCGGCCTGATGACCACCGTGCACGCGGCTACTGCCACGCAAAAAACGGTAGACGGCCCGAGCAACAAAGACTGGCGCGGTGGCCGCGGCATCCTGGAGAACATCATCCCTAGCAGCACTGGCGCGGCCAAGGCGGTGGGCGTGGTGATTCCGGCACTCAACAAAAAGCTCACCGGAATGTCGTTCCGGGTGCCGACCAGCGATGTGTCGGTGGTTGACCTCACGGTGGAGCTCAACACCGAGGCCAGCTACAAAGAGATTTGCGCCGAGATGAAGTCGCAAAGCCAGGGCGCGCTCAAGGGCGTGCTGGGCTATACCGAAGACAAGGTGGTGGCCACCGATTTCCGCGGTGAAACCTGCACCAGCGTGTTTGACGCTGACGCCGGCATCGCGCTGGACAGCACCTTTGTCAAGATCGTGGCCTGGTACGACAACGAGTGGGGCTACTCCAACAAGTGCCTGGAGATGGTGCGCGTCGTCGCCTGAGCCCACATGGCTGAGGCCAAGACCGCGCTAAGGGCAGCGCAGGTGGCGCGCCGCGATGGACTGACACCTCAGGCAAGGGCGGCTTCCGCCGCCGCCATCGCGGCGCGCGTACGCAGCCTGCCGGCCTGGCAGCGGGCCCGGGGTGTGCTGAGCTACATGGCGTTTGGCTCAGAGCTGGATCTGGACGAGTTGCACCGCGAGCTGTTGCAGCAGGGTCGGCTGCTGGTCGCGCCCCGGGTGCCGGCGCAGGGCCGGGCGCTGGAGCTGCGGCAGGTGGCCGATCTGGCGCAAGACCTGGCGCCCAGCCGCTGGGGGATCCCGGAACCACGGCCCGAGCGCTGCCAGTTGGTGGACCCTGCGCAGATTGATCTGGTGCTGGTGCCGGGGGTGGCGTTTGACCGGTGGGGCAATCGTCTGGGCTACGGTGCCGGTTTTTATGACCGGCTTTTCCTGCGGCTGTTGCCGTCGGCCCTGCGTGTGGCCTGCGTGCATGACGCGCTGTTGGTGGACCGCGTGCCGGCAGAGCCGCACGACGCACCGGTGGACCTGCTGATCACTGAGTCGATGGCGCTGGTGTGCCAGCGTTAAACGGCGTTGTGTGCGCCGTCCTGGCCACTCAGGGCCATCTGCGGCGGGTCCGTCACGATCGATTTCAAGCTCTCGTTCGGCGTTTGCAGCTTCAGCATGTCAGGTTGCGGGCGAACCAATTCGGGGTTTGATGCAAAAGCCTGTTCCAGGGCATGGGCTGCGCCCAGCATGCGCGCATCGCCATGCAGGTGACCAATCACCTGCAAGCCAAACGGCATGCCATGCTCATCGCGCCCGCAGGGCAGTGACAGCGCCGGTTGCGTGCCCAAGGTCACCACATAGGCCAATGCCAGCCAGTGGTAATAGTTCCGCATAGTTTGCCCGTCCACGCGTTCGGCATAGAGCTGGGTCCATGGGAAGGGGCTGACCGGGGTCACCGGCGCCAGGATCACGTCGTAGTGCTCCAAGGCCTGGGCAAAGCGCCGTGAAATGCGGGTTTGCTCCAAATGGGCCCAAGCCCGGTCAGCCAAGGTAATGGCCGCTGCCATCTCTACATTGCTGCGCACATTGGGGCCTAGGGTTTCAGGCGCAGTTCGGTAGACCTCGGCAAAAGCGGCCACAAAACCCTCAGCACGCAAAATGTCAAAGGCGCGATCAGCGTCACCGAGCTGCAGGTCCACAGGCTCACACACCGACACCACGGGCCGAATCGCATCAACACGTTTGCGGAAAACCCGACGGATGTCTGGGTCCACGATGCACACACCAAAATCTTCGGTGGTGCCAATGCGCAAGCGCGACAGGTCCACCTGGGGCAGGGGGTGAAAGGCCTGTGCGTCAACGGGGATGCTCAGCGGGTCCATCGCATGTGGCCCGACGCTGGCTGAAAAAAGCAGCGCGGTGTCCGCCACCGTTCTGGCCATGGGGCCGAGCACCGACAGCACCGACCACCCCAAGGGACGGGCATCGTTGGCGACCAAGCCGGGCGACGGACGCAGACCGACCACGCCGCACAAGGCAGCGGGGATACGCAGCGACCCACCAGTGTCAGAGCCGGTGCACAAAGGCAGCATGTCGGTGGCAAGAGCGGTTGCTGAGCCCCCTGACGAGCCGCCCGCATTTAAGCTGGGGTTAAACGGATTGCCCGTTGCTCCCCAGACAGGGTTGCGGGTATTGGCACCCGCGCCCATGTCGGGCACATTGGTTTTGGCGGTGACGATCGCCCCCATCTGGCGCAAGCGGGCCACCAAGGCGTTGTCTGCCTTGGGTACATTGCCACGCAAGCGAACATTGCCGTAGGTGGTCAGCAGGCCGGCGGTGTCTTGCAAGTCTTTGACGCCCAGTGGCAAGCCATGCAAAGGCCTCAAGAACTGGCCTTTCATCACCGCCTCTTCGGCTTGTCTTGCCGCTTGCAGGGCGCGCTCAAAATCTGTGGCGCAAATGGCATTGACTGCCGGGTTGAACCGCTCGATGCGGGCGATGCAGGCCTGCATCAACTCCACCGGCGAGATTTGCTTGGCACCAATGCGCCGACGAAGCTCGATGGCCGATAGGCTGGTTAATTCGGTCATGTCAATTGCCAGGTTGCTCTTCGCGCCCGTCCGGGTGCCGGGCAAAGCGCGCTGGGTCGCGGCCGTGCACCGGGGCGTTGTCCGGCCAGGGCCAACCGCCAAACTGAGTGCGCTGGTAATCCTCAAACGCCTGCATGATCTCGGCCCTGGTGTTCATAACAAACGGCCCGTGCTGCGCCACCGGCTCGCCGATTGGGCGGCCCTGCAGCAGCAAAAACTCGCTCTCGCTGTCGCCGTTGGCTAACTCAACCGACGCATCGCCGCGCAGCTCGATCGCGCCATGCTGCTGCACCTGGTGGCCCGCAATGCTGACCGAACCGCCCTTGAAGAAATACAAATGGCGCCGGGTGGTGGCACTGGCTGCTGGCGGCAGGGTCCAGCGGGCGCCGGGTGCCATGCGAAGGGTCCAGATCGCCACATCGGCATCGGCCTGCGCCGCCCACGAGGTAGGTGGCGCCGCCAATGGCGTGTTGGCACTCGGCAGGTTGCCGGCGATCACTGCCACCTCAGTCTCACGGCCATCATCGTCGGCCATGGACGCACGGGGGATGCGGTCGGCCCAGAACATGGTGAAGTAGGGCGCCGCCATCTTGTTCGCTGCCGGCAGGTTGAGCCAGATCTGGAACAACTCCAGAGGGTTGGGCGCTGCGGTATTGAGCAGCGGAAACATCTCCGAATGCACCACGCCCTGGCCGGCGGTCAGCCATTGCACATCACCCTGGCCAAAGCGGGCGCGGGCGCCCAAGGAGTCCGAGTGGTCAATCAGCCCTTTGCGCACGATGGTCACAGTCTCAAAGCCGCGGTGAGGGTGCGATGGAAAGCCCGGCACCGAACGGCCGTGGTACATGCTCCATCCGTCCTTGCGGCTGAAATCCTGGCCAATGTCGCGGCCTGCCAGTGAGGCCTGGGGTGCCATCTGCGCATTGGCCACTGGGTAAGCGTCGTCGTGGTAAGCGCAAAACAGGAAGGGGTCGACGGTGTCCCAGGTGAAGCCCAGGGGTTTCATGGCGATGATGGGGTGGCTGGACATGGTGGGGCTTTCGAGCAGGCACATAGGTTACCTCAAGGTGTGCCGTACAAGTGGTTTTTCACTTTGGAAAGCGGACTAAAATGACTCCAGCGGCAGACCGGTCATCCCGCGTGGCCCGGCCCCGCAGACAACCAACTCGCCATTCCTACAAAGGCACTGCCATGTACCAGCACATCAAGATTCCCACCCAAGGCCACAAAATCAGCGTCAACGCGGACATGTCCCTCAATGTCCCGGACGAGCCGATCATTCCCTACATCGAAGGCGACGGCACTGGGCTGGACATTACCCCGGTGATGCTGAAAGTGGTGGACGCAGCGGTGGCCAAGGCCTACGGCGGTAAAAAGAAGATCCACTGGATGGAGGTGTTTGCCGGCGAGAAATCGACCCATGTCTACGGCCCCGACATGTGGCTGCCCGAAGAAACCCTGCACGCCATCCGTGACTACGTGGTCTCCATCAAGGGCCCCCTCACCACGCCCGTTGGTGGTGGCATTCGCTCGCTCAACGTGGCCTTGCGCCAGGAGCTGGACCTGTACGTTTGCCTGCGCCCCATTCAGTACTTTGAGGGCGTGCCCAGCCCGGTCAAGGAGCCGCACAAGACCAACATGGTGATCTTCCGCGAGAACTCTGAAGACATCTACGCCGGCATCGAGTTTGAAGCCGAGTCCGACAAGGCCAAAAAGCTCATCAAGTTCCTGCAGGACGAGATGGGCGTCAAAAAGATCCGCTTCCCCAACACCTCGGGCATCGGCATCAAACCCGTGTCACGCGAAGGCACCGAGCGCCTGGTGCGCAAGGCGTTGCAGTACACCATCGACAACGACAAGCCCAGCCTGACCATCGTGCACAAGGGCAACATCATGAAGTTCACCGAAGGTGGCTTCCGTGACTGGGCCTATGCCCTAGCCCAGAAAGAGTTTGGCGCCGAGCTGATCGACGGCGGACCCTGGTGCAAGTTCAAGAACCCAAAGACCGGCAAAGACATCATCGTCAAAGACAGCATTGCCGACGCCTTCCTGCAGCAGATCCTGCTGCGCCCCGCCGAGTACAGCGTGATCGCCACGCTCAACCTCAATGGCGACTACGTGTCTGACGCGCTGGCGGCCCAGGTGGGCGGCATCGGCATTGCCCCGGGCGCCAATCTGAGCGACACCGTGGCCATGTTTGAAGCCACCCATGGCACAGCCCCCAAGTACGCCGGCAAAGACTACGTCAACCCGGGCTCCGAGATCCTGTCGGCCGAAATGATGCTGCGCCACATGGGCTGGACCGCCGCCGCCGACCTGATCATCAGCTCGATGGAAAAATCGATCAAGAGCAAGAAAGTCACCTACGACTTTGCCCGCTTGATGGAGGGCGCCACCCAGGTCAGCTGCTCCGGCTTCGGCCAGGTGATGATCGACCACATGTAAACCGGGCTCTGCTGGCCGATACCTAAGCAGTGCACAGACTGCTTGAATCAAACCCCAAGTCATTCATTGGCTTGGGGTTTTT
>JBIKZZ010000208.1:0-5846 GCA_044354435.1 Rhodoferax sp. | reverse complement strand
GCCGCAATGTCTTCCACGCTGGGGTAACGGCCCGTCAACCAGTAATCGAACACGCGTCGTGCAATTGGCGCGGCGTTCTGGGAGCCAAAGCCGGCGTTTTCCACGATCAAGGCCAGCGCGATCGTCGGCGCCTCGGCTGGTGCGAACGCCATGTACAAGGCGTGGTCACGCAGTCGCTCATCGATGCGGGAAGCGACGTATTTTTCGCCCTGCTTGATCTGGAACACCTGGGCGGTGCCGGTCTTGCCGGCACTGGTGTAGTCAGCGCCGACAAAGCTGGATGCCGCGGTGCCTTCGATGTTGACGCCCACCAGCGCGTCCCGGATAACAGCAATGTTTTCGGGCCTGGCCACGGCTTGCCCCACGGCCTCTTGCGCGGTGGGCCGCGGGCTGCGCGTGAGCACATCGACCACCTGGCGCACCAGGTGCGGCTTCATCTTGACGCCGTTGTTCGCCAGGGTGGCGGTGGCGGATGCCAACTGCAACATGGTGAAGTTGTTGTAGCCCTGGCCAATGCCCAACGAAATGGTCTCGCCGGCGTACCACTTTTGCTGGTCGGCGCGCTTGTACGCGCGCCGCTTCCAGTTGGTCGAGGGCAGCAGGCCACGCACTTCGCCCAGGATATCGATGCCGGTCAGTCCGCCAAAGCCAAAACGCTGCATCTGGTCGTGGATGCTGTCGACCCCCATGTCATTGGCCAGGACGTAGTAATAGGTGTCACACGACTGAACGATCGAGTGGTACATATTGACCATGCCGTGGCCGCCTTCCTTGTCGTCGCGGAAGCGGTGGCCACCGAACATGAAAAAACCGGGGTCTGCAATCGACTGCTCGGGTCGACGCGCACCGGTTTCCAAGGCGGCCAGCGCCATGAAGGGCTTGTAAGTAGAGCCAGGCGGGTAGGTGCCGCGCAGTGCGCGATTGAGCAGCGGTTTATCGGGCGACTCGTTCAGGGCCTGCCAGCTCTCGCTGTCAATGCCTTCGACAAACAGGTTGGGGTCAAAGGTAGGTTTGCTGACAAAGGCCAGGATCTCCCCGGTTTTGGGGTCTATGGCCACCAGAGCCCCCCGGCGCTGTCCATAAAGTTCTTCCACCAGCTGTTGCAGTTTGATGTCAATCGACAGCTGCACCGTGTTCCCTGGCGTGGCCGGTTGGCTGGCGAGTTTGCGTGTGGCGCGACCGCCTGCAGAGGTTTCAACTGAATCGACACCCGTGACGCCATGCAACTCGGCCTCGAAACTCTGTTCGATGCCGAGTTTGCCAATGTATTCTGTACCGCGGTAGTTGGCCGGGTCATCCGACTCTTCGATTTTCTCTTTCTCAGCGGTGTTGATCCGCCCGATGTAGCCAATCACATGGCTGGCGAGTTCGCCGTAGGGGTAATTGCGGAACAGCCGAGCCTTGATGTCGACCCCAGCAAAACGGTAGCGCTGCGCGGCAAAGCGGGCCACCTCCTCATCACTCAGGCGCGTGCGCAGGGGCAGCGACTCAAAGCTCCTGGACTCCTCCATCAGCTTGCGAAATCTGCGGCGGTCGCGCGCTGTGATGTCCACCACCTGTGCCAGCTGGTCGATGGTCTGCTCCAGGTTGCTGACCTTGGAGGGTGTCACTTCCAGCGTATAGGCCGAGTAGTTGGTGGCCAGCACAATGCCCTCGCGGTCTAGGATCAGGCCACGGTTGGGCACCACCGGAATGATGGCAGTGCGGTTGTTCTCGGCCTGTTCC
Organism: Rhodoferax sp.; assembly: GCA_044354435.1. GTDB lineage: Bacteria > Pseudomonadota > Gammaproteobacteria > Burkholderiales > Burkholderiaceae_C > Rhodoferax. Next base: position 4,121 of record JBIKZZ010000208.1, on the reverse strand, counting down.
AGCAGGTCCTCATGTCGCACGACCTGTAGGTAGGCCAGCCGCAGGGTCAGTAGCGCCAAACAGGCCAGCACGGCCAAGGTGGCCACCAGCACCCGGTCGCGAAAGCGACCCAGGTCAGCCTCGACGTTGCGCAGCTCAGTCATGGTGGTTGGCGTCTCGCTGGCGCAGGCTAAAGCGGCCGGTGCGCGTCAGGGTCAGGGGCCCTGCGCTGCGGCAGCAACAGCAGCACGCTGACCAGTGGCCACAGCAATGATTCCAGCAGCGGCGCCAGCAGGATCGCCAGCCCGGGAAAGGTGCCGCCCGCCGCCATCCGCACGCTCAGCTCCAGGGCATGTGCCAGCAAAAACAGCGGCAGGATCTGCAGGGCTTGCGACGGCACGGTGAACCAGGGCAGTCGTCGCTGCAGCGCAATGGCAAGAAAGCCCATGGCGGTGTAGGCCAGGGCGTGCTGACCCAGCATCGAGCCCTGGTGAACATCCAGCAGCAGGCCAAACAGGAAAGCTGAGCCCATTCCCACCCGGTGCGGTTGGTGCACGATCCAGAACACTGTCACCAGTGCCAGCACATCAGGCACCCAGGCGGCGCGGCCCCACAGGCCCATGTTGAGCAACATAGTCATGCACAGTGCGGCCGTCAGCGTGCCCCAAATGAACAGGGGTTGCGCTGGCAGCAGCAGCTGCTGGCCGGGTCGCATGATCATTTTCGCGGCCCTTTTCTGGGTGGCACTGAGCCGGTGCGGGCATCGTCCGGCGGCGGGGCCGGCACCGCCACGGGCGCCAGTACCATCACATGCTCTACCCCGCTCACCAGGGCCAGGGGCTGGCAGCTGATGCGGGCAAAAGCGGTATCCACACGGCGCTCAATTTTCTCCACCCGGGCCACCTGCAGCCCGGCTGGGTACACGCCATCCACACCACTGGTGCTGAGCAGGTCGCCGACCTGGACGTCTGCGTTGGCGGCCATGAAGCGCAGCTCCAGCGCGCCGCCCCGTGAGGCGGGGTCACCAAAAGCCAAGCCCCGTGCACCGGTGCGGGTGTTGAGCACCGAGATCGCCTGGTCCCGGTCGGTCACCAAGGTCACCTCGCTCACCAAGGGGTAGACCCGGGTCACTTGCCCCAGCACGCCGGTTTCGTCTAGCACGGGCGAGCCGTTGGCCACCCCATGGACCATGCCGCGGTCGATGATCACCTTTCGGGTGTACGGGTCGGCCGCGTCGTACAGCACCTGGGCCGTCTGACCGGGTGTGTTCAGCCGCTCGCGCAGCCCCAGAAGTTGGCGCAAGCGGCTGTTCTCAATGCTGAGTTGCTCCACTTGCCCCGCTCGCTGCGACTGCAGGTTCAGTTTCTTCTCGGCAGTTGTCAAAGCGGCCTGGGCGGTTTGGAGGGATTCAAAATAGTCATTGCCCTCCTGGGCCCAGGCCACGGGCCGCATGACCAGCCATTGCAAAGGGTACAGCACCGTGGCGATGCTAGCCCGTAACGGTCGTGCCACCTGGTAGCGCGTGTCAGCCACCATCAAGACGATGGCGAGCAGACTGAAAAACGCCAGCCGGGTCAGGGCCGAGGGCCCTTGCCTGAAAAAAGGAGGTGGCGTTCTGTCCAGCGTACCGAGAGGCATCGCCGCAACCGCCTGCTATTCGCTGGTGAAGATCGAGCCCAGGCGATCCATGCGCTCCAGCGCGATGCCGCAGCCGCGCACCACGCAGGTTAGCGGGTCTTCCGCCACCAGAACCGGCAGGCCGGTTTCTTCGGCCAGCAGGCGATCCAGGTCGCGCAGCAAGGCACCACCACCGGTGAGCATCATGCCGCGGTCTGCGATGTCGGCACCGAGCTCGGGCGGGGTTTGCTCCAGCGCGTTTTTAACGGCCGAGACAATGTTGTTGAGCGGGTCAGTCAGTGCTTCCAGAATTTCATTGGATGAAATCGTGAAGCTGCGTGGCACGCCTTCCGACAGGTTGCGGCCCCGTACCTCCATCTCGCGCACTTCGCTACCAGGAAAGGCCGAGCCAATTTTCTTCTTGATCGCCTCGGCGGTGGGCTCGCCGATCAGCATGCCGTAGTTGCGCCGGATGTAGTTGATGATGGCCTCGTCGAACTTGTCGCCGCCCACGCGCACGCTGCCCTTGTAGACCATGCCGCCGAGCGAGATGACGCCGACTTCGGTGGTGCCGCCGCCGATGTCCACCACCATGGAGCCACTGGCTTCAGACACCGGCAGGCCGGCGCCAATGGCCGCAGCCATCGGTTCCTCGATCAGGTAGACGTCGCTGGCGCCTGCGCCCAGGGCCGACTCACGGATGGCGCGGCGCTCGACCTGGGTCGAACCGCATGGCACGCAAATGATGATGCGCGGGCTGGGTCGAAAGATGCTGCGCGGGTGCACCATCTTGATGAACTGCTTGAGCATCTGCTCGGTGACGGTGAAGTCGGCGATCACGCCGTCTTTCATCGGGCGGATGGCTTCAATGTTGCCCGGCACTTTGCCCAGCATGGCCTTGGCTTCCTTACCCACGGCCTGAATGGTCTTTTTGCCCTGCGGGCCGCCTTCGTGGCGAATGGCGACGACTGACGGTTCATCGAGCACAATGCCCTTGTCGCGCACAAAAATCAGGGTATTGGCGGTGCCCAAATCAATGGCCAGGTCAGTGGAAAAATACTGACGGAATGCTCCAAACATTAAGAAATCCTCTCGGGCGTGGCCGGCTGCAGTGGCCGCTGTCGCCGTGTTGACTGGTGCGTGAGGGTGTTGTTCCGGCGCAAACCCGCGCTTTAGCAGACCCGCATGTAAAGGCAGGATAATACTCCATCGCCTTGTGAATCAGGGGCCTGACCGCCCCAAAATAGGGCGGTTTTATAACCGGTTTCCAACGAATTTCTGCCATGTCCCTCACCCCTTCCGACATTGCCCGTATTGCCAACCTGGCGCGGCTCCAACTGGAACCTGCCGAAAGTGCGCGCATGCTGGCCCAAATCAACGGCTTTTTTGGCCTGGTGGAAACCATGCGTTCGGTCGACACCAGCGGCATCGAGCCGCTGGCACACCCCTTTGCCACCGTGCAGGACGTGACCCTGCGCCTGCGCGACGACCAGGTGAGCGAGGCCAACCAGCGCCAGGCAAACCAGCGCAGTGCACCGGCCGTCGAAAACGGCCTGTTTCTGGTGCCGAAAGTGATTGAGTAAGCCATGAGTGACCTGCACACCCTGGGCGTGGCCGCTTTGGCCGCGCTGCTGCAAAAGAAAGAGGTGAGCGCGGTGGAATTGGCCACCCGCATGCTCGCCCGATTGGGCGGCAACCCCCACCATGCGTTTTTGAGTGTGGACTCCGAGGTGACCTTGGCCCAAGCCCGGGCGGCAGACGCCCGCATAGCGGCAGGCGAACGCTCACCTCTGCTGGGCGTCCCGATTGCACACAAAGACATCTTCGTCACCAAAGATTTCCCCACCACCGCGGGTTCGCGCATGCTGGAGGGCTACCGCTCGCCCTTCAACGCCACCGTGGTGCAGCGCCTGACTGACGCGGGCATGGTGACCTTGGGAAAACTCAGTTGCGATGAATTTGCCATGGGCTCGGCCAATGAAAACGTGGCGGTGCCCTCGGCCAACGTTCAGGCGGTGAGCAACCCTTGGGACACCAGCCGCGTCCCTGGCGGCTCTTCGGGCGGAAGCGCGGCCGCCGTGGCCGCGCGCCTGACGCCAGCGGCCACCGGCACCGACACCGGCGGCTCGATCCGCCAACCGGCGGCTTTTTGCGGCATCACCGGCATCAAGCCCACCTACGGCCGCGCCTCGCGCTACGGCATGGTGGCCTTTGCTTCCAGCCTGGACCAGGCCGGCCCGATGGCGCGCAGCGCCGAAGACTGCGCCTTGTTGTTGAGCGCCATGTGCGGCCCGGACCTGGACCGCGACTCGACCTCGCTCGATGTGCCGGCCGAAGACTTCAGCCGCGCGCTGTCCGACAGCATGGCCGGGCTGCGCATCGGCGTGCCGCAGGAGTTCTTTGGTGAGGGCCTGGCACCCGACGTGCGTGCGGCCGTGGACGCCGCTCTGGCCCAGTACCAGCAACTCGGCGCCACGCTGGTGCCGATCACCTTGCCGCGTACCGAACTGTCCATCCCGGTCTAC
>JBIKZZ010000385.1:0-3155 GCA_044354435.1 Rhodoferax sp. | reverse complement strand
GCCCCGGCCGAGGCCAGCTCCAACCTGAGCCGCTTTGACGGCGTCAAGTTCGGCCACAGAGCCGCTCAGCACGGCGACCTGACCGACATGTACAAAAAAACCCGTGCCGAGGGTTTTGGCGACGAGGTCAAGCGCCGCATCATGATCGGCGCCTACGTGTTGTCGCACGGTTATTACGATGCGTACTACCTGCAGGCGCAAAAAATCCGCCGCATGATTGCTGATGATTTCCAGCAGACTTTTCAGCAGTGCGACGTCATTGCCGGCCCGGTGGCCCCCACCGTGGCCTGGAAGCTGGGCGAAAAAAGCGACGACCCGGTGGCCAATTACCTGGCAGATATCTTCACCCTGCCGGCCTCGCTGGCCGGCCTGCCAGGCCTGAGCCTGCCCGTGGGCTTTGGTGCGGCGGGCCTGCCGGTGGGCCTGCAGCTGATCGGCAATTACCTGCAAGAGGCGCGCCTGCTCAACGTGGCGCACCGCTACCAGCAGGCCACCGACTGGCACACCCGCCAGCCAGAGGGGCATGGCGCATGAACACCCAGACCAACAAACCTACCCCCGCTGCCAGCGCGACGCTGCTGGTCAAAGGCTATGAGGTGGTGATCGGCTTCGAGACCCACGCCCAACTCTCCACCCAGAGCAAGATCTTCAGCCGCGCCGCTACTGCTTTTGGCGCCGAAGCCAACACCCAGGCCTGTGCCGTGGACCTGGCTCTGCCGGGCACGCTGCCGGTGATGAACCGGGGCGCCGTGCAGCGGGCCATCGAGTTCGGTCTGGCTATTGGGGCGCACATTGCGCCGCGCAGCATTTTTGCGCGCAAAAACTACTTTTACCCGGACCTGCCCAAGGGCTACCAGATCAGCCAGTTTGAGATCCCGGTGGTGCAGGGCGGCTCGGTGGAGTTCTACCTGGGTGACGAGAAAAAATCAGTTCGGCTGGTGCGCGCTCACCTGGAAGAAGACGCCGGCAAATCGCTGCACGAAGACTTTGTCGGCCAGACCGGCATCGACCTGAACCGCGCCGGCACGCCGCTGCTGGAGATCGTGACCGAGCCCGACATGCGCTCCAGCGCCGAGGCTGTGGCCTACGCCAAAGAACTGCACAAGATCGTGACCTGGATCGGCATCTGCGACGGCAACATGCAAGAGGGCAGCTTCCGTTGCGACGCCAACGTGTCGGTGCGCAAGCCCGGCGCGGCGCTGGGCACCCGGCGTGAGATCAAGAACCTGAACAGCTTTCGCTTCATGCAGCAGGCCATTGACTACGAGGTGCGCTGGCAGATCGAGCAGATTGAAGACGGCCACGCCATCCAGCAGGCCACCGTGCTGTTCAACCCCGACACCGGCGAGACCCGCGCCATGCGCAGCAAGGAAGACGCGGCCGATTACCGCTATTTCCCCGACCCCGACCTTCCGCCGCTGGTCATAGACCCGGCCTGGGTGGACCAGGTGCGCGCCGGCATGACCGAGCTGCCGCGGGTGATGGCGCAGCGCTTTGCCAGCCAATACGGTTTGTCGGACTATGACGCTACAGCCCTTACCCAGAGCCGATCTATTGCTACTTATTTTGAAGCAACGGCGCAGGCTTGCGGCCAGCCCAAGCTGGCCGGCAACTGGATCACCGGCGAACTGGCGCGCCGTCTGAACGCCGCCGACCTGTCCATTGAGCAGGCACCGGTCAGCGCCGCGCAGCTGGGTGCCCTGATCACCCGCATTCAGGACGGCACCGTGTCCAACAACGCCGCCCGCCAGGTGTTTGACGCGCTGTGGAGCGGCGAAGGCACCCAAGTAGACTCACTGATCGAGGCCAAAGGCCTGCGCCAGCTGAACGACAGCAGCGCGCTTGAAGGCATTGTTGACACCGTGATTGCCGCCAACGCCAAAAACGTGGCCGAGTACCGGGCTGGTAACGCCAAGGCGCTCAATGCCTTGGTGGGGCAAATCATGAAGGGCAGCGCCGGCAAGGCCAACCCTCAGCAGGTGAACGAGCTGTTGAAGGCCAAGCTGGGGTAACCATCACCCCGGTGGCGGACTTAGCGCCGCATCCACCCACACCGCACAGCTGGCTGGAAGACCTGCAGGCCCTGATGGTCGGTTGCCTGCTGGTCGCGCTGGGTGTCTGCCTGTTTCGTGAGGCCGGCCTGTTCACCGGCGGCACCACGGGCGTAGCCTTTCTGATTCACTATGTGTGGGGCTGGCCACTGGCCGGTGTGCTGTTTGTGGTTAACCTGCCTTTTTATGTGTTTGGCTGGCGCCGCCCGGGCGCCGTCTTTACCCTCAAGACCTTTGCGGCCGTGGCGCTGCTGTCGGTGGACGTGGCCCTGTTGCCGCAGTGGATCGGTTTCACGCACCTGAACCCGTGGTTTGCTGCCATCATGGCGGGCCTGCTGGCGGGCACCGGCATCTTGATCCTGATTCGCCACGGCGCTAGCCTGGGCGGAGTCACCATCATGGCGGTCTATTTGCAAAAATCCCGGGGCTGGCGCGCCGGCCATGTGCAAATGGCTGTGGACGGCGTCATCTTGCTGGCTGCTTTGGCCGTGACCACCCCGGCGCGGGTCTTGTTGTCACTGGTCGGTGCGCTTGCCCTGAATCTGGTGATTGGTGTCAACCACCGGGCTGACCGGTACTACGGTGTCTAAGAAGGCCAGCGCCCGCTCAGCTGGACACTTCGGGACGCAAGGCATAGCGGGTGCCCCGACCCACGCCGCTTTGGCTCAGGACGCCCAGGTCGCACAGTCTGCTGAGTTCGCGATAGGCGGTGGCCCGCGACACGCGGCACAGGTGGCTGTACTTCGCGGTGCTCATACCGCCGTCAAAGCCTCCGGGGCCTGCGTCATAGAGCTTGTCGACCGCTTTGGCTTGTGTTGCGGTGAGTTCGGGTGCGCGCTCGCGCAGGGCCGTCCAAAACCGGGTTTTCTGCACGGCCACTTGCATGTGCTGCCAGGTGCTGTCCGCGGCAGCTTGAACACAATTGACAAACCAAGTTACCCACGGTGTTACATCAAGATCGCCATGCCCAGTGACCGCCTGCAATTGGGCGTAATAGCCCGTTCGGTCTTGCCACAGCTGTTTGGAAATACTCCACAGCCTTTGCTGCGTTTGCAGGTCCTGGGCCAGGGCCAGTTCGGCCAAGGCGCGGCCCACGCGGCCGTT
>JBIKZZ010000453.1:0-2527 GCA_044354435.1 Rhodoferax sp. | reverse complement strand
GGGATGGAGGAGATGACCGAACAGCTGCGCGGCCTGTTTGGCCAGATGGGGCAGGGCAAGCGCCAGACGCGCAAGCTGCCGATCAGCGAGGCGCTCAAAGTGTTGGCCGACGAAGAAGCCGCCAAGCTGATCAACGAGGACGAGATCCGCGCCCAAGCGCTGCAGATGCTGGAGCAGAACGGCATCGTGTTCATCGACGAGATCGACAAGGTCACCTCACGCAGCGAGGGGCAGGGCGCCGAGGTGTCACGCCAGGGCGTACAGCGCGACTTGCTGCCGCTGGTGGAGGGCACCACTGTCTCGACCAAGTACGGCCCTGTCAAGACCGACCACATTCTGTTCATTGCCTCGGGTGCCTTTCACCTGAGCAAGCCGAGCGACCTGATTCCCGAGCTGCAGGGGCGCTTCCCGATCCGGGTCGAACTGCAATCGCTCTCGGTCCAAGACTTTGTGGCCATCCTGACGCAAACCCATGCCTCGCTGGTGCGCCAGTACCAGGCGCTGCTGGCGACCGAAGAAGTGCACATCAATTTCACCGAAGCCGGCATCGCGCGGCTGGCGCAGACCGCATTTGACGTCAACGAGCGCACCGAAAATATCGGCGCGCGGCGCCTGTCCACGGTGATGGAGCGCCTGCTTGACGAGGTTAGCTTCAACGCCACCACCCTGGCGGGCCAGACCGTGACGGTGGACGCCGCCTACGTGGACGCCCGTCTGGGTGAACTCAGCCGCGACGAGGACCTGTCCCGCTACATTTTGTAAGCGCCACGGCGGCCGATGCTTGGCAGTGGCTTCATCTTTCACTTTCACAAGTTGTGCTAAGTGCTTAATTTAGAAGGGATTTTTGTCGGTATTTACCGTCAGAATCGCTTCTAAGTCCTTGATTTCATTGGAAAAAATTAGCGAAATTGGCTGCTTGCCTATCGCTTTTCCAGGCATTTGCTGATACAGTGCAAAAAAGTGCAATTAAGTGGTGAAAAGTGCCTTCGCACTTTGCTTTTTTGAGCAAATATCAAAAGTAGGTGTGCCGTCGTGTTTCAAGGGGCTTCGTCATTGAGTCTGGATGCCAAGGGGCGCCTGTCGGTGCCGACCCGGCATCGTGACGTCCTGAGTGCTACGGCTGGCGGGCAGCTGACCTTGACCAAACACCCGCACGGTTGCCTGATGGTGTTTCCACGCCCCGAGTGGGAGAAATTCCGCGAACGTGTCGCCACCTTGCCGATGTCCGCTCAGTGGTGGAAGCGCATCTTTCTTGGCAATGCGATGGACGTCGAGATGGATGGCACCGGTCGGGTGCTGGTGTCGCCCGAACTGCGTGCTGCTGCCGGCATCAGCCGCGACACCATGCTGCTGGGTATGGGCAACCACTTCGAGTTGTGGGACAAAGCCACCTACGAGGCGCAGGAGGCGCAGGCGATGCAGGGCGCGATGCCCGACGTCTTCAAGGACTTCTCTTTCTAGGACCGGCGGTGAACACAGCATGGTCACATACCACCGTCTTGTTGAACGAAGCCGTGGATGCGCTGTTGGGCGCGCCCGGCCCGGCGGTCGGGACCTATGTAGACGCCACCTTTGGGCGTGGCGGTCACTCCCGACTGATCTTGTCGCGCTTGGACGCGGCCGGTCGACTGGTGGCCTTCGACAAGGACCCGGAGGCACTGGCGGAAGCGGCTGCGCTTCAGGACCCGCGCTTTTCAAGCCGGCACCAGGCGTTTGGTCAGTTGGGCGAGATGCCGGCGGCGAGTTTAGCCGGGGTCTTGCTGGATCTGGGCATCAGTTCGCCGCAGATCGACAACCCGGCGCGGGGCTTCAGTTTTCGCTTCGAGGGCCCGCTGGACATGCGCATGGACACCACGCGCGGCCAGAGCGTGGCGCAGTGGCTGCACACAGCGGAGATCGATCAAATAACGGAGGTGATACGTGACTTCGGTGAAGAACGGTTTGCTGGCGCCATTGCAAAGGCGATTGTTGCTCGCCGACAGGAACGGGGCCCAATGTCAAGCACCACCGAATTGGCCCAGCTCGTGGCTGACACGGTCAAAACCCGCGAGCCGGGTCAGAACCCTGCAACGCGCACATTTCAGGCTTTTCGGATTTTCATCAACGCTGAGCTTGAAGAATTGCAACAAGCCCTAGCCGCCAGCCTGGACGTGCTGGCCCCTTATGGGCGTCTGGTGGTCATCAGTTTTCATTCATTGGAGGATCGCATTGTCAAGCAGTTTATTGCCCGTCACGCCAGCGATCCCTATGACCGTCGAGCCCCGTTTGCGGCACCCCGCGTGATGAAGCTCAAGGCCTTGGCCCGCATCAAACCCGGTGCTGCCGAGGTGGCCGCCAACCCGCGAGCTCGCAGCGCCATCATGCGGGTGGCCGAGCGGACCACCGCTTGAGGCTATGGCAATGACGCGGCTGAACTTGCTCTTGTTGTTGGCTGTCTTGGCCAGTGCGCTGTACCTCGTGAACGTGCAGTACGAGTCGCGTCGCCTGTTCTCTGCCATGGACAAGGCCCTCAACGAGGCCCGCCTGC
>JBIKZZ010000122.1:0-9058 GCA_044354435.1 Rhodoferax sp. | reverse complement strand
TCGGTGCTGCTGCTCGACCGGGCCGGACGCGTGAAGCCCTGCGGCGGCGCCATCCCGCCCCGGTTGATCAAAGACTACGAGATCCCAGACCACCTGCTGGTGGCCAAGGCCAGGTCAGCGCGCATGATCGCGCCCAGCAACCACACCGTGGACATCCCCATTGATAACGGTTTTGTCGGCATGGTGGACCGCGCCGAATTTGACGAGTGGCTGCGCGAGCGCGCCGCCAGTGCCGGCGCCGTGCGGCGGATCGGCACATTTGACAAACTGACGCGCGATGCCGACGGCATCAGCGTGGTGCACTACCAGGCGCGCGAACGACAGCAACGCGCCGAGGGCTTACCTGCCAAAGTGCGGGCGCGCACCATCATCGGTGCCGACGGGGCCAAGTCACAGGTGGCGCGACAGGCTGAGGTCGATGGTGCAGCAGACACCCAGTACGTGTTCGCCTACCATGAGATCGTCAAGGCCCCGGCGATCAAGCCCGCCGGTTATGACGCGACCCGATGCGATGTGTATTACCAAGGCCAGCTATCGCCCGATTTTTACGGCTGGGTGTTCCCCCATGGCGAGACACTGAGCATCGGTACCGGCAGCGCTGACAAGGGCTTTTCACTGCGCAATGCCGTAGGCAATTTGCGCGAGGCCGCTGGTCTGGGCAAGGCCGAGGTACTGCGCCGCGAGGGTGCGCCGCTGCCCATGAAACCGCTCAAACGCTGGGACAACGGCCGCGACGTTGTGTTGGCCGGGGACGCGGCCGGCGTGGTAGCCCCCGCCTCCGGCGAAGGCATTTACTACGCCATGTACGGTGGCGAGCTGGCCGCGCATGCCGTAGAGGCGCTGCTTAAAACGGGTGAGGTGAAAAGCCTGCGCCTGGCGCGCAAACAGTTCATGAAAGCGCACCGCACCGTCTTTACCGTGCTGGGCATCATGCAGTGGTTCTGGTACAGCAGCGAAAAGCGGCGCGAGCGGTTCGTCAAAATCTGCGAAGACCGCGACGTGCAGCAACTCACCTTCGAGTCGTATATGAACAAGAAGCTGGTGCGCAAGAAGCCCATGGCCCATGTGCGCATCTTCCTCAAAGACATGGGCCATCTGCTCGGTCTGGCCAAGGTGTGAACCTCGAACAGATCTACCAAACCCCGCTGGTGGTGGACATTGCCATCGCCTTCATCACCCTGGAAACCCTGGCTTTAGGGTTGTTGCACAGTCTGACTGGTCGTGGCTTGGCCTTGCGTGATTACGGGCTGACAGTGCTTTCCGGGCTATCGCTGATGCTGGCGCTGCGATGCGCGCTCACGCCGGGCTTTTGGCCGGGCATGGCGCTTTTTTTGGTCACTGCTGGTCTGGTGCATGGGGCTGATTTGCGTGTCCGCTGGCGCATCAAGGCCTGAACTGACGGTCAACCAGCACTGGCCCAGCGCTCGCGCGTCAAACCGCCTCAGGCCGGCCTCGGCGATACAAGCGCTGCACGCTGCGCAGCAGCCCCAGCACCACCCCGCCAAGGACCAACCCTACCAGTGCGCCCGCCAAGCTAGCCACCAAAGGAGCGGCCCAGCCCAGGCTGGCAGCAAAATCGTCGATGCCGTGGCCAATGGCCGGCACGCCATGGACCAAAATGCCGCCACCCACCATGAACATCGCCGCAGTGCCCAGGGTTGACAAGGCCTTCATCAGCCAAGGCGCGGTCCACACCACCGCCCGGCCCAGGGCCTGCTGCCAGCGTGCCGCCTGGCGGCTGAGGTAAAGCCCGGCATCGTCGAGCTTGACGATGCCCGCCACCAACCCATAGACGCCCACGGTCATCAACAGCGAAATACCCACCAACACCGAGACGCGCTGCGCCATGCTGGCGCTGGCTACGGTGCCCAGGGTGATGACGATGATTTCGGCCGACAGAATGAAATCGGTGCGCACCGCGCCCTTGATCTTGCCCTGCTCAAAGGCCACGATGTCCACGGTCTCGTCCGCGATGGCCTGCCGCAGCTCGTCATTGTGTTTCGCGTCACCGCCCGAGCGGTGCAGCAGCAAATGAACGACTTTTTCGGTGCCCTCAAAGCACAAGAACAGGCCACCGAGCATGAGCAGCGGGGTGATCAACGCGGGCAGCAGGGCACTGATCAGCAGGGCCGCCGGGACCAGGATCGCCTTGTTGCGCATCGAGCCCTTGGCCACTGCCCACACCACTGGCAGCTCGCGGTCCGCGTTGACGCCGGCGACCTGCTGGGCATTGAGCGCCAGGTCGTCGCCCAACACGCCCGCGGTTTTCTTGGCCGCCACCTTGGTCATGAGTGCCACGTCATCAAGCAGCGTAGCAATGTCGTCAAGCAGGGCAAAAAAACTGGAGGTGGCCATAAGCTCGAGGATTATCAATGGAACGGCTGCTGATCGCAAACCGTTGCGATTACTCCACTGTCACACTCTTCGCCAAGTTCCTCGGTTTGTCGACGTCGGTGCCGCGCACACAGGCGGTGTGATAAGCCAGCAGCTGCAGGGGCACCACATGCAGCAGGGGTGAGAGCTCGCCATAGTGCTCGGGCATGCGGATCACGTGCAGGCCTTCGCTGCTTTCGAGCCGGGTGTCGGCGTCGGCCAACACATACAGCACGCCGCCCCGGGCGCGTACCTCGTGCATATTGCTTTTGAGCTTTTCCAGCAGTGCGTCGTTGGGGGCCACCGTCACCACCGGCATGGCAGCGGTCACCAGCGCCAGCGGACCGTGTTTGAGCTCGCCGGCCGGGTAGGCCTCGGCGTGGATGTAGCTGATCTCCTTGAGCTTGAGCGCGCCTTCCATGGCAATCGGGTAGTGCAGGCCGCGGCCCAGACAAAGGGCGTGGTCCTTGGTGGCAAAGTCGTCGGCCCAAGCCATCAGCTGCGGCTCCAGCGCCAGTACGGCCTGTAACGCGGCAGGCAGGTGGCGCATGGCCTTGAGGTGGCGCGCCTCTTCGGCATCGCTCAAGTGGCCACGCGATTGCGCCAGCGCCAGCGTCAGCAAAAACAGGCCAGCCAGCTGTGCGGTAAAGGCCTTGGTGCTGGCCACGCCAATCTCGACCCCGGCCCGGGTGATGTAGGCCAGCTCGCATTCGCGCACCATGGCGCTGGTGGCCACGTTGCAAATGGTCAGGGTGTGCGTCATGCCCAGGCTTTGCGCGTGGCGCAGCGCGGCCAGGGTGTCGGCGGTTTCGCCCGACTGGGTGATGGTGACCACCAAGGTACGCGGGTTGGGCACCGAGTCGCGGTAGCGGTACTCACTCGCCACCTCCACCTGGGTCGGAATTTTGGCGATACTCTCCAGCCAGTACTTGGCGGTGCAGCCGCTGTAGTAGCTGGTGCCGCAGGCCAGGATCAGTACCGAATCAATGCCCTTGAAGACACGCGCTGCACTCGTTTGGCTGCCATCAAAAAGCTCAGGCGCGATGCCCTCCACGCCCTCCAGCGTGTCGGCGATGGCGCGCGGCTGCTCAAAAATCTCTTTTTGCATGTAGTGCCGGTAGGGGCCCAGCTCGGCGGCACCGCTGTGGGCCAGCACTGTTTTCACCGGGCGTTGCGCTGGCGTGAGAGGCTTGTGTGCCTTGTCCACCAGCCAGTATTTGCCCAGCTGCAGATCGACCACGTCGCCCTCTTCTAGGTAAACGATCTGGTCGGTCACCCCGGCCAGGGCCATGGCGTCGCTGGCCAGAAAATGTTCAGTGCCACCCTGCCCCACGCCCAGGATGAGCGGAGAGCCGGCGCGCGCGCCTATCAACCGGTGTGGCTCGTCCTTGCAAAACACCGCGATGGCGTAGGCGCCTTGCAACTGACTGATGGCGGCCTTGACGGCCTCAAACAGGTCGCCGTCGTACAGACTGTCCACCAGATGAGCAATGACCTCGGTGTCGGTCTGGCTCTGAAACACATAGCCGCGCGCCTGCAGGCTGGCGCGCAGTTCATCATGGTTTTCGATGATGCCGTTGTGCACCAAGGCCACCCGGCCAGGGCGGCTGGCGGCATCAGTCCCGGGGCCGTGGCTGAAGTGCGGGTGGGCGTTGTGCACCACCGGCGCGCCATGCGTGGCCCAGCGGGTGTGGGCGATGCCGGTCGCGCCTTCCAGATGATTCTGTGTCACTTGACCCAGTAACTCGGCCACGCGCTCGGTGCTGCGCGCGCGGTGCAGGCCACCGCTGTGCACCGCCACGCCGCAAGAGTCATAACCCCGGTATTCCAGCCGTTGCAGACCCTGCACCAGGATAGGGACGATATTGCGGGTAGAAACCGCACCAACAATGCCACACATCAACCATTCCCCTTCAAAAAATGGGTCTATGGTAATTGCACAAGATTGAAATTTTTATAATTTTTTCATTTATAAATCAGTAATAATTTCAATAAAATAAAAAAATATCGTTTTGTTTCTTTTTATAGATTTATATGGAACAAATCACACTAGATACCATCGACCTGGCCTTGCTGACGCAGCTGCAGCAAGATGCCTCCCTGAGCAATCTGGCGCTGGCCGAGCTGGTGCATGTGTCACCCCCCACCTGCCTGCGGCGGGTCAAGCGTCTGCTTGAAGCCGGCTGGATCGAGCGCCAGGTGGCCGTCCTCAGTGTGGACAAACTGGCCAGCGTGGCCGGCCACGGCCTGTGCGCCGTGGTGGAGGTGACGCTGGACCGGCAAGACCAGGCCGCGCTGGAAGCCTTTGAAGCCGAGGTGGCGCCCCACGACGCGGTGCAACAGTGCTATCGCGTCTCACCCGGACCGGATTTTTGCCTGGTGGTGCACACCGCCAACATGCCCGCCTACCTGGCGCTGACGCAGCGCCTGTTCACTGCCGATGCCAATGTGCGCAACGTCAAGGCGTTTTTCAGCGTCAAGCGCAGCAAGTTTGGCGCGGTGTTGCCGCTGCCAACGGCCTGAAGCGGTGCATGCTGCGCAGACATGGAAGCCCAGGCTGTTGCCGCAACTGTAGCCATGCGACTACAATTCATGCATGTACACAGTGATCGAAACCGAGGCGTTCATGCAATGGCTGGGTCAGATCAAGGCTCAGCGGGCCATCAAGCTGTCAAAGGAACTCGAATGAGCAAGATAAAGACCCGGCCATTTGACCTCGTCAACTACCTTCGGGATGAGGACGATATCGCTGAATATATTCGGCAGGTCCTTGAAGATGGCGACCCCCTGTTGCTGGGCGCTGCACTGGGCGATGTGGCGAGGGCCCGCGGCATGTCCAAACTGGCGCGCGATACCGGCCTGTCCCGGGAAAGTCTGTACAAAAGTCTGTCTGGAGAGCGGGCACCCAGCTCAGACACGCTCTTCAAGGTGTTGAAAGCGCTGGGCTTCAAATTGACCGTCGCGCCCAGCACAGCCGGTGAACAAGCTGTCAGGCCAGCGGCAACCTGACGCTCACCCGGCAGCCGCCGCCTGGCTCGCTGCTGGCCTCAATCTCGCCACCGTGGCGCTCAATGATCTTGCGGGTGATGGCCAAGCCCAGGCCCAGGCCTTCAAAGGCCTTGGTGCTGTGCAGCCGCGAAAAGGGCTGGAACAGCCTGGCCTGGTAAGCCGGGTTAAAGCCAACGCCGTTATCTGCTAAGGTGAGTACACACTGACCCAACTCTTGGCGGCCAGTCAGACTGATGCTGGCCTGCAGACGCGGCCGAGTGAACTTGAGCGCGTTGGCCAGCAACTGGGTCAGGGCCTCGCGCAGCAGGGCAGCGTCAGCCGACGGCGGCGGAATGCCTGGCGCCACCTGCCAATCAATTGGCCGCGCGCCTGGGCCGTCGGCGGCATCTGGCCCGGGCTCGCGCCGCAGCGCCGCGTAGACCGCCTGCGCCAGGGCCCCGACATCCACTGGCTCTGGCTGAATAGGGGCTTGCCCGCATTGGGCGAGCCGCAGCAGCCCGTCAATCTGTAACCCCATCAAGCGTGCGGCCTCGCTGATGCGGTCCAAGTGCGGCAGTGCCTGCGCCAATTGGGGTTCTGGCAGGTCTTCACGCAAGATCTGGGTATAGGCGCCCAGGTGGCGCAATGGGGCTCGCAGGTCGTGCGAGACGGCGCGGGTGAACTCGTCCAGTTCGGCGCGGGCCAGTCGCAGCTCACGCTCCAGCCGTTCTATGCGCTGCGCGGGCGGCTCTGCGGCCTGGCTCATTTGCTGGGGCGCGTCCAGTTGGGAATGCTGACCTGCTTGCCACGCGCCACCGTCAGCGCGCCGGGCGGCGTGTCTTTGGTGATGGCGGAACCGCCACCCACCGTGCCGCCGGCGCCGATGGTGACCGGTGCAATCAGCACGCAGTTGCTGCCAATGTGCACATCCGCCTCTATCGTGGTGCGGTGCTTGTAAGCGCCGTCGTAATTGGCGGTGATGCTGCCCGCGCCAAAGTTAACCCGTTCGCCCACCACCGCGTCACCCAGGTAGGCCAGGTGGTTGGCCTTGGCGCCTTTGGCCAGGGTGGAATTTTTGACCTCGACAAAATTACCGATGTGCACCTGCTCGCCCAGCCGGGCGCCTGGGCGCAACCGCGCAAAGGGGCCGATCAGTGCCCCCGCACCCACAGCCACAGCATCCTTGCTGCCAGGTGCACCACCTTCAATGTGCGTGAAAGGGTGGATCACCGCACCAGCGGCAATCGTGGCGTTGATGATCACGCAATTGGCGCCAATGCTCACCCCCTCGCCCAACGACACATGGCCCTCAAACACGCAGTTGACGTCGATAGCCACATCCTGAGCACACGTCAGGGTGCCGCGCACGTCAAACCGGGCGGGATCGGCCAGGCGCACACCCTCGGTCATAAGTTGCAGCGCCACCTGCTTTTGCCAGGCCCGTTCCAGCTCAGCCAGTTGCACCGGGCTGTTGACGCCGGCCACCTCAAGCGCGTTGTCAATACGGTGCGCCACCACCGGCACGCCGTCGGCCACGGCAAACTTGACGATGTCGGTCAGGTAGTACTCGCCCTGGGCGTTGTGGGTGTCCAGTCGGCCTAACCAAGCTTTGAGCATGCGGGCCGGCACCGCCATGATGCCGCTGTACACCTCGGTGATCTGGCGTTGCGCGGGGCTGGCATCCTTGTGCTCGACGATGGCCTGCACCACGTCGCCGTCACGCACGATGCGGCCATAGCCGGTAGGGTCGGCGAAGTCGATGGTCAGCAAGGCCAGTCGGTTGCCGCCACTGGCGGCCAGCAGTTGGCGCAAGGTGTCGGCACGTGTCAGCGGCACGTCACCCGACAAGACCACCACCGTGCCATCATCGGCCAGGCAGGGCACGGCCTGCATCACCGCGTGACCGGTGCCCAGCTGCGGCTCCTGGCGTACAAATTGGGTACTCAACGGGGCGCCAGGCCTCGTGGATTGGGCTAAGTGTGCTTCAACTTCCATAGCACCATGGCCGGTGACCAGCACCACCTGCCGGGCCTGCAACTCAGTCGCCGTGTCCACCACATGTTGCACCAGAGAGCGCCCCGCCAAACGGTGCAAGACCTTGGGCAGGCGGCTCTTCATGCGGGTACCTTTGCCGGCGGCCATAATGACTACATCCACGGGCCCCTGCCCTATGCCTATGCCTGAAATGCCTGTCGCCATGAATGTCACCCTTTTCAGTGTCCGCGTTTCCCGCATTATCGGCCTGCTGCTGGCGCTGCTGCTGTCCGGCTGCAGCGCGTTACGGCTCGGCTACAGCCAGGCCCCGGAGCTGGCTTATTGGTGGCTAGACAGCTACTTTGATTTCACTGAGGCACAAACCACTCGGGTTAGGGCTGACTTGGCCGTACTGCATGCCTGGCACCGCAGTAACGAGCTGCCCATCTACCTGGGTTTGCTCGACAAAGTGCAACGCTTGACGCCAGGGAACGTCACGCCCGAACAACTGTGCGAGCTTTACAACGAATTTATGCCACGGCTCAATGCGACCGCTGATCAGGCCGAGCCGACCCTGAGCGCGGTCACCCTGTTGCTCAAGCCCGAGCAGCTGGCGCAGCTGGCGCGTCAGCTCGACAAGCGCAGCGAAAACTGGCGCGAAAATTGGCTGGACGGCACCCCGGGCGAGCGACGCGCGCGTCATGTCAAGAGGCTGGTGGACCGAGCTGAAGGCCTTTACGGCCGGCTCGATGCAGCGCAACGTGCCACCGTGCGCGAGGCCGTGGCCGCATCCCAGTATGACGCCGAGATGAGCTACCGCGAATCGCAGCGACGCCATACGGATACCCTGCAAACACTGCGCCTGATCCAGAGTGGCGGACTCGGCGCCGAGCGCAACCGCTTGGAAGCGCGTGGCCTGCTCGATCGCGCCGTGAATTCACCCGATCCCATCTACCGAAGCCAACAAATCAAACTGCTTCAGGAAAACTGCCGCACCTACGCTGCGCTGCACAACAGCACCAGCCCGAGCCAGCGCGCCAAAGCACTGGAGACCCTGAAAGGCTACGAGGCCGACCTGCGGTCCCTGATGGCGCAGCGGCGCTGAGCGCCGATGTTCAGCGCGCTGTTTCGCCGCGTCGAATCCCGCATCCAGGCCACGGCCACCCCACCGCCCGAAGCGCCACCGCCGCGGCTGCTGGCCTTTTACTGGCACTTTGTACGCCAGGCGCGCGGCTTGTTTGCGGCCATGTTGCTGAGTTGCCTGCTGGTGGCCCTGAGCGACACCGTGCTGCCGGTTCTGCTGGGCCGCCTGGTGGCGCTGATGGCCGCCAGCGACCGGCCCGCCGCGCTGGCGCAGGCCGGGCCGATGCTGCTGGCCATGCTGGTCTTCATGCTGGTGGTGCGTCCCCTGATTTTGCTGCTGGACAGCCTGCTGCGCTTCAATGCGGTGATGCCGGGTTTCACCAGCCTGGTACGGTGGCAGAACCACTGGCACGTGGTGCGGCAAAGCTGGCCGTTTTTTCAGGACGACTTTGCCGGGCGCATCGCCAACCGGGTGATGCAGACCGGCAACGCCCTGCGCGAGAGTGCGGTGCAGGGCGTGCGCTCAGTCTGGTACATCCTCATCTACGGGCTGGCCAGCCTGGTGCTGCTGGCCCAGGCCGACTGGCGGCTGGCGCTGCCCACGCTGGCTTGGTTTGCCGGCTATGTGCTGTTTCTGCGC
>JBIKZZ010000458.1:0-2541 GCA_044354435.1 Rhodoferax sp. | reverse complement strand
ATGACCTGGGCTTGCTGCGCCGCCTGGCCGAACGTTGGCGCGTGCCGACGGCTTGCCGCGAACTGGCCGAGGTGGTGGCGCGCGAGCAGGGCAGCATCCACCGCAGCGCCGAACTCAACGCCACCGACCTGATGCGGCTGCTGACGCGCTGCGATGCGCTGCGCCAGCCGCAGCGTTTTACCGAGGTGCTGCTGGCCTGTGAGTGCGATGCCCGGGGCCGACTCGGTCTGCAGGATGCGCCCTACCCGCAGCGTGCGCGCCTGCTGGCGGCGCTGGGGGCAGCGCAAGGCGTGCCCACCGCCTCGGTGGCGGCGGCTGCGCAGGCCGCTGGCGCCAGCGGCAGCCAGATTGGTGACGCCGTCTACCAGGCGCGGATTGCAGCAGTGCAGGCTGACATGGATCCCCGATCAAGCCGGGGATGACGACAGCTTGTCATTCCCTGGCACCTGTCTCGTCATTCCCGGTCAGGTGTCTCGTCATTCCCGGCCACGACCAATGGGATGGACGCCCCCACCTAGGCGGCATCGTAATGTGCCAAAGTGGAGGTGTTTACCAACCCACTTGAACAGACAGGAGCGTCCGATATGAAGATTACTACAGTAGGCATCGATCTGGCAAAAAATGTGTTTCAACTGCACGGAGTCAATGAGTTTGGCAAGACCGTCATTAAGAAGCAGATCCGGCGCGACCAAGTGGCCGAGTTCTTCGTAAATCTGCCTGCTTGCCTGATTGGCATGGAAGCCTGTGGAAGTGCACATCACTGGGCTCGAAAACTGCAAGGTTTTGGTCACACCGTCAAGTTAATGGCGCCTCAATTCGTCAAGCCCTACGTCAAGACCAACAAAAACGATGCCGCCGATGCTGAGGCAATATGCGAAGCGGTGGCCCGACCCAATATGCGCTTTGTGCCCATCAAGAACATCGAGCAGCAGGCGGTTTTGTCGCTGCACCGGGTCCGTCAGGGTTTTGTGAAGGCACGCACGGCCCAGGCTAACCAGATTCGCGGTTTGTTGTCGGAGTTTGGCCTAATCGTTCCACAGGGAATTGGCTACATCGCGTCGCGTGTGCCTGAACTTATTGAAGATGCCAGCAACGAATTGCCAGGTTCATTTCGGCTTCTGGTGCAGCGATTGCTGGACCATTTGAAGGAGCTCGACCGGCAGGTCGATGAACTGGAGTCGCAGATCGTGAAATGGCATCGCCAAAGTGATGCTAGTAGCAAGTTGGCACAAGTCCCAGGCATTGGCCCCATCACCGCCAGCGCGCTGGTGGCTTCACTGGGGGATGCGAAGAACTTTGACGGTGGCCGTCAGGTTGCCGCCTGGCTGGGCCTAGTGCCCAAACAGCACTCCAGTGGTGGCAAACAGAACCTGCTGAGTATCAGCAAACGCGGTGATACCTATCTGCGAACCCTACTTATTCACGGCGCGCGTTCAGTAATTTACCGGGCGCAGCAGAAGCCAGAATCCTGCAGTTGGATAAACGGGGTAGTTAATCGACGGAACAAGAATGTGGCGGCCGTGGCGCTGGCCAACAAAAATGCTCGCATCGTATGGGCATTGTTGGCCCACGACAGAGAGTTCCGGTCTGACTACGCGGCCGCCAAAGCGGCCCCATAGTCAGACCGGTTGGATGCGAAAAGCGAGAAGAACAAAGCAGGGAGAACTGAACCACCGATTGCTCAGGCGATCATGAAGTGATGGCAAAACAGGTCAGACCGTGGTTGGCAAAACCCGAGATTCCCGAAGCACATAAAGTGCGCCCGACCGATCGAGGAGTCAACCAGCGAATCCCATCAGGGACAGCGGCGCAAGCCGCATTCAAAGTCCGAATGTACGGGTGCAATCTTTACCTTCAAACCGTCATGAATTGAAAGCCTGGCAAATTCGGGGGCGTCCATGTACGGGAATCCAGGCAGTCCTGGATCCTCGGTCAAGCCGGGGACGACGGGTTCTTGGCATTTCCCACGTCATTCCCGGCCAAGACCGGGAAACCAGGCAGTCATGGATCCCCAGTCGAGCTGGGGATGACGGGTTGTTAGCGGGGATGACGGGCTAGAGGCCGATTTCATCAATATTTCATGACGACCAGCCGGGTCTGGGTGAACTCCAGCATGCCGTGCTTGCCGTCATCACCGCCGAGGCCGGAGCGCTTCCAGCCGGCATGGTAGCCCTGGTAGGGGTCGGCCGGGGTGCGGTTGATGTAGAGCTCGCCGGCCTCGATCTCGTTGCTGGCCTGCATGATCTGCTGGTAGTTGCTGGAGTAGATCACCGAGGCCAGGCCAAACTGGTGGTCATTCGCCAGCGCCAGCGCGTGGTCGATGTCGCGGTAGGGCAGCACACACAGCAACGGGCCAAACACCTCTTCTTGCACGATCTCCATGTCCTGGCGCACCTGGGTCAGCAGCGTGGCGGGGTAGAAGTAGCCGGGGCCGCCCGGCAGCACGCCGCCGCAGTCCAGTTGGGCGCCCTGGGTCACCGCGCGCTGCACCATGGCGTGGATATCGTCCCGCGCCGTGGCGCTGATCAGCGGCCCCATGTG
>JBIKZZ010000451.1:0-2541 GCA_044354435.1 Rhodoferax sp. | reverse complement strand
GCCGGGATGGCGGCCCAGCGGGCTAACTCCTGGCAGGCGACATCCAGCACCCAAGTGCCAAGATCCACGATGACGCCGATTTGCTCCGCAAGGGGGATGAAGATGTCCGGAGGCACAAAGCCTTGTCCGGGAAACGACCAGCGCAACAGCGCTTCGGCGCCGATGAGCTCCTGCTGCACGCCGAACTGGGCCTGGTAGTCCAAAGACAACTGCTGCCGCTGAACCGCGTGTCGTAATTCATTGCCCATCCAGGAACGCTCGTCTACCATTTTTTGCATGCCCATGTCAAAAAACCGGTAGGTGTTTTTACCCGCACCTTTAGCCTGGTACATCGCCAGGTCGGCATGCCGTATCAATTCGTCCACCGTACTCGGCAGTTGGCCAAACAAATTAATGCCGACACTGGCGTTGGCCCGGTACTGCAAGGCTTGGCTCTGAAAAGGTTGAGCCAGCCGCGAAGCAATTTTGTGATAAACCGCCTCGGCATTGGCCGCCGCTTCCGCGGGATCAAAACCCAAGGATTGCAGCAGGATCACGAATTCATCGCCGCCAAAGCGGGCAATGGTGTCCGCTTCGCGCACGCAGGTTTGCAACCTGGCGGCCACTTCCAGCAACAGCTGGTCACCCTGAGCATGGCCGCCGGCGTCATTGGCCTCCTTGAAGTTGTCAAGATCAATGAACATCAGGCCACAGAAAACTGGGTTCCGGGCACAGCCAGCCAGGGTTTGGTGAAGCCGGTCCAACAGCAGGGTGCGATTGGCCAGCCCGGTGAGCGCATCATGGCATGCCAGATGCTCAATCTCAGCGCTGCTGCGCGTGCGATGGGACAGGTCACTCTGGACAAACACCCAATGTGTGTATGCGTCTGTGACGCTTCGGATCGGCGCCATATCGATGCCAGTCCAGAATGGTCGACTACCCTGGGCATAATTCAGTTGCTCAGAGCGCACCGGTTCCCCTCTCGCCATCGCCTGCTGCAGTCGATCGAGTTCATTGCGGTCGGTTTTTTCACCGTGTAGCAGATTGCACGGCTGACCAAGAACCTGCTGGCGGCTGTAGCCCGTCATCCGCACGAACGCTTCGTTCACGAACACAATGCGTGGCCAACCCGCCTGTGGCGCCCGGGCCTCGGTGATCATCACAAGATCATTAACTACCGCAAACCCCTGCGGCGGCTAGACGCGCCAACCCAGCATCAAGATGGCGATATTGACCGCCAGAGCCAGCACCCACAACACACTGCGAACGCTCGCCCATCCACCCACATAACTGACAATGTAGGCCAAGCGTAACCCAATAAATATCAGCGCCAACGCGTCAATTCGGCCTTGCGGAGCCGCCAATTGCTGTGCAATGACGACCGCCCCAATGAAAAAGGGCAAGGCTTCAAAGCTGTTGGCCTGAGCGGCGTTGGCGCGGGCACGCCAACCTGACTGCACAGCGAGCCAGGCTCTAGGGTTGCCGTTGTCATAACCGCCATCGCGTCGTGACATGCCGATAGCGCCTGATTTGGCTATACCGGCGCAAACAATAGGTAACAAAGCGGCCACCAAGACACACCAGTGGGCCAGGGAAAATTGGGTTGTCATGGTAGGGGTGAATCCAAAGAAAAACAGTTTATATCGACCAATCCGCAGTGAAGTGCTAGCGCCGATCCACGAGGGCATGGGCGATTGTGCCTAGGTCCACGTACTCCAGTTCGCTACCAGCGGGCACACCTCGCGCCAACCGGGTCAGATTCAAGCCCCGGGCCTTCAGCGCCTCGCTGATCACATGCGCGGTCGCCTCGCCTTCGGCGGTGAAATTGGTAGCCAGAATCACTTCCTGTACAAGGCCATCGCAGGCCCGGTCGAACAGTTTTTTCAGGCCAATGTCCTTGGGGCCGATACCATCAAGCGGGCTGAGGCGGCCCATCAGCACAAAGTATAGCCCGCGGTAGGCACCGGTCCGCTCCACTGCCGACTGGTCAGCAGGGGTCTCGACCACGCAAAGTTTGGCCCCGTCACGTTGGGGGTCAAGACAAGTCGCGCAGACAAGACTTTGGGTGAAGGTATGACAGCGCTCGCAATGGCTCACCTGTTCGGTGGCCTCGGCCAGAGCCCGAGACAGCGTCAGGGCACCGGCACGATCATGCTGCAACAAATGAAACGCCATGCGCGAAGCCGACTTGACGCCCACCCCGGGCAGCCGTCGTAAGGCCTGGACCAAGATCTCTAGCGCATTGGCCTCAGCCACGTCTGTTCCCGACTTAGAACGGGAATTTCATGCCGCCCGGCAGGCCCGGCATGCCGGCCGTGATTTTGCCCATTTTTTCAGCGGAAGTTTCCTCGGCCTTGCGCACAGCCGCATTGAAAGCGGCAGCGACCAGGTCCTCCAACATGTCTTTGTCTTCGGCCAGCAAGCTCGGATCAATCGTCACGCGTTTGACGTCGTGCTTGCAGGTCATAGTGACCTTAACCAGGCCGGCGCCGGACTCGCCGTTGACTTCAATAGAGCCAAGCTCATCTTGGGCTTTCTTCATGTTGTCCTGCATGGCCTGGG
>JBIKZZ010000452.1:0-2541 GCA_044354435.1 Rhodoferax sp. | reverse complement strand
GCAGCACCCGGTCTTCAATGAAGCGGTGCAGTTCGGTCGCCACCTGCAGGCGATGGGCGGGGGTGCGTTCGGTCATGATGTCAAACCTCGTTCAGGGGTGGGGACGGAAAAAAATCGAGCACCGCGCGCAGGCTGCTGCCGGTGCGGGTGGGCAGGGTGCCGAGCTCTTCAAAGGGCTGCTGGGAGCGGTTGACCCACAGCGTCTGGTAGCCGTACCAAGTGGCGGCCAGCGCGTCCCATGCATTGCTGCTGACAAAGGCGATTCGCCCTGCCGGCAGGCCCGTGGCCTGTTCGCCCAGCGCGTAGGCGTCGGGGTGGGTCTTGTACTTGCGGATCGGGTCGACGCTGATCACGTGGGTCAGCAGCCCGTCCAACCCAGCCGACTTGACCGCCAGCTGCAGCATGGCCGGGTCGCCATTGCTCAGGATGCCGGTTGGAATGCCGAGCCGTTGCAGCTCGCTCAGCACCTCGCGGTTTTCCGGAAAGGCGCTCAGGCTTCGGTACTGGTTCATCAGGCGCTCAACCGCCGCCCCAAAATTTTGATCAAAACTGGCCTCAGGCCCCGTGGTTATTGAGGTTAATGCTATTTTTTTAATAGCAAACACCAGGGCGGCCCGGGTCAGTTCCCAAAACGGACGGTAGTGCGCGCCGTGGTTGCTGGTGGTCACCAGCCGGGTGTACTCAATTTGTTTGTCGCGCCAGAGCAGGCTCAGCGCCTGGCCATGGCCAGGGAACAGCTGCTCGGCCGCCAGCGCCACGCTGTAGACATCGAACAAGGTGCCGTAGGCGTCAAACAGTACCGCCTGTGGAATGGCCAATGGTTCGCGTTTGTCGGGTACCGTGGATCGGTTTTTCATACATCTGACTGTATTGCATACCAAGGAAGCCATTAACTCCTTATTCATTCAATAATCCATGACAAATAAGTGTGTAATGACGCATCAGTTCAATCTCTGGACCGTTGCACAATGGCGGCATGAAGACACAAATCAGCGCTGATCCCGCCCTTCCCCTGACTGGGTTGAGGGTGGTTGAATTCACCCACATGGTGATGGGCCCGACCTGCGGCATGGTGCTGGCTGACCTGGGGGCCGAGGTGATCAAGGTGGAGCCGATCGAGGGCGACCGCACCCGGCATCTGCTGGGCGCGGGTGCCGGTTTCTTCCCCATGTTCAACCGCAACAAGAAAAGCATCGCCATTGACCTGCATCAGCCCGACGGCGCGGCGGCGGCAAGGCGCCTGGCCTCCAGTGCCGATGTGGTGGCCGAAAACTTCAAGCCCGGCACCATGGCCAAGTACGGGCTCGATTACGCCTCGCTCAGTCAAGCCGACTCACGTCTGATCTACGTCAGCCACAAAGGTTTTCTGCCCGGCCCCTACGACCACCGCACCGCACTCGACGAGGTGGTGCAGATGATGGGTGGCCTGGCCTACATGACTGGCCGCCCTGGCGACCCGCTGCGTGCCGGCAGCAGCGTGAACGACATCATGGGCGGTATGTTCGGCGCCATCGGGGCCATGGGGGCCTTGATCCAACGCGGCATCACCGGGCGCGGCCAGGAGGTGCAGACCGCGCTCTATGAAAACAATGTGTTTCTGGTGGGCCAGCACATGCTGCAGTACGCCATCACCGGCCGCGCGGCGGCGCCCATGCCGGACCGTATTTCAGCCTGGGGTATTTACGACATCTTCACCGTCAAGGACGGCGAGCAGATCTTCCTGGCCGCTGTCAGCGACGCCCAATGGCTCACCTTTTGCGACGCGCTGGGCCTGGCCGATCTGCGTGATTTGCCGCAGTATGCGACCAACAACCTGCGTGTGCAGGGACGGGGCACCTTGATGCCGGTATTGCGTGAACGGCTGATCGCCTGGCGCGCAGCCGAGCTGGCCGCGTTATTCGAGCGCGTGGGCCTGCCCTTTGCGCCGATCCGCAAGCCTGAGGAGCTGTACGACGATGAGCACCTGCTGGCGACCGGCGGCCTGGCCGACATCACCCTGCCCGACGGTGAGCGGGCTGGCCAATCCGTTGGCACCGCGCTGTTTCCCTTCACCATGGGCGGGCAGCGCCTGGGCGTGCGGCTACAACCGCCCACCCGAGGCCAGCACAGCGCCGAGCTGCTGGCTGAGCTGGGCTACGACGAGGCCCAGGTAGCCGATTTTGTGTTGCGGCGGGTGGTGGCCTGACCAGGTCGCCATGGATCCCCGTTGCCACGGGGATGACGGCCGCAAAGGGTCATCCCCGGCACGACCGGGGATCCATGAATTCGGATTGCCACGGCGATGAAATGCCTGTCTCGTCCTTCACCGCCGGTGGCTGTCCATAGAATGGTGCCTCGACGACTCTTTCAACTTGTCTTTGGAGAATCCATGAAAACCCTGAATGTCTTGACATATGCTGCCCGAGCTGTTGGCGTGGCCTTGTTGTTGCAGGTCCCGGCCCAGGCCCAGACTGAGTGGCGGTTCAACAACAGCTACCCGGCCTCGCGCCCGGAGTCAGAGCAGATCCGCACCTTTGCGGCTGATGTGGAAAATCGCACTGG
>JBIKZZ010000120.1:0-9108 GCA_044354435.1 Rhodoferax sp. | reverse complement strand
GAAGCCCATACCGTCGAGCATGCGTTTGAGCAGAGCCAATCCGCCCCAAGCGGTGACTTCGCGGGAGGTGAACTTCAGATCGAACGGTGTTTCTGGGGGCATTGGCGCTCCAAGCAGTACAGTTATCGTTGATTTCATTGGGGATTCCTAATGGTATCCATTAGGAATCCGGTAGCGCACGCGGCCGCGCCTGACGGGCTTACGATAGCAGCCTTGGGGCTAATGGACAATCTCGGATAAAGCCAGTGCATGAATCTGCGTCAAGAACTTCCATTCTCGTACTATTCTGCTGCTTCCGGCAGGTCGACAAGTGAGTGAATTTCAGCCCTTTGTAGGCAACTCGACGACTCCGGTCCCGAGCACCGAAAGTTCGTCATCCTGATTGCGCGCTTCTTGTTCGATCTCGACACAGTATTTGCCGTTTTCGACGAATTTGCGCTTGACCTTGCCCTTGATGAAAACCATGTCTCCCTCAGGGTTGTGGCGACGAATTTTCGTACTCGATTTCTGCAGGAATCCGCTGTCGCCCATCCAGTTCGTGAGGTGGTGCGTCATCCAAGAGGTGCGCTCGGGACCGTAGTCGTACGCGCCGGGAGCGCCCACTTCGAGAGCAAACTCTTCTTCCCAGTGCACCCGCTCCGGCACATCCGGAATGCCAAAGCGGTTCGCAATGCCCACGCCGGGGTGCGCATCGATCAGCCTCCAGGCTAGTTTGTTGGCTCGGATATATAGCCCGCCCCAACCCTGCGCATAGGCGATAAAGCCGGTCACCGTCATCGGCCCCTTGAACATCACCGGCAAAGCTTCACCTTCTTTCACGTCTTCCCAAAAGCGCGGTGTGGCACCACGAACCTCTTCGCCACGATACAGCTTGTACGCTTCACCAATTTCCTCCTCGGTATAGCGGCGGGGTGCGCGGCTGCGGGCTTCTGTGTACTTGGTGCCTTGTTCGCGCGCATGGTCGCGCTCGGTACGGAAACACCAACTGTCCGCCCCAGCGATCTTGTCACCATGCTGATTGAAGAAATCGACATGGTAGGTCTGCTGCACTGCCCGGCCAGCGAACCGCGTCTGATGCTCAACCAAGTCCTTGAGAGAGGCCTCGGTGTGAATTTCGTCATTGCGCAGCACAGGCTTGTGCCAGGTCCAGTCGGCACCGGACCACATTGCGTGAACTCCTGGCAAACCGCCAACATAGCCTGACACGATGCGACTTGTGGAAAACAGAAAACTCGGAAGCGCCACGATAGCGCCGTATTGCGTCTTCGCGGCGTACTCGGGGTCGCACCATAGCGGGTTATCGTCTCCGATGCCGTGAGCGTAGTGCCGGATGTTATCTCGCGTCGCCTCGTGGCACCACGGCTCCAGCGTATTCTCGATCTTGACGCCAATGCGCTTGCGGAGATCGTCTAGCCCGCTTTCGGTTATTTTCGGAAAAGAGCGTTGCTCTATCGTCGTGGACATCTTCTGTTTCTCCAAAGTGGGGGTTAGGGAATCAATGAAACCGGAGCAATCTGCGCGTCTGCTTCGCGATCGCGCAATACCTTACGGTGAACCTTGCCTGCGGGCGTCTTGGGTAGTTCTGTAACGAAGACTACTTGCCGCGGGTATTCGTGCTGGCTCAGCCTGCTCCGCACGAGGTCCTGGATCTCGCGCACGAAATCGTCGCCGCCATGTCGACTGGAAACGACGAACGCCTTGACGACCTGCCCGCGTAATACGTCCGGTACACCTATTGCGGCAGACTCGAGAACGTCGGCATGTCCGAGAATGGCGTTCTCGATCTGGACGGCGCTGATCGTCCAACCCGCGGAAATGATCACGTCGTCTGCCCTGCCGCCATGGTAGAAATATCCGTCGCTATCCGTGCGTCCCAGGTCTTTGGTCGGAATCCAACCGGCGTGCCGCCACACCATTAGTTGCCCCGCAGCGCCGGATGGACAAACTCGTCCCTTGGCATCGTGCACCTCAACGCGTACGCCAGGCAAGGGCTTGCCAAGCGCCCCCCTCTTTGGCACGAAGTCTGGCGCCCCGGGATAACTCGCCAGGACAACCCCAATCTCTGTCGTACCGTAAATGCTGCAAACCTCCATGCCGAAGACTTTCTGCACGAACTCGGCCGTTTCGTCGTCGATGGGCTCTCCGGTGAACGAAAGTTTCTCCAAGCCGTATGAAAATTGGCTGGCGACACCGGAATTTTTCATCATTCGGTAATGTGTCGCCGCGGCGGACATGTTGGTGAATTTATGGACAGAGAGCGCCACCAACAGGCGTTCGGCATTGAAGCGACCACTGTAGGCGCCTACGGTGAGCCCAAGCGCCAGCGGCGCCAGCGTTCCGTGCCATAGTCCATGCCCCCAGGCGGGAGATGAAGGGCAAAAGAAGCGGTCCCCTGGGCGCAAGCCCGTGCCATAAAGCGCGGCCACCATCAGTGTTACAAGCGCCCTTTGCTTGTGGCGAACCGCCTCTGGAAGCTCCCTTGTGGTGCCCGATGTGTACTGAAACACTGCCAGGCTATCCGCACTCGTGCGAACCTCATACGCTGACGGGAATATTTCAATGGATTGCGCAAACTTTTCGTTAAACACTACGACGTCCACGCCACCCATGGATCGCGCGACCTCGGCCTTATCCTCGTTCGTCACGAGCAGAACCGGATTGCAATCACGCAGGCGAAGCCGCACGCCGTCGGGCCCAAAAAGCGTGAACATAGGAACTGCTATCGCCCCGCGCTTGATGACGCCGAACATCGATGCGTAGAAAGCCCGCGATGGCTCCAGCATGATCGCGACGCGGTCTCCCGGTTGCACGCCGCGCGCCTCCAGAAAATGCGCGAAGCGCGAGGAGGCCTCCGACAACTCGCGATAGGTGATGACTTCATCTTCACCATCCGCCTTGACAACGATAAGCGCATCAAGACCCGACTGGGCGTGGCGATCCACGCATTCGGTGGCAATGTTCAAGAACTCCCGAGTGCCGTCGAACAGTTTCCACAAGTTGTCCGAGGAGAAGAACTTCTGAGCGTCAGCATAACTGCGGTAATCCGTCAATCTGGACATTGGCGTTGGGAGTTTCCAAGTTTGATAGACAGAGTATCCGTCATTAAGGAATTTTTTGTCAAATACAATCTATATTTGTCTATGTACAATTTACCCCAAAAAAAATTATGTGGGTGGCGAAGCAAGCGCCTCAGTCCATAGCAACCGACAGCTATTACGCTGACCTTTGTGGACTTTGCGATCTATCGTTGTACATAGACAATAATTAGTTGCTATTGACAAATTACTCTAATTCACAAAGAATCCTCAGTGAGCTCAGAAGTTCTGAGATGAATCGCGGCCCGATACAAAAGAAATAAGCCCCCAGCTATCAAAGAAAGCTCGCGTGAAAGTGCGGTCGCGCCTGACAGTTGCTATGTTTCCTGGATTAGGCTGTGGCCGTGGTTGCGCCAAATCCAAGATGGTGAGCGCAGAACATCTACATGCGCGGGAACTGGTCCACAGTGGCCGATAAGTAAAAAGTTGGATGCTGGTAAGGGTTTTACGCAGCTTGTCGGTTTATCAAAGGCGCCATACAGGCCGCGGTATGGTTGGAATGCCTATCTGATTGGGGAATCTCCTTGATCGCTGAACAAAAAGGAGAAGCTAGACGCGCCGAAGTGCTCCATTAAATTAACTACATTGAAGGACGGTTTATGTTGAATTTTTTTTCTCTGTTTTCGCGCCGCAAGGCCACGGGCCTATTCATAATTTCCTTGCTGGTAACGGGCGTGGTAACAGCGCAGGATTTTCCCAGCAGGCCAATCAAGATCGTCGTTGCAAACACCGCGGGGACAGCTCCTGACACTGTCGCACGGTTGGTCGCCCCGGAAATGTCTAAGATTCTTGGGCAGCCGGTAGTGGTTGAAAACCGGCCCGGGGCTGCAATGGCGATCGGCTTCGATCACGTTGCCAAAGCGGCCCCTGATGGCTATACCATCGCACTGGTTTATCCGTCAGCGCTGGTCACATTGCCGCTGACTGTGAAGGAACTGCGTTTTTCTCCTCTGAAGGATCTGCCCCCGTTGATTGGGCTGGGAGAAGGCAGGCTCATGCTCGCCACGTCTCCTCAGGCACCCTGGAAGACGTTCAACGAATTTGTTCTGAACGCCAAGAGCAGTCCCGGCAAGTGGAACTATGGATGGCCTGACCCTAGTGTTCGGCTGCTGATCGAGGATCTGAGCCGCGGCGTCGGCATCAGTTTGACGAACGTGCCCTATTCGGGCGCTGCGGCCTATTACCAGGCCCTGCTGGCAGGTGACATCCAGATTGCTTTTGCCGCTGAGGCGACCGCACTGTCTTTCGGTCCAAGAGCCAGAATTCTTGCCGTGACTGGCACGACTAGATCAACAACGTTTCCTGATGCACCCACGTTCGCCGAGGTAGGCATTCCGCGTATAAGAGGCTTGAGCTATTCCCTGAATCTTCCGGTTGGCGTTCCCAAGACCGTGGCCGACAAGCTGTATGCTGCTGTGGAGCGGTCCCTTCAGCAGCCTTCCTTGAAGGAGAGCTTCGCCAAGTTGCATTTGGAAATGTTCAGCGACAACACGCCGCAGGCCAATGCCCAGCGTCTGGCGGAAAGTGCGGCCTCTTTGGCCGAGGTGGCACGGCAGATCGGCCTGCAGCCGCAATGATGCACACCGGCACTTGCGACAGAGGACGAAGGTGAGTGATCTTGCCGGGCAAGTGGCGATCGTCAGCGGTGGTGCTTCCGGCATAGGTAGAGCGATCGCGCTGCTGTTCGCCTCGAAGGGCTGCCAAGTGGTGATTGCTGACCAAGACGCCCGGCGGGGCGCAGAAGTCGCCGACGAGCTGAAGCGATTAGGCAGTACCGATTCCAGTTCGATCGAGACGGACGTATCCAGCGCGGCTCAGGTGGATGCGCTCGTGACGGAAACGCTGGCTCGCTTTGGCCGGCTCGACATTCTGGTCAATTCGGCTGCGGTCTATCCCCCCCTTCCCTCATTGCTCGAGACGCCCGAAACTGAGTGGGATCATGTGCTGTCGGTCAACCTTAAAGGCACATTCCTCCTTTGCAAGCGTGCGATTGCAGCAATGGTTGATCAGGGTTCAGGCGCCATCGTCAATGTGGCATCGATTGCGGCGATGAGAGGCACGAACTACTCCGTGCCTTACGGCGTGGCGAAGGCTGGAGTGATCCAACTGACTAAGGCCGCCGCCGTCCAGTATGCCGGTCGCGGGATTCGCGTGAACTGCATCGTACCGGGCCTAGTCGATACGCCGATGTCCCGGCGAAGCATGAGAAGTTCAGAGGAGTTCGAGCGCTTCGTCGCGCAGATACCGGTGGGTCGAGCCGGCACACCCGACGACATGGCCGGGCTGACCCTGTTCCTCGTTTCAAAAGAGGCCGCGTTCATCAACGGCGCGGCTATGGTCATCGACGGCGGCACGATGGCTAGATAACGGGTCCTGGCACCAGTGGATGCAATAGGCACCGATCTGGATGAACACACGCCGCACCCAAGCCCTAAGTCCTTGCGGTCGGCGGGTGCGGAACAGATCATTTCGTAGAGTTGCAGCCGTTGCGTGAGGCAGCCTTTGGCGCACAAGGGCCGCAAGCCCTGCAAACGCTCGCTCAGAACCGGACCTCTGGTTCGGCGATTGCGTCAATCTTCGGCCAGAACGGCGCTGTCCGACTCGCGCAGGCCGGGGAACACGTAGTCCTTGCCCGCGCCGAAATCGAAATCCGGGCGGTCCCAAGCCACCATCTTGCCTGGGTTGAGAAGTCCAAGCGGGTCGGCCTGACGCTTGAACGCCAGCAGCGCAGGGTCGGGACGACGCCAGCCGCCCTCCTCTAGGGTGTAGACGTGCGGGTTGAACACGCCGCAGCCTTCTTCTTCGTGGATCCGCATGATCTCGTTCAAACGCTCCTCGGTGGTGAATCGCACCAGGGGCAGCCCGCCCAATGAGGGCGTTCCGCTCGAGCGCATCCATTCAATGTGCATCGGCAGTTCGTCACCCAGGCGTGCGCGTACTCGCTGCGCGGCCTGCAGGTCGGGGTAGCGGGTTTGGAGGTAGGTGATTTGGCGGTCGACCCGCAGCGCGCGCAGGGTGGTGTGGTTCCACCCGAGCTCAGTGACCGACGGCAATTGGTCATCAGACGCAACGCTGTTGTGGTCAGAGCGAAAGACGATCGTACACCGTGCCTGTCGGACCATGGTGACCACCGCATCCATCGCAAAAGGGGCAACCAGCAGCAAGAGGGCCGATTGCTCACGCCGGAAGGAGGCGCTGTAAGGCCCGAGAATGTCGTGCGGCAGGGGTGCGGCCAGGGCGGCCAGTTCGTTGAGCAGCAAGCCGTCGGATTCGGCCAGGTCTTGCGCCAGGCGGGCAGCGTCGTCCCAGTGGTCGGAAGCGACCAAGACTTCGACCCAGTCGTACGACTCGACCGTCGGCAGCTCGATCTCGGTGACCACGCCTGTCGTGCCATAGGCGTGGACAGCCTTGAGCACATCATCCCCCATGAGGTCGATCACGCGCGGCTGCGCCTCGCAGGTGACAAGGCGAACCCGCAGAACATTGCCACGGGCCCGCAGCCCGCCCCAGCGCACCGAACCGACCCCGCCCGAACCGCCGGCAACGAAGCCGCCGATCGTCGCCACCTGGGCCGTCGACGGCACAAACCGCAGCGCGCGCTGCTGCGAGGCCTTCAACTGCCTGTCCAGGTCGCCGATCACCGCTCCGGAACCAGCCACGACCCGAGCGCCGGCCAGAGCCTGGACCCCAGTCAGCCGTTTCAGGTCCAGGACCACGCCACCCGAGAGGGGCATCGCCTGCCCGTAGTTGCCCGTACCGGCGCCGCGCGGCGTCACTGGGACCTGGTGGCGGTGGCAGGCAGCCAGTACCCGGACGACCTCGGTCTCGCTGGCCGGTGTGACAACGACATCCGCCATAACACGGTCAAGACGCTGCTTGAGCAGGGGAGAGAACCAGAAATAGTCGCGGCTCTTGCGGCGTCGAGTGATCGGATCGGTTTCGACTGTCAGGCCGTCGAGGTCCTTCAGAAGTGCAGCCAGGGTCATGGTGTTGTTCGGCGCGCAAGCGCCAGGGTCTGTGGTTCGGGTAGCGGGTGTCGGTGGAGAAAATCAGCCAGGGTGGCCGGGTCGGGAAGTCCGGCTCGACCGCCGGGGCGGGTGCATTTGGCAGCGGCAACGGCTGTGGCAAAACGCAAAGCATCTAGGACCGTCTCGCCGCGCGCCACCGCCAACGCGTAGGCGCCGTGGAAGGCGTCGCCAGCACCAGTGGTGTCGCTGACCTGGACGGGCGGAGGGCGCTGGCAGCGCAATGCTCCGCCCTCAATCCAGAAGACGCCCGCCTCGCCGTCGGTGACCGCGACCAGTCGATGCGGTCCAACCACCGTTTGCAGTCCCTCGACGATGCCATCGTGTCCTGACAGCTGGGCCAGCCCAGGTCGGGAAAAGATCACGTCAGTGGCCGCTGCCACCACCTCGCGGACCACCTCAAGCGGGTAACGGAAGCGGTCGGCGTCGAGCAGCGCAGGCCAACCCTGCGCGCGCGCACGGTGCAGCAAGGTCAGCGCCCCTGCCGGCCAGGTGAGGTCAGCCAGCACCGCACCCGGATCCAGGTCCGGCGCCAACCAGTCAGCATCCAACGGCATCGCCGGGTCGCTGTACGCCAGGATGGCCCTCTCACCCTGCGCGTCCACACTGATGGCAGATACCGAGGTCTGGACGCCGCTGAAGCTGCGGAGCCACTGGGTGTCGACTCCTTCGCGCTGCAGTTCCTCGCGCACCCGCGTGCCCGCCGCATCGCCACCCGTCCTTCCAGCGAACGTCGCCTGCCCGCCCAAGCGGGCGACACATACTCCCGCGCTCGAGGCCGGCCCACCGCCGACCTCCGACAGTGCTGTGGCGAAGCTCTTGCCCGGGCCGCTGGGCAGCAATCCGGTACGAAACACCAGGTCAAGCGTCGCTAAACCGATGCAGTGAACCCGCGCCGCTCCTCCAGGGGGGTGCCAACGGAGAGAACCGGAGGCAGCGTCAGGCATGTGAGAGCGTCACGCCGGTTTGGGGGTCGAAACAGTGCATCCGCTCGACGTCGAGCCGGAAGCGGACGGCCAACTCGCCGCCAAGCAGCCGTCCTGGCGGGATGCGCGCTGCCATCGTTGCGACGCCGAACTTGATCATCGCGATCGCTTCGGCGCCGTGTTCCTCAACGTGGGCCACCCGTGCCTGAAAGGGCCAACCGCCAGCCTGCGCATCATCCAGACTGACATGCTCGGAGCGAATGCCAAGGTGAATTGGCCCGCTAGGCGGACGAGCCCTGCCAGACGGCCACGGCGCGCAGGGGCCGTCACCGATGCGGACGCCGTCTGCGGTCATTTCGGCCGCTACAACGCTCATCGGAGGGCTGCCCATGAAAGTACCGACGAACAGATTGGCGGGTGACCCGTACACCTCGCTGGGTCGACCGATCTGCTGAATCTGCCCCTCCTTGAGCACCGCCACACGGTCGGCCATCGTCATCGCTTCGACCTGGTCGTGGGTGACGTAAACCGTGGTGATACCTGTCAGCCGCTGCAAGCGCCGGATTTCGGCGCGCATGCCGACGCGCAGCTTCGCGTCAAGGTTGGACAGCGGCTCATCGAACAGGAAAACCTGAGGCTGGCGGATCAGCGCCCGCCCGAGCGCGACCCGCTGCCGCTGTCCGCCCGACAGGGCGCGGGGGCGTCGGTCGAGCAGTTCCCCCAGCTCCAGCGTCTGCGCCGTCTGGCGCACTCGCTTGTCGATCTCCGGCCGGCCAACCCCCTGCATGCGCAGCGCGAAGCCGAGGTTCTCAGCCACCGTCATGTGCGGGTAGAGCGCGTAATCCTGGAACACCATCGCCATGCCGCGGTCACGGGGCGCCAGGCCGGTGACGTCCCGGTCCTGAAGAAGGATCCGACCGCCGCTGACGGACTCGAGCCCCGCGATCATCCGCAGGAGCGTGCTCTTGCCGCAGCCCGAGGGCCCGACCAGAACCAGGAATTCTCCGTCCTGGATTTCCAACGAGATCGGCCGTACAGCCTCGACCTCGCCAAAGCGCTTTT
>JBIKZZ010000128.1:0-8720 GCA_044354435.1 Rhodoferax sp. | reverse complement strand
AGCCCGTCGGCAAGGATCATCCGAAACCAAAAACCCTAAAACTGCACACTCACCTTACAGAACCCTCCTACCCATTCACTGCAGACGTGCACCAGCTGGACGCTGTAATTGCACCGGCACTTCCAGCCATGCTGCCCGTATCTCGGAAGTCAGTTCCAAGACTTCGTTCAGCGCACCAACGTCGCTGAGTGCGTTGGCGTAAATGAGCCGCCGAGTGAAATAGTTGTAAAGTTCGTTCAAGTTAAGCGCCAATTCGCCGCCCTTTTGAAAATCAAGAACTCCCTGTAAGCCCAGCACGATGCGACATGCGCGGGTGATGCACTTACCTTTTTCTAAAATAGCATTGTGCTCAATATGACCACGTGCCTCAGCAATGCTGTTTACCAGGCCGTCAAACAGCATCTGAATCAATTCCGCACCATCTGCAACCGAAGCCTGAGACATCATACTGTCCGCCCCGTAGGACTCCATGGCTTTGAA
Source organism: Rhodoferax sp. (assembly GCA_044354435.1). Classification (GTDB taxonomy): domain Bacteria; phylum Pseudomonadota; class Gammaproteobacteria; order Burkholderiales; family Burkholderiaceae_C; genus Rhodoferax. The sequence continues at coordinate 8,240 of JBIKZZ010000128.1, read as the reverse complement.
GTTGATCCGCATTTCTAATCTCCTGATGAGTTGGCTTACCCATCAGAAGTCGACAGCAGCAAGAAAAACTTGAGCAGCCACCCGCATCAAGAGGCAGCGGCTCTTTTCACCACGGGCTTGGGGGCCACCTCAATCTTCAGACTAACTCGTAATTTTTTCACGATCCCACTTAACAGTTGGCTGACGCGTGACTCCGTCACCCCCAGCGTCGCTCCAATTTCTTTCAAATTAAGCTCTTCCACATAGTAGAGGGACATCAGCAACTGATCACTCTCCTGAAGTTCCCCAATCGCATCCCCAACAGCCCGCATGAAATCCCGGTGCTCTGCGATCACATCGGGCTGGCGCGACCGGTCATCGGCGATACCCATCACCTCATCGGTGATCAGTTCCATGGACTGCGTCTCAAAGCGCTTGGCATTCCCCCGCTTTTTTTGGAATACATCCAGGTCTTCACCCATGTACTCAGCTAACTCAGCTTGCGTCGGTCCGCGTCCAAGTTCTGTAAACAGTGCCATCTTGGCCTTGTTTTCAGAGCTGTTAAAGGCCACGGCAGACCGCGGCAAATAAGACAACTGGCGCACTTCATCAAGCATCGCGCCGCGAACCCGGCTCAGAGCAAAGCTTTCAAAGTCAATGCCTTTGGCCGGCACAAAAGCTCTCGCCGCCTCCAGCAAGCCAATCATCCCAACCTGAATCAACTCGTCCAGTTCCATAAAAGGCGGCACCCTGACCTTCAGATGCAAAGCCACGCGTTTGACCATTCCCAGATGCGCAAGCACCAAGGTTTCGCTGCTACTTTGGACTTCCTCGTACATTCTGGTCGTCATCAGCACCGACTCCTTAGGCTTGGTAGCGCACGAGACGCTCGACGAAAAACTGCATCCCGCCAGCGAAGTCGCCCGCACGAGGCATTTGCTCGACCGTTTTGGCCAGGCGCTTGAAATCGCGAGACCCGGCTGAGTCTGGGGCGAACTCAATCACGGGCTGAAACTTCCTGTGGCTGGCCAAAATTTGGTCGTCGTTTTCAATCGAGCCCAAATACTTCGTGGTGTAGTTCAAGAACTGCGCGCAAACCTGGTTGATACGCCGAAACAGATTTTGTCCACCCGCCTGATTTTTGACCGCATTGGGAATAATGTAAATTTCATTGAGGTTTTGCTCTTGAATCAGGACCTTGATCATCCCGTAGGCATCGGCAATTGAGGATGGATCATCGCGAACCACGATAAAGCGCCGCTGACATGCTGCCATGAAGGCCAGCACCGACGGCGAAATACCGGCTGCCATGTCAACCACCAGGTAATCGATGTCATCTTCCAGTGCACTGAAAGACTGAACCACCCGTGACGCCTGAACCCGGCTCAAGGCGGCCAACTCACTGACTCCAGACGCACCGGGTATCAGCTTGACGCCCTGCCTGGACGTGATAATGATTTCCTGCAGGGTTTTTTGCCCGCTCATGAAATGACTCAAATTGAACGGGCAACGGCAACCCAGTGCGATCTGGGAGTTGGCAAGTCCCAAATCGGCGTCAAACAACATGACGCGCCGGCCCATCTGCACCAGGGCGATCGCCAAATTCACCGCCACCGTGGTCTTCCCAACGCCGCCTTTTCCGCTGGCAACACCGATGACCTCAGTGCGAGTTGAAACATTCATCAATGACTTTCCTTGTTGTCAGGCAAAAGGCCCGCGCAAACCCTTGGGGTTTGCTGACATGAACATGCGGGGCGAAGGCGCTGGCAGCTTCTCCGGGGACGGCTTGGACAGCTTGATGGCAGGTATTTGAAAGCTCGGATCAGGCACTCTTGACAAATGCGCCAATGCCATCTCAACCAAGGCACCTGTAGTCAGGTCACACTTCAGTCCACCAGGGTCAACACCCTCACTCGCCGCGGACAGCGCAATAAAATTATCGCAGAGAAACTCGACCAAGGGCCAGGGCTGGACCGACTCATCCAGTTTGCTGATCATGAGGCTGTTCCAACGAATGCCGGAGACTCGAAGCGTGCGGCGCAAGGTCGCCGTCGACGAGTCGGCAGCCACCATGGCGTGCGCGAGGCAGGAAGGGCAAACCGATTGAATCTCAGTCACTCGCTGAGACAATTGATTGCCCGAAGTATCGATCAGGATCAGGCTGTAGCCCGAAAGCGCTGCCAACACGGTGCTTAGTGCTTCTGTGGTGTCGGCCCTGAAGCATTCAACGCCCGCCTCCCGGGCCATCGACAAGGTTTGGGGCCAGGCGCCCAGTCGAAGGTCACGGTAACTGACCATGGCAACCCTGCCTGCACCCACTTGGGCAGCAGCGTGACTGGCCAGGCGTACCACCATCAAGGTTTTTCCAGTGCCACTGGGACCAGCCACCAGGTGGATGCCGCTTGTAGGCAATGCGGCGCTGGGGCGGTGCACTACTTGTTCCAACTGATGACGCACGGCGTCCAGCGCCTCCTTTTCGCTGCGCATGTCCTTCACCGTGTCGACCAGCAAGGTACGAAGACCGGTAGGCATGCCGGCATGGGTAAACGACGTGAGCAAGTTTTCGACTTCGGGTGCCAAATCAAGGTTGCTGTGCCAGCCCGATATCTTTTGGTTCAAGCTGACCTCGCGCCGCAATGACTTGAGCTCATCCAAAATTTGGTCCATCACCTCTCGGTCAAACTGCATACCCGGTTGGATACTGACTGGCCCAGGCTTGGCCAGAGAGGTGTCGGCTGTCTTGGCAGTAACCGGCCCTGCAGTCGCGGCTGCGGCTGTCAAAGCGACTTTGGTTTCAGCGCTCGCCAGGGCCATCTGGCTACCGAAACTGACGGACGGCTCAGTCAACGGCGCATTGGGCCGCGCGACCGTGACCACCGACTCCGGGGCCTGCTCTTCGATATCCAGAGCTACGATCAATTCAGTTTGCCCGCCAACTGAATGGCTTGAAATGATCAGAACATCGCGGCCATACAAAGACATGGCACGGTCATTGGCAGTTTTTGCATCGTTGGCAAGGATTCGTTTAAGCTCCATTGCGGCACCCCATTGGTACGAATAGTGGTTGGATCATGTCAGCGCCTTGGGTTGTTGCCGTCGTTTTGAGTTTCGGCCGAGACTGTGTGTATGACTTTGACAGATTGATCATCCGGTATCTCGCTGTAAGAGAGCACCACCAGATCATTCACCCGGCTGCGCACAGATTTGGCCAACCATGGTCGTACTGCTGGTGAGACAACCAGCACAGCGTTGTGGCCCTGAGCTTCAACCGCCTTTGTGCCCTCGCGCAACGCCGCAAAAAGCCGCTCTGCCAATCCTGGCTCCATCACGACACCCTGACCAGAATCATGTTGTTGCAACACGTTATGCAAAAGTTGTTCCAAGTTGGGGTCCAAGGTCATCACGGACAAGGTCGCTTTGTCATCGATCAAACCCTGAACAATCATGCGACCAAGGCGGGGACGAACCAGCGCCGTCAGTTGGTCAGGATCCTGGGTTCTCACACTGACCTCAGACAATGTTTCCACAATGGTCCGCATGTCACGAATCGAGACGCCATCACTGAGCAGGCCTTGTAGCGTCCTCGTGAGGGCCCCCAATGGCAACTTGGCCGGAATCAAGTCCTCCACCAGCTTCGGCGACTTGGCAATCAATTTGTCCAGCAACTGTTGAACTTCATCGTGGCCGAGCAGGTCCGATGCGTTCTCGCGCAACACCTTGTTTAAATGGGTTGCCACCGCAGTGGCGGCATCGACCACCGTGTAACCCAAAGCGCGCGCGTGGTCACGCTGGGACGACTCGATCCACACCGCATCCAGGCCAAAAGCCGGTTCTTGAGTGGGCGTACCCTCCAAGGCGCCATAAACCTGACCGGGATTGATCGCCATTTCGCGTCCAACCTTGATCTTGCCGCGCCCACGGATCACCCCTTTGAGGACGATGTGGTAGGTGTCGGGATCAATATTGAGCGCATCCCGAATGCGAACGGGCTGAATCAGAAAGCCCAGTTCGGCCGACAACTTCTTGCGCACCCCTTTGACACGTGTCATCAACTGTCCACCAGTCTCGACATTCACCAAGGGAACCAGTCCATAACCGATTTCCAGACCCACAAGATCAACCTGATCAAGATCCTCCCAACCCAGTTCTTTGGGGGCTTCAGCGGCTATTTTGGCCTCTGCCATCTTTTCCGGAGAGTTCACAACCGCCTGCCGGCGCAAAACCATGATGCCCAAAGCCATGCTGCTAGCCGACAAGCCAATGAACACCATATGCGGCATGCCGGGGACCAAACCCAGGATCGCCATGATGCAAGCCGTGATAAATAACGCCGTAGGGTTACCCAGTTGGCTGCTGGCCTGCTCCGTCATCGATTCGCTCGTCGTCACCCTAGTGACGATAATCGCAGTCGCCAATGACAGTAGCAAAGCTGGCACCTGTGCAACCAGGCCGTCGCCAATGGTCAACGTTGAATAAATTCTCCCGGCCTCACTGAATGACAAGCCATGCTGCCCTATCCCAATAGCCAAGCCCCCAAAGAGATTGATCAGCAGAATCAATAGACCCGCTACGGCGTCACCACTGACAAACTTAGACGCTCCATCCATTGAACCAAAAAAGTCTGATTCTTGCGACAATTCAGCACGCCGCTTCTTGGCAGTTTCCTGATCAATCACACCGGCATTGAGGTCTGCGTCGATCGACATCTGTTTGCCAGGCATGGCATCCAGGGTGAATCGGGCATTGACCTCGGATACCCGCCCTGCCCCTTTGGTCACCACAATGAAGTTAATGATCATCAAAATTGCAAATATGATGAAACCCACAACGTAGTTGCCGCCGATCACGAACTCACCAAACGCCGCTATCACTTTGCCAGCGGCGTCCGGTCCGGTGTGACCATCAACCAGAACAACTCGGGTCGAAGCCACATTCAACGCCAGTCGCAACATCGTCGCAAACAACAATATGGTTGGAAAAGCCGAGAATTCCAACGGTTTGCGAACCCTGATTGCAATCATGATGATCAACACGCTCGCCGCAATGTTGAACGTAAAAAGGAAGTCCAAAAGAACCGGATGGAGCGGAATGACCAGCATTCCCATGATGAGCAAGACCAACACCGGAATACTCAACTCCGTGAAGTTGAACTTCGAAAGGTTGTGTCGGAAGGTTGACAGCGACAGCGTGCTCATGGGGCAAATAGCGTAGAAATAGCGGTTTTGAAGCAGTCAGGGGGTCAAATAAGTTCTGGCAGGCTCTGGTACGCAAACTCCATGCCACGATTTCCCGACACATCAGCAAGGTGCCACTGACCCCGGAAGCGGCAAACCTTGGCCTGACACGATTCTTGCTGATTAAGGGGTATCCGCCACCCAAAGTGGCTTACCAAGAACTGGCTGCCCGATGAACGCTAACCTGAACTTTCCCTCAATAAGCACCTTTTCGCCCAATGGCGGCAACGTAGTACCGAACCCGACGCCCACCGATGGCGACCCTAAAGCCGAAGAGTTTGCTGCCGTTTTGACTGGCCAAATTTTCAAGGCTGAACGGCAAGGTCTTGCCGCTCAGGTATTCGGTGGTCCTAGCCTGCAAGTTGTTTCACTGGGCACCAAGCTCAATGTCATTACCACGGATGAGCCCCTACCAGATCTCCCCAGTCTGGCAACTTTCGCCCGATCCCAAGGCTTGGACGAAATCGCCATTCAGGCACTGTTTGGGCCAACCGCCGGCCCCAAAAGCGACATCACAATCAGTGGGGTAGGTCAACCATACGCCACCAAATCAGCCCCGGGCATAGCCTCGGCAACACCCTTGGTGTTGTTCGGAAAAAACAGTTTTTTGGCGGTAGATAACACTACAAAAGTACCGGAAAGCGCCATTTTGGCACCAGTTAGCAACATCGGGGTGCCCCGCATGGACAGTCGATCAAGCATCGGCGAACTGCATCCAGTGAAGGAGGCTCTGGCTGCTATGGGGGCGTCCCTGGCAAAGACGAAGGAGCCGGTGGATCCGACACAGGTCGCGTTCGATCCGAACCAAGCCGTGCTCCCTGCAACACAAGCCGTGCTAGCTTCAATACAAGCCGTGCTCGCTACGACACAAGCCGTGCTCCCTTCGACACAAGCCGTGCTCCCTTCGACACAAGCCGTGCTCCCTTCGACACAAGCCGTGCTCCCTCCGACACAAGCCGTGCTCCCTCCGACACAAGCCGTGCTAGATCCCAGGGACAGCAACTCGAAATTAGCCAGCCGCACGCAAATGGCGAACATAACGACAGCAATAACGACAGCGGCGCCGTCTGGCACCGCTGTCCGAGCCACCGAGCGAGCTAATGTCATCGAGGAACCTATTGGCATCGCGCTCGCGGCGCTGGTCTCGTTGGGGCAAACTGGCACAGACAAGCTTGCTCAAGCAAGGCCAGACATGCGACTGAACGTCAGCGCCGAAGAATCGATCCAGGACGCGATACGCCTGAGCATCACCATGCCAGCCAAAGACAGCACAAAGCGCACGCCCAACACCGCCGGTGCCGCTGAGACGCTCAACTGGTCAGCGATGCTTGCGGGGCCTAGTGCCAATAAAGTCGGCGTAAGCAACGCATGGCAAAACTTGCATCTCACAGTACCAGAGGGCTTCGATCTTGACGAGCAAAGTGGCACGCTTGCAAGCTGGGACCAGGACCAAGACCCCGTCACATCGCCTGGCACCCAACAAACTACCGAAGGTTCTGCAGCCAAGCCCGGAGCCGCTGCCGCGCACGCGCTACGGGGCGAGACTTCAACGATCGCAGCACAAACTGAGCTTCGCGCCGTCCAGCAGCAACAACTGGCCGATCGACTGGGCGAGGCAGCAGCCCATAGGCTGATTGCTCAGATCGAGAGGGGTGAATGGAAGATGCAGATGCGGCTGCAACCCGGCAAGTTAGGAAAGATCGACGTCGAGCTCACCATGCACGCCCGGGGCCTTGAGGCGCTGTTTAGCGCCGACAGCGCCCTGACCCGGGAACTGATTGCCCAAGGCAGCGCCAGGCTCAAAGACACACTGACGCAAGCTGGCATGACAGTTGCTTCAGTCACCGTGAACGGCGATCAAGCGCGTCAATCTGGCGGAAATCCGACACCCCAACATGGGAACCAAGCTTACGCTGATCCCCGACCAGTAAAGGCTCCGCGAGAGGAGCCGCTTGCAAGCGTGGAGACATCGCCGACACGCACGAATGACAGATTGAACATATTGGCATAACAGCACGGCCAGGTAGGAATCAAATTGAACCAATACATAGAGGTGTTCCATGGCTAAGACGGCAGCAGCGCCAGTGGCAGCGGCGGGGGAAGAAGCCCCTCCCAAGTCCAAAAAACCCATCGTCCTCATCATTGCAGGTGTCCTTGGACTGGTCGTCATCATTGCCGGCACTATGGTCGGGACGCTGTTTATCACCGGTTTTTTCTCAAAGCCACCGCCGTCGGCGGAACAGCAGTTGCTTGAAGAAGAGGGGCATGGTGCGCCCGGGGCTGACGCCCATGGTGCTAAACCCGCCGATGCCAAGGGCGACAAAAAACCGGCTGACGCCAAAGGCGACAAACCAGCAGATGCCAAGGGCGATAAAAAACCGGCTGACGCCAAAGGCGACAAACCAGCAGATGCCAAGGGCGATAAAAAATCAGCTGACGGTCCACCAAAACTGAATAAAAAATCGCCAGACAGCCCCCGCTTTGAGTACACGTACCACCAGCTCAAGCGTGACTTCCTGTCCAACCTCATGAGTTCCAAGAAGGTCATGTCGATACAAATCTCGATCATGACCCGCTACGACGAGCGCGTGTTCGAAAACGTCGACAAGCACGAGGCCGCCCTGCGCTCTGTGATCCTGGATGTATTGCGACAAACCACCGAGGCTGATTTGGTGAAGCCGGAATTCAGAAAAGATCTGGCCATCAAGCTTCGGGACGCCATCAACTCCCTGCTCGAAAAACTGGAAGACTTTGGTGGGATTGAAGAGGTTTTCTTCACCTCCTTCGTCGTCCAGTAAACCCAGCAACCGACGCAACGCATCAACGATGGCCGACAACCTGCTCTCAGCTGACGAATTCGCAGCGCTCGCTGAAGGGGTGGACGATGGCTCGATCGCCATCGACACCGGCTTCAACACCTCGACACGGTTCAAAAAACATGACCTAGCCAGCGAGGACAGCAGCCTGGGCGTCAATACCAATGCCATTGACATGATCAATGAGCGGTTCATTAGGCTGTTCCGCCCA
>JBIKZZ010000013.1:0-27636 GCA_044354435.1 Rhodoferax sp. | reverse complement strand
CCTGATGGAGGTGCTGCGGACAAGCCCCAGAGTCACACCCACCAAATCGACAATCGTCAAATTTGGGCAATACATCAAAGACCTGAAAGCGCCCCTCTCGGTCAATGTGGTCCGGGTTAACCCACTGCGTGGTCACTCCTTGGTGGTGATCGACCCATCCATCGTTTTCAGCTCACTCGACAGTTTTTTTGGTGGCTTTGGTCAAGGCACAGTGGGTGTCTTGTTGCCCGGTCGCATGTTCACCCCAATGGAGATGCGGATTATCAAGATGATTCTTGACGTCACATTTGCAGACATGAAAGAGGCCTGGGCTCCCTTGATGGAGATCAGCCCTGAGTTTGTTAGCGCTGAGATCAATCCGCAATTTGCCCAAGTATCCGACGAGAACGATCTCGTGATCGTCAGCCGTTTTGAGACAGAAACTGCCACCAAGAACACAGGTTTCATCGATATCGTTCAGCCCTACGCATCTCTCAAACCGGTGCGCGAGCTACTCCGCAGCCGGGTTCAAACCGGCGATGGCAATGAGGACTCAGACAGACTTTGGCGCGAGGGCTTTGAAGAGTCTGTCAATGACTCATGCCTGCAAGCTACTGTGGTTCTGGGAACGATCAAAACAACCATCAAAGACATTGAAATAATGAAGTCCGGCGACATCCTGTACTTCAAGAAGCCTGAGTTCGCGACCCTGCAAGCAGCTGGCATACCCGCTTTCAATGTTCACGTCGGCACGCTGGGCGCTCAGACTGCCGTACAGATCGCCAGCCCAGTCAGCCCGGGCAAGTATTAATTTTTTCAGGATACCCCATGACAGAAACCACAATCGAAGGCAGCCCTGCAGCCGAAGCTCAGGATCAGGACAAACAGATCCATAAAGACGTTTTGCAGACCATCAGTGTGACACTGAGCGTCGAGGTGGGTCGAGCGATGATCAAGATCAAAGACCTCATGCGCCTGACCCAGGGTAGTGTGGTGGAACTAGACCGAATCGCCGGTGAACCACTCGATCTGTTGGTCAATGACACCGTTGTCGCACAGGGTGAAGTCGTCTTGGTCAATGAGCGCTATGGAATTCGGCTCACCCGCGTTGTGCCAGCGTCGGAACGCATGAAGAACCTCTGAAAACAACACCATGGCAACAACGGTATCAGGCAGCATCGATTGGCTGCGAATCGGCGGCAGTACCGCACTCGTGTTGGTGCTTCTCGTAGCCATGCTCTGGGTATTGCGTCGCCTGCGTTCAATGCAAATCGCCAAAAACGGCATCAGCAAGTTGGAGATTGTCGAAACCATCAGCGTCGGCCCCAGACAAAAAATTGCACTGTTACGTGTCGACCAAAACATGCTGCTGATTGGTATGACCGCCAACCAATTCACAGCCCTGGGTCAGTGGCAGCAGGCTCAGTCGGGCACTGGAGACAGGTCTTGAGACGCAGAATTTTATGGGCTGGTCTATTGACTCTGCTGGTCTGCGTCCCGGTGCTTTCGTTGGCACAGGGACTCCCGATGATCAACGTGAGCGACTCTGGCAAGGGAACCCAGTACAGCCTGTCATTGCAGCTTTTGGCGTTGATGACCTCGATCACGCTGCTCCCATCGTTCTTGCTGATGATGACCTCCTTCGTTCGAATCATCATTGTGATGTCCATCCTTCGCCAAGCGTTGGGTACAGGCCAAACGCCGCCTAACAATGTCTTGGTCGGGATATCCTTGTTCCTGACGCTTTTCATCATGTCACCAGTACTGACCGAGGTGTACCAAAATGCAATCACGCCCTACATGCAGGGAAGCTTGGCTTTTGACAAAGCACTTGCAGCAGCCGAGGCCCCCATCCGCGGCTTTATGGTCAAGCAGACCCGGCAGGACGACATCGGTTTGTTCATGCAAATGGCGCGCAAGGCTGATGTCGGCGGTGCCGAATCCGTACCGTTCACCACCCTGGTCCCTGCTTTTATTACCTCGGAACTCAAGAGCGCCTTCACGATAGGCTTTCTGATCTATGTCCCATTCGTCGTGATTGACCTGATCGTCGCCAGCGTCCTGATGTCCATGGGCATGATGATGTTGTCGCCAATGATGATCTCGGCGCCCTTCAAATTGATGCTATTTGTGCTGGTGGACGGCTGGAGCCTGATCATGAGCTCGCTTGCGGCAAGTTTCGCGACCTGACAAATTAAGAAATTTTGAAGACCTCTGCCTAATCAACCAACAATTACTTTAAATATGGATATTGCAGCCGTTATTGACGTTGGACGTCTGGCTTTATGGATGACTGTGCTTATCTCAGCACCCCTGCTGGGCGTCGCACTGGCAGTCGGCCTGCTGGTTGGCATCATCCAGGCGGCGACATCGATCAACGAGTCCACCTTGAGCTTCATTCCTAAGGTCACAGCGATGGCGATCACCTTGGCATTGGTTGGCGGCTGGCAATTGGCAACCCTGGTGGACTACACCAAAAGCATGTTTCAGCGCATCCCTCTTTTGTTTGCCTGAACTCAAACGCGCCAAAGCCTAAGTCATGAACCTGCTTGCCAACGAGATCGTCGAGCGCTTTTATGCCTTTTTGTGGCCGATGCTACGCGTATCAGCACTGCTCATGTCAGCCCCCATTTTTTCTCTGCGCTCTTTCAATCTACGTTTGCGCATTCTTCTGGCTGGCGCTTTGACATGGATGATCTATCCACTTTTTCAATGGCCCAACCTGGATCCAGCGTCAGGAGCCGGCCTGCTTGAGATATTCAATCAGATCGCCATCGGCTTGGTCATGGGCTTGAGCCTGCAAATCATCACCGCAGCGATCCTGCTAGCCGGGCAGTCGATCTCCAATGCCATGGGGCTTTCCATTGCAACCATGATGGATCCCAATTTGGGCAATGTGCCCGTGATAGCGCAGTTCATGCTGATACTGAGCACCCTGATTTTCGTCGGCCTGGGTGGTCACGCCATGATGCTGGGCTTGATAGTTGACAGCTTCTACAGCATGCCAATTGGCAAGGGGCTCCTCACAGATGGCGCCTGGGCGCATTTCTTGACCTGGAGCTCAATGATTTTTCTCGGAGCCTTGCTGGTGGCTATCCCGGTCATGGTCACCCTCCTTTTCATCAATATCGGCTTGGGCGTAGCCTCACGTGCGGCACCCAGTCTCAACATATTCCAAGTTGGACTACCCGCCATGATCATTGCGGGATTTGGCGTTTTGGTGCTCACCCTGCCGAGCATGGGCAGCCGTATCGAATGGCTGTGGTTGCAGGGTTTTATGGAGATTCGCACTCAGCTCGGCATGAGCTAGTGCAATGAACAATCATGGCGGAAGGCAGCGCTGATCGCACTGAAGAGCCCACCTCGCGCAAACTCCAACGTTCGCGCGAAGAGGGACAAATCGCGCGCTCGGTCGAACTGACATCAGCGGCCGTCATGATCGGTTCGGTCCTGTGCTTCTACCTACTCGGGAGATTTTGGTGGCAAGAGATATCGGCCAAATTTGCTTCAGGCTTCACATTTGACCGAAAAACTCTAGATACACCCGCCTTGCTGCCGCATGTGTTTTCGATCCAGCTCTTAGACGCATTTTTGTTGGTCATGCCGATGATGTTGCTGGCGCTTGTCTTGGCTGTTCTGGCCTCTGGCGCTATCGGCGGATACCTTTTTTCTATCAAGTCTGTGGTCCCGAAATTCTCTAAACTCAGTCCGCTCGCTGGCCTAAAGAGAATGCTGGGAACCCATGCCTTGGTTGAGTTGTTGAAAGCGGTTCTGAAATTTTTACTTGTCGCCATCATCTTGCTGGTGCTGCTAGACAAACATTCCCCAGCGCTGATCGGCATGGGCACCATGAGTATGCAGCCTGCCTTTGAATTGGCCGGCTCTTTGATGCTTGAGGCCCTGATTTGGCTGACCTTTGGCTTGGTACTCATCGCCCTGATCGATGCACCCTATCAGCGGTTCACCTTCATGAAACGCATGCGGATGACCAAGCAAGAAATTCGGGATGAACACAAAGATATGGAGGGTCGGCCAGAAGTCAAGGCACAAATCAGAAGGCGCCAGCGAGAAATTGCAACGGCTCAGATGATGAGAAAGGTTAAAGACGCCGATGTCATCATCACCAACCCCGAGCACTTTGCCGTCGCTCTCAGCTACGACCCTACCGCCGACGGCGCACCGATATTGCTCGCTAAAGGCGGTGATTTTGTGGCCGCAAGAATTCGTGAGGAAGCCAAGCTGCACGGCATCGAAATTTTTGAAGCGGCCCCACTAGCCCGAGCCCTCTATTTCACGACTGAACTTGACCAGGCCATTCCTGAGTCGCTCTACTTTTCGGTAGCTCAGGTCATCGCCTATGTTTTCAGCCTCGCCAATGTTCAACCGGGCGTGGATCCCATGGTGCGGCCGTCGCCGAGTATCCCGAAATCCATGTTGTTTGACTCCTCTGGAAAACAACTGTCGCCCGAGCCAGCCACAACATGACGCTGCCCCTGCATCACCATGACGACGACTTGACGCTGAGTCAGGCTATTTTTTTTCGAGTCTCTGATCGACTGCGTCTTGAGGGCTATGTCGCTGGCCTGACGCAAAGTGGCATGAGTCTGTCCATGGTGAGCAGCCAGGACGCCATATTGGATCATTACGGCAAGTTGTTGGTAGCAAGGCTGCGCGAGGCTGCGCCAGACATTGAGCTGGAGGTGTGTTTTCCAGCCAGCGCAGACGCTCTGATATCCCGTTTCAATGAAGTTCTGCGTACCTGCTCAATTGAAGATGCCATGGGCAACGTGGTCAACAAGGCGCCACCTAAAATTTGGATCGTTCACGATGCTGCGGCGCTGCCTGACCATGAAATCCAGTTGCTAGCCCGTTTGGTACAAAATTTTCCGGGTGCAAATATCAGGGTGGTGATGCTCTTGGCCGAATCCAGCCAAAAACACCAGCTTCTCAGCGCCTTTGGCCGTCGATTTATGCACTGGGATATTGAGCCGCCTACGATGGCTCAGAAGCAAGTTCTGCTGGAGCAGGCCCGCGCGCAAGGCCGCGAGACACTGGTCAATGCTCTTCTCAAACAGTTGGTCACAGTAGACGACCCGTCCCCACTCCACCTATTGCCAGAGGCAAATCCAATTCAAATTGATCCTGAGGACGTCACACCAAACTGGCAAAAAAAACCCGCTCAGGCAAAGCGGAGTTTGTGGCGATGGCTGTTGCCAATATCAGCCTTACTGGTTCTGTCTGGGATTGTTTTAAGCCAGCTTTATGGTGGGTTCTCCACCAAAAACAAAGTTTGGGAATCGCTTGACCTTGACTGGAGACGCCTGTCCTCACCCCAGGCATCGCCCGCTTCAGCAGCCGTTGGCGCTCCGCCCATCGCATCAGCGGTGGTGCCCCCCCCTTCCGCTGCCGCACTGCCAGCCGCTTCTATGGCAGCGCCCGCTGCGCCTTTAGCCAGCGCATCGGCTGCCGCAGTCCAAGACCAGGCCACAGCCGCCATGGCTGCAGCCACTCCGGCAGCATCAGCGCCGACTCTCAAGGCGTTGACTTCGGCGACTCTAGACACTGCGCCAAAAGAAGAAGTTATCACCACACTGACAGACCAATTGCGCGCCGGGCACGCCTGGATTCTGTCCATGCCTACAGACATCTATTTGGTGTTGTATGTCACAAAGTCTTCCTACGCGGTGGCATCAACATGGATCAAAGACCGGCCTGAGCTTGACAATCTGCATATTGTCGCCAACTACCCGTCCCCTGATGCTGATCTTAAATATTCGGTTATCTCCGGACCATTTGATTCAAGACTTGAGGCGACGCGCTTCGCCAAGAACGCTGATATGCCCAAAGGAGCCTGGGCCATGCCACTCAAACTGATGGCAGACCGCCTAGCGCGTGAACCAAAAGCTGTGTCAGCCGCTAAAGCAAAGGTGACCAGATGAACCCTCCTGAGTTGATTCAAAGCTCTTCCCCGCACTTCATTGCAGTGGATGAGGGCAGCCGCGACGCCAAGGGAAGAAAGTCATTTGTCGTTGACAACGATGGCCAGACAGCGGTCAATTCGGATGACATGGCTGATGCCATGGATGCTGCAAACAGAAAAAAAGTGGCTTTTTCTGCCGACACAGCAACGCAAGCGGGAACAAAAAAATCCATAAACCCCGATGTTGAAGTCGCAAAAGCAAGTGCGACTGAATCCGATGATCCAGATCGGCCATCGAGTCCACATCCACCACCCAAGTTTCAAGTCGCTCAGCCGATCTCGATCCAAACTCCAACTGCAGATATCAGCGCACTTAGTGCGAGCGACAAAACAGCAGCCCCTCGGCACCATGAAAGTGACTCTGACAATGCCGGTGAAATGGCTCACGCCGTGGATGACGCAACCAGAAAAAAAGTATCTTTTTCTGCTTATGCAGCACCGCACTCTGGAACCAAAGAATTCATAAAGCCGGATATTGAAGTCACGGCTGCACATGTGTCCCAAACGGCCGATCAAGATCAGCCAGCAAGTCCAACCGCACTGCCCACGCTTCAAGTCGTTGAGCCGCACTCCGCCCAAACTCAGGCTGAAGAGATCAGCGCCATTGCTGCACACAGTTCAGTTGCCAAGCAAGCGACCCATCATCACCCGGAACCTGACCCTCACATTGCCGCCCGGCTCAACATACTCAAAGCCCAAAATGACGCCGTCAGGACCAGCCTGGATGCCTTCGACTCGCAATCATTGGTCCAGGCCTGAACACCTTCATCAAACCAACATCGGTAGATGCCATGAACGAACCCACCCCAGCCGCTAACCCGGACTCTGCCCAAGACCTTCCCGCGCATTCGGAAACGCCAGAGGACTCCGATACCGCTGGGGCAGTCGACTCATCTGCTAACAACTCGCCAGAGTTGCAGGAGATGGACGAAGACCCCCAGATCGTTGATATCAAACTGACCCTGATCGACGCTGCTGAACTCGCTGGCCGGGCTGGCGTTCAAGCGGCAAAAGCAGGGGCAGAGATGCACGCAGCCGCCAAAGACTTGGTGGTCGACCACGCCACACAACGCAAACACGGTATCGTGGTTCTTTCTGTTTTTGCCATTTTGGTCGTCATGGCCGTGGTGTTGTTCAGTGTCATGTCCATTCGCCTGCAACAAAGGGTCAATCAGTTAGACGCCATGCTGCTTGCGGTAGGCAAGCGGTCTATCGCCATGGACGAGTCACTCAAACTGGTGAACAACTCCGGCGAAGTTTTCCAAGCCATTGCAGAAAGGCAGGACACGATTTCACGCCAGCAAGTCAAGCTCGAAGCCCGGATTGAAGATCTTATGAAGACGGCGCAAAGTTCCATTCAAGCCAACGCGCTAACCATAGACACCCAAAACAAAGAGAATGCCAAGCGCTTGGCCGCCGCAGAGGCCAACATCCAAAGCCATGCAACAGCATTGAAAACACATTCAACAAAGTTACAGGCGCCCCCGAAAGCTGCTCCTAAGCCAGACCCGGCACTGATCAGGCGTGAGGTAGAGTCGGTGTTGCAGAGCCAGAAAAAGGCCGATAGTTCAGCACCCGCGGTGGCGCCGCCACCCGTCCCTATTGCTGCACCTGCCACTGTCGCGCCACCAGTTGCGGCAAAACCTGCGCCGCCACCCAAGGCAGCCGAGGCCTTGGTGCGTTACCCCAAGCTACCCAATCAAAATCCCGTTACTGCACCGCCCTGATTCCAGGTCCGAGCAACTTAGTTGGCACGCAATCCGAACTTCTGAATTTTCTCAATCAACGTGGTGCGTTGCAAGTTCAAGATACGAGCAGTTTGTGACACATTACCCTTGGTTCGGCTGAGCGCCTGCGAAATCAAGTCTCGCTCGATCTCCGCCAACCGGTTCTTCAGCGACAGACCTTCTGGGGGCAAAACTGCCAGGCCTTCAGATAAAAACGTCATTTGCTCCAGCGCACTGGCGTTGCTTTCGTCGTAGGCTTGCGACGATACTTCCCCGACGACCCCATCTGCGACGGGCGAGTTTTCCCAAGAGGGAGCATCCGGCACCGGGGCTTCATCCTCATCCCCGAGACCCCCTTCATTTGCAAGCAACTGAAGTGCTGCCAGCCCCTTGGGAAGCAGCGCAGCTGGCAACGACCGCAGGCTCAAACGCTGTCCGGCAAACAGTGTGCTGAATCGGTCGACCAAGTTTGACAGCTCACGGACGTTACCTGGCCAACTGTATGCTCTGAGCGCCTGCATAAAATCAGGTGAAAAACTAACCGGCTTCTCACCTTCGGCCATAAATCTCTGAGCGAAGAAATTCAAGAGAAGGGGAACATCGGCCTCGCGCTCGCGCAGCGGCGGTGTACTGATTGGCAACACGTTAAGCCGGTAGTACAGGTCCTCCCTGAATCGACCTGCGAGAATTTCGGCTTCCAGATCTCGGTGCGTGGCGGCAATCACCCTGACATTGATGGAGACTGGCTTCGCACCACCAACGGGGTCCACCACACGCTCTTGCAACACACGCAGTAATTTGACTTGCAGTTCCAGCGACAGGTCGCCAATTTCATCCAGAAAAATAGACCCATTGTGTGCCAGCTCAAAGCGCCCCTTGCGGTCTGTGGCGGCCCCTGTAAAGGCGCCCTTGCTGTGCCCAAACAGCTCACTTTCGATCAAGTCTTTGGGAATCGCCGCGCAGTTGATAGGCACAAAGTTTCCAGCCGAGCGACCAGACATATCATGCAGAGAGCGCGCCACAATTTCTTTGCCTGTGCCGCTCTCGCCGGTGATCAAAACCGTTGAGCTGGACAAAGCCACCACAGGGAGCAAGCCACGAATGGCACGCACAGCGTCGCTGTCACCGATGAATTGGGGAGTGTTGGCAGCCATTGGCTAACAGGAAAACCTTTGCATAGCGCGGACTCCTGGATACGATGTGAATCGTGAACCGAATTGACAAAATTTAACATGATCATAACAGGCCATTCTGCTCATTGATACCGTGGGTGTTCGTGTAACATTAGGCAGTTGCCCTATATCGTGATCGTTGGGAGACTGCACCCGTGAAAGGCAAGCCTTTGAATCTCCAACTTGCTGCCCTGAACAACTTGGGCCTGATGTATGCCAGCGGTCAGGGCGTTGAGCAAGACTTTACAGAAGCCCTGAGGTGCTACCGTTTGGCGGCCGAACAGGGTGTCGCCAGTGCACAGTCCAATCTTGCAGTGATGTATGCCCACGGCCAAGGCGTTGCTCAGGACGACCAGCAAGCCCTTAAATGGTACCGGGCCGCTGCAGAGCAAGGATTACCCTACGCGCAGTCCAACCTGGGTGCCATGTATGCCAATGGTCGGGGCGTAGAGCCTGATTACCAAGAGGCCCTGAAGTGGTACGAAGCAGCGGCAGCACAAGGTGACACCGTGGCGCAAATCAACCTGGGCGTGATGTATGCCAATGGCCAAGGGGTGCACCAAGACTACGAAAAAGCGCTCAGCTACTACCAAAATGGCGCCGAACTCGATGACCCGGTGGCTCAGTACGGGCTCGGCGTCATTTACGCCCAGGGGCACGGGGTAGAACGTGATGTAAAGAAAGCCTGCCAATGGTTCACACTCGCTGCTGAACGCGAGCACCCACAGGCGCAGTTCAATGTCGGTTTTTTCTACTCTCAAGGGCAAGATATTCCTCTTGACTACCGCAAAGCTATCAGCTGGTACGAGCGCGCAGCGAGTCACGGCGAGGCTGCTGCGCACTACAACTTGGGCGTGTTGTACAGCACCGGACAAGGCGTAGAGAAGAATCCAGAAAAAGCACTACAGTGCTACCTGGCCGCAGCGCACAAAGGCGACGCCGCAGCCCAGTACAACCTCGGATTGATGTACGCCACCGGCCAAGGCACGACTCGAGACGACACAGTCGCAATCGCCTGGTACCAACTGGCTGCTGACCAAGGTGATGCACAGGCTCAGTACAACCTGGGCGTGATGATCGCCAACGGACTGGGCACGGGGCCCAACCATACCATTGCGAAACAATGGCTGCAGTTGGCGGCTGACCAAGGGGACCCTCAGGCGCTTTACAACCTAGGCGTGCTCCACCAAGACGACAGCCATCAGGACGCCAACTATGGGCAGGCTCTGGCATGCTTCCGGCTGGCCGCGACCCAAGGCAATGACGATGCCAAGGTGGCTCTGGGCTGGTTGCACGCCAGAGGCTTGGGCGTCTTGCAAGACTATATTCGCGCGCACATGTGGTTCAATTTGGGTGCTATCAGCGGCCATGCTGAAGCGATCAAAGGCCGTGACTTTGTCGCCCAACAAATGATTGCGCCCCAAATCGCAGCAGCCCAGGACATGGCCCGTCTCTGCCTGCAAGCCAACTTCCAAGGCTATGACTGACCCGATCTGACATGCATCAGCTGCCACCCGTGGCGCAAGCGCGCCAAAGCTCGAGCCAAGCCATTTTTTCTGATCCACTGCAAGCAGTCAGTAGCCAGGTTGGGCTGGCGCGTTACACGCTGAATGCCTGCATTGAAGGCGCTTGCGGACGTGCCTGGTTTGAGCTCATGCTCAATGGGCTTCGCCGAGGCCTGTTGGTCACTCTTGGCGTAGAAGCCATCCCCGAAAATCTGAATTCAGCCATTGCATGGGAGAGGCTGACTGCCCTGGGCGGGCAACTGGCCTGGCTGACGCCGGATCGGACTGCACTCCACACATCAGTGTGCGTGATTGACGGACGGGTAGTGATGAGCGGCAACTTTGCCCGATCCGGCCCCCTGCCCGGCACAAATTTCAATGGCATCCTGATCCAGGACGACCCCGAGATTGTCATCCAGTGCGTGGCTGCTTTGACCACGCTACGGCAAACAAATCAATGGCAGACCGAGCCCGCAGGCCCGGTTCTGGGCAATCTGACCGTCGCGCAGACTGCCCAGCCAGCCGCTCAAAACGAAACCGCTGAGGCACCCCAAGTTTGGCACTTGACCAGCCGACGAGAGCCCTTGCAACACATCGTGTTATGGCAATTCCAGGTGCTTGAGCAGCACGCCTTGGCCATGGAGGCCGATGCGGCTGAGGCCCTGCGCAAAACACATGCTTTTGATCAGGCGCAAGACCAGGCGATTGGCGACTTGCTGCGGAAACTGCTCGACACCAAACAGCGCTGCATGATCCAACGCCATGCCCAATTCGGCGGGCAACAAAACCAAGAAGAAGCCGAGGCCGCCCAAGCCGCTTTTGCAACATTTGAGCAGACCCATCAAGCCTTGACGCAGACCCCGACAGTGCAGCCCCTGGACGCGCAAGAGCAGGCCGAGATCAAGCAGCTTTACCGGAAATTGGCCATGATCTGCCATCCCGACCGCGTTGAGGTAGGGCATAAGTCCCGGGCCGAGGCAGTCTTTCAACAGTTACAGCGAAGTTATCGCAGCAGCGATTTTGCAGCCATGAAAAACCTGGAAGCCTCATTTGAGACACAGACACTGGGTGATCGTCAACCTGGGCCCCCAGAGCAGGCCCCGGCAAGCATGGACTTGCGACTGGCCAAGTTACAAGAGCGATTGTCGAGCCAGCGCGCCGCACGCGAAGCCATTTTTCGCAGCCCAACCTGGCGCACCCTAAGCTCTCAAAGCAACTGGGCCCTTTGGTTTTCGCAACAAGCGATCTATTTGCAGGACGAGATCACCCGCTACGAGCAAGCGCTGGCAACCATGATGACTACCCAGGCGCAGGCATGAGCCAGTTGCAGACCCTGCCGACATCAATCCAAGGCCACGGCGCAATCCAACGGCGCCTGGACGTGGTGGCCAGCACCCTGTTGCAGATGGAGAACAGGCATACCCTGGCGTTTTTTCGGGAGCACGCCTCGTTGCTGGTCCACTGCCTGCACAAACACTATCCCTTGACGCCCGATGTTCTGACCCAGAAACAGGTCGATTGGGATTGGCGCCGCCTCAGCAGCAGTCGTGCCTTAGCCTGGTCAGAAGAACTGATCGACGAGCATTCCAAAAATCTCGATTGGACCGCCCTTAGCCAAAATCAAGCGGTTCCTTGGTCGGCATCACTGATCGAACGACACACTCAGCACTGGAATTGGTCACTGTTAAGTGATAACCCCAGCCTCCCCTGGAGCATTGATTTGCTTCAGGCCAACACCTACCAGTGGCATTGGGTGACATTGAGTCGCAGCCGACACCTGCCTTGGACCTCGAATTTCATAGCAGCCAACCTGCACCGATGGGATTGGACTGCGCTGAGCTGGAACAGCGCACTGCCACTGACATCAACCCTGCTCGAGCGTCACTGCGAGCACTGGGACTGGAGCGGTCTCAGCGCCAACCTGGCTTTGCATGCAGACCAACAACTCGTAGGACAGTTTGCACGCTTCTGGCACTGGACATGGCTTAGCAGCAACCCCGGACTGCGATGGAGTGAGCCATTCATCGACCAGTTCGCTGACCAATGGGACTGGAAAGCCCTCAGTGCCCAAACAGAGCTGCCCTGGACAGGCGATTTGATTGCCCGCTACTGTAGCCGTTGGTGCTGGACCACGCTCAGCAGCAACACCCGCTTGCCCTGGCAACCAGAGCTGATCAACAACTGGCTCGACCGCTGGGACTGGGTTGCACTGAGCAAAAACCCAGCCCTCTGCTGGAGCGAGGCGATGATCGGTCAATATGCAGAAAAATGGTCTTGGCAGGACCTCAGCCAGAACCCTGCCCTCCCCTGGTCAAAGACACTCTTGACGCTGCACCAAGAACACTGGGATTGGGACGGTCTGAGCTGGAACACCGGTCTGCCATGGGATGATCAATTGATCGCAGAATTTGAACATTTTTGGGACTGGGCTGGCCTGAGCAGCAATGCCCAGCTGCCCTGGAGCGAGGCCCTGATCGCCAGTCAAGCGGACCATTGGGACTGGGAACGTCTGAGCGCCAACCCGTCACTACCTTGGAGCGTGGCTTTCATCGAGCTTTATCAGGAATTCTGGAACTGGGCGACCCTGAGCAGCCAGCCGCAACTGCCCTGGAGCCCAGATTTCTACCGGGCCTTGAGCCAGCACTGGTTTGCCCCACTGGTCAGCGAGCACCAAAGCTTTGACATCCAGACGCTGAACGTCGCGGATATTCATTCGCTGATGCCCATGGTCACCCGCGACCCGATTTGATCGATCTGGGCGACGCAGCGGCTGCCCGCACTCTGCAGGCACAAATTATGCTTTCATGGTCGTGATTGAGCCCCCATGTCAGGAACCAGACACCGAGGATGGGGTTTGCGGCACTCGCCAAACAAAGGACACGCCATGGGTCAAGTCAAACACCGCCAGACAGAGCCCCAACACATGGAGGCTACTGCACACCCGCCAAGAGCACCCTACCAGGCCCATGTTCCCATCAATACCTTGATCATTTCTGACAAAGCGCACGTGCCGCATGGTCAAAAAGGCTTTATGGTGACCCACCAGGCACACCCCATTCGGCATCAAAGCCTGCCCCAGCTCCAGGAACACCAAGAATGAAAGCGGCTGGAACAGCGCATTCGGGCTGGAGTGTTAGTCAATGAACGGACTGCTCGCTGATGCAGACGCCGCCTACAGCCGGGGCGACTACGTTAACGCCTTGAGAATTTCCCGTCCCCTCGCATCCCTGGACTACGCTGCAGCCCAAAACAACCTGGGCTTCATGTACGCCAATGGCCAGGGCGTGGCGCAAGACTACAGTGAGGCCTTGAAGTGGTACCGCTTGGCTGCAGCACAAGACTATGGGCCAGCACAGTACAACCTCGGCTTCATGTACACCAATGGCCAGGGCGTGGCCCAGGACGATGCTCAGGCCTTGGCCTGGTACCTCAAGGCTGCCGAGCAGGGTTTACCAGATGTCCAAACTAACTTGGGCTTCATGTATGCCAACGGACAAGGCGTGCTGCAGGACGCGCAGGAAGCCACGAAGTGGTTTGAACGCGCGGCCATCCAAGGCGACGCCACTGCACAGTACCACTTGGGCAGCATGTACGCTGCGGGTGAAGGTCTGCCACAGGACGCTGGCCTGGCTCGTCAATGGTTTGAGTCCGCAGCCACCCAAGGTCACTGCTACGCTCAGTTCAACCTCGGGCTGATGTTGGCGCACGGCCGCGGCGTGCCGCGGAATGCCGAACTGGCAACCAAGTGGTACCAGATGGCCGCTGATCAAGGAGACGCGCCGGCCCAGTACAACCTGGGCGTGATGTTGGCCCAGGGCCACGGCTTAGCCCAAGACCATGACACCGCCTTGCAATATTTTGAACTGGCAGCGGCGCAAGGCCACAGTTCCGCCCATTACAACCTGGGCGTCATCCATAGCCAAACAAGCCAGGAACCTGACGTTCAAGCCAGTGACCTTCCCAAGGCGATGGGCCACTACCGCTCGGCTGCCGCGCTGGGGCACCCACAGGCTCAGTTCAACCTGGGCTGCTTCAGTGCAAACGGCTGGGGTATGCCGCAAGACTATGCCGAAGCTCTGCAGTGGTACCAGCTGGCAGCTGACCAAGGCCTGGCCGAAGCGCAATACCAACTTGGCATGATGTACCAAGCCGGGCAAGGCGTCATGCAGGACGATCAGGTCGCGGCCCAATGGTATCGGTCTGCGGCGGCCCAAGGCCACGCCATGGCGCAGTCTCAGCTGGGCACCATGTGCCAAGCTGGCCTTGGGTTGGCTCAGGATTCCGTTCTGGCCGTTTACTACTACCAGCAAGCCGCCGGACAAGGCGACGCACTGGCCCAATTCAACCTTGGGGTGGCGTACCTGCTAGGCCAGGGCGTGCAAGCAAGCCAAGACGATGCAGAGCAGTGGTTTGAGAAATCAGCGCAGCAAGACCACGCACTGGCTCAGTTCAATCTTGCCGTGTGCAAGAGCCAGGGCCCGTCAGCCAATCCTGCTTTGGCCCAACGCTGGCTTCGAGCCGCTGCCGAACATAACCTCACCGAAGCGCTGTTCAACCTGGCTGTCATACAGGCACAGGTGCCGGACGGCGATCTGCAGGCGGTCGAGCAGCTTTACCAAGCCAGTGCCGACCTAGGCAACCCTGCTGCCCTGCACAACCTGGGCGTGATGTTCGCGCTGGGCCACGGCGCCACTCAAGACCTGGTGATGGCGGCCCATTGCTACCGCACTGCCGCAGATCAGGGCGACGCCAGTGCCCAGTATGCGCTGGCGGTGATGCTGCTTGCCGGCGACCATATCGAACCGGATCAGGCCATGGCAATGAAGCTTCTTGAACGTGCTGCCGCGCAAGGCCATGCCAGCAGCCAGCAGAGGCTCTCCGTACTCCAGACCGAGGGTACTACAGGGCCAGATTACAACCAGCTCCTGGCCACCTACAGGCTTGCAGCCAACCAGCAAGATCACGAGGCCGAATTCAACCTGGGCTTGATGCATGCCAACGGTCAGGGCACGCCGCCAGATTTGGCGATGGCCGAACAATGGTATCGGCGCTCGGCTGAGGCTGGCGTACCAGCGGCACAGCACAACCTTGGCGTCCTGTGCGCCAACAGTCAACTGCCCGGCCTGACCCCCGAAGAGGCGCTGGGCTGGTACCAAAAGGCTTCAGCACAAAACGTCATCGCCTCTTTTTTCAATTTGGGCTTGCTGAGCAGCCAGGGACGAGGTACGGCAACAGACTATGCCCAAGCACGCCGGTATTTTGGTCAGGCAGCCGATCTGGGCCACGCGCGGGCGAAATTCAATCTAGCCTGCCTGCTTTACGAAAGCCAAGGCGGTGATGCGGAACCACAGCGTGCACTCCACCTTCTGCACGAAGCAGCCCATCAGGATGATGCCGCAGCACTGTACACATTGGGTCGATTGCACGTGATCGGTGAGTCGGTCGATCAGGACGAGGCGAAAGCCCTAGGCTTCTACACGCGTGCCGCAGCCTTGGGGGATCCGGCGGCACGTTTTAACCTGGGCTACATGTACGCTCACGCCCAAGGCACTGCGCTGAATTACACACTCGCCCTGCAGTGGTACCGAGCCGCTGCCGGGCAGGAAACTGTCAAACTGGGCTCCGCCATCCCTCAGCCAGGAAACCTGCGCTCTGCCAGTGTGGCGCCAGACATGAGACAGGCGGCTTAAACACAAAAAAGTGAATGCTGGCCGTTGCAGAGGTTGACCAGACGCTCTCAAGCCTCAAGTTTCGGCACTTGCTGACGATTCATAGTCAGACGCATCAAGGATACCGACATGAAAAGCTTACTGACACTGACTGTTGTGGCCATCACGCTTCTGGCTGGTTGTACCTCAGTGCCCCTGTACCCCAGCAGCACTGTACCGCTCAAGGGAGCAAGCCCAAGCACAGGCAGTGGGACGGCTGACGCTGTAACCATCGCCACGCCCGCACCGGTCGAGCGGCCCGCCACCACCATCACCTTGGTTGAAAGACGCGAGAGCCTGACGGCCACCGGCTACGCCGTCATCAGCATCCAAAATCACCGACTGCCGGCTCAGCAGCGCTTATTGGCAATTCGTGCCGCCAAACTTGACGCCTATCGCTCGCTCACCGAGCAGGTTTACGGCTTGCGCGTTGACGCCACGGCCACGGTTGCCGACATGGTGGTGCAAAACGACACCTTCAGAAGCCGGGTAGAGGGGGTTATTCACGGTGCAACACTCGTGAGCATCACGCCCACTGGTGATGACACTTACGAGACGACCCTGTCGCTTGACCGGGCGGTCGTGCAAGATCTCCGGGCGCTGTATTTAGGCCAGTTGGTGGCAAAAGCAAAATGAGATTCGCAGGCCTGATGCCAAAACTGGCCAGGTCAATCGGCCTTGCCAGCCTGTGCGTTGTAAGCGCTACGGCAGCCGAGCCACTAGCCCTGTCGGCCGAAGACAAGTTGGCCGCTATCAGGCAAGGGCTCCTGGAAGCTGCACTGGAAGGCCCCACCCATGTGCAGGCCACGCAGTGGATAGACGCCAAAGGGGCACTCCGCGAGAGCAGCAGCTATCGAAATGGCATGCAGGTCCGTGGCGTGCGCGTGCTCGGCTATACGCAAGACGCCACCGGCAAGCCGAATGCCACACTGCAGTGGCAAAGCGTTCCGGATCGTGCCATTGCCAATGCCGCAGGCGCCGTCCGCGTCAACGGCTGTAGCCCTGCCGCATCGGGACGTTTACAACATGTTGTTTCGCTTCAGTGGGTTGAAGGCAACGCTTGGCGAACCGATGATCAGGCGCTGCTGCCGAGCCTGCGCAGGCTGCTGACCGCAGAGCTGGGACGGGCCAGCACATCATCGGCCGTTTGGCGTCTGAACCAGATGCCCGATAGTGGCGCAACCCGCAGCACTTATGAGCAGGCACTGCTCGGGGGAGCAGCCGAAGAGATGCCATGGCAGCTCCGCATTAGCCTGCAACAACTTCCGGCAGTGACCCAAGCCCTCAGCTTTGGTGCTTGGACAGAAAGGCCAATTCCAATAAAAATAGCTGTGACCATGGCGCTCGGTGCGCGCGGCCTTGGGAAGCCCTTAAGTCAGGTTGCCGTCACGCTGGATTTGGAAGCCGACGCCTCCAACAACTGGCAGTCGGTTCAATGGACGAAGGCGACCAGCGACCAGATAGCCAGGCAAGCCTATCAGTGGGCACGCCAACTAGAGACCGAACTCAGCTGCCAACCTGTGGTGGCTAAAGTCACGGAGGTTGTGGACAACCGAATCAGGATCAATGCTGGCGCCAGCGCTGGCCTGCGGGTGGGCGACGAATGGTTGCTGGCTGACGGCAAACAGGTTCTCGAGCGAACGCTAGAGGCCAGCCTAGCACCTCACACCGTTTTGGCCAAGGTGATGGTGGTCGCAGAGCACCATGCCCAACTAACCACCGTTGCAGGAGCAAACAAAGCGGTCGGCCACAACTGGATCGGCTGGACCACCGAAGGTTCCCGTTGACACACCCGGAGCCCTAACATGTCTCATGATCGCTGTCGTCCATCAATCAAAGGCATTGTCGGCACACTGCTATGCCTCTTTACCGCTGGCCAGGTCCTAAGCGCCCAGGCACTACCGGCAAAAGTCACGGCAAAACATGTCGCCACGCCCGGCACAGCTGTGCCACCTGGCAGTTACAAACCCGGGCCAGGCCAGTCACTCGACCAAGTCATTACTCAGACCATGAGAGACAGTCCTCTCAAACTCGCCGTGCTGCGCCAGGCTTTCATCCGGCAAAATCCGGCTGCTTTTGAGGCGGGGAAAACACCCCGATTGCGTAAAGGCGCGGTGCTCATCGTGCCTGATCATGCCGCCCTGCTGCTCAGCCTGATCCCGCCATCTCTTGCTGCTGCTGCGCCGATGGCGGTGGCGGCACCGATGGCAGCGTCTGTCGCAGCCCCTGTCGACGTTGAGAGCGCCAGCCCACTAACGCAAGCTGCCGGCGACGACCGCAGGCAATGGGTCAGGTACCCATGATCCCCGTCACCGAGAGCGCTTCGCCGACACGCTTTGCACCCCTGTTTCCACAAGGCGCGCAGTCACAGCCGCTGGTCGAAGCCATCACCGCAAGGGCGCTCAACCTCAAGGACGGCCAGGTCATACAAGCAACCGTTCAGTCCCAGGGAGACCAGCTCGCCTTGATGCTGCGGGGTCGCCTCATCGGCGTTCCCAACCGGTCTGATTGGGAGGTCGGACGACGCATGAGCTTTCTCACGCAGGTCAACGACGACGGCAGTATCACCCTCTACGCCCTTTCCGACACCAGTCCGGCAGCTCCGCCACAGGCAGAAAAAGCAGTCCTCAGCGCGGGCGTGACCCAGGTGCGCTTATTTGAACAGCCCGACGCACCTGGTTTCCTGGCGGCGCGGACCGCTGACTCCGATGGCAGTTTTTCACGTCTGGCCAGCCTTTTGTACCGCCAGCCCGGACTGCCCGATCTACAGCAGCTGCTGGCCCCCGACGGACTCAGCGCGCTATTGGCGAAATTCACCGACCATCCAGAATTGCAAGCCAGATGGCGAGCCATTCAATTGGCCCAGGCGCAGACCACTCCGGACGCGGTCCGGCTGGCGGTGATCACGGCCATGGGCAGCGAAGCCAACATCGCCCGCTACGGCAAGCCCTCGCCAGGAGACACAAAACAGTTGCTCTACCAACTGCTGGCCCTCATGGGCGACCAGGCTGATTCAGTTGTCGACACCGCTGACCTGCAACACGTCAGACGCGCCATCGATGACCTGGAAGCCAGCCAACTGAATGCGCTACAAGCGCAGCGTGCCGGTGAAATGGCTGTCAAATTGCTGCTCCCCTTTGCAGACTCGAACCCGGTGGAGCTAAGCTTTGAGCGCGGCCCTGCCACGGCAGGGCAGGAAGCAGAGCTGACAGTCAGCGTCCACTCCAACAGCAGCGACTTTGGCGAACTCTGGTTGAAAGCTCAACTCCGTGACGAAAACCAAATTGATCTCACCATGTGGGCCCTGCGGGAGTCGGTGATCGCTCTGGCTCAGGCAGGTGCTGCCGAGCTTGGTCACAGTCTTCATGACAGCGGCTTGAGCATGCGATCTTTTCATGTGCACCACGGTGCTCGGCCTACGCCCGCACCAGCACCACACCCGGCAGCACAGGCGGGGGTGGTTCTCGATATCCTGGTATGACTCGCACGCCGCAAGCCGTCGCCCTTGAATACGGCCTCAACACCGCTCCGGTGGTGACGGCCAAAGGCGAAGGCGAACTGGCACTAGAGATGATGGCACAGGCACGTCGAAACGGTGTGTACATCACCCAGGATCCGGAACTGCTGGCGCTGCTGTGCAGGCTCAATGTGGATGAGGAGATTCCGCCCGAGCTCTATACGGTCGTCTCGGTCGTGCTGTCATGGGTCTACTGGCTCAAGGACATGCGCCCCGGGGACGAGAAGGCGACGGGGCTCACCAACGAGCCTGATCAAGCGTCGCTGTAGGCGTTGTGCCGTGAAAAACGCGAAATGAGGCCGAGGCGGTCATACACTTCCACAGGGCTTGCTGTGTCATTCAGCCGCAGACTGTCAAGGGTACCCCTGATCGCGTCCAGCTTGCGATTCATGAGGAGCGCATTTCGCCGGTGAAAATCGCGACAGATCAGCATCGTTTCCCGGAAATCCTGCCACTCCGGCAGCGTTTGCAGTTCTTCAGCACCTGGCGCCAGTAAGGTGATTTCATGCAAGAGTTCGTTTTTTACGAGCTGCAATTGCTCGAACTGGTCCAGCGCCTGGTCACGCAGCGCTTGAAACTCCAGTTCCAAGATATGCGCCAGCTGCGTGGCGAATTCCTTGGCTTGATTCAGGGCTTGATTCAAGACGTTACCTATGTCAATCACTGATCATCTGTTCGATTGCCATGAAGCTCTCAGCAATGCGGCGAGGGTCGAGCGGATACTGCCCATGCTTGATGGCTTCGCGGATAGCATCCACTTTGGCCCGGTCAAATTCGGGCTCCTGCTTGATTCGGGCCTTCAATTCTTCAGAGCCCACCACATTGGCAGCAGCGTCCTGTGCAAGCGGCGGACGACTAGGCTGAACCGAGACCTGCGGTGCTGGTGCGGCTGCCACGTCAGCCGTTTTGTCAGGCTTATCGACTGACTTCCGGTACAAGGTATCAGCCTGAACCGGACGGGGTTGAATCGGGATTGCGTCGCTCATTGTGTGCTCGCTTTGTAAACTTCGGGGCCGTTAAGGTATATCCTTACATGAGTCGGCGCCATCAGAAATAACTTGAGCATTTTTGCGAAAAATATTTTTTAGAGGCCGCTTGCTGCATTCGGACCGGTCACCACCCCCGTCACCAATCGGCCCGATTCGAGGTTTTTTAAGCGCACCTGATCTCCCAATCTGCCGTCTTGCAAGGCCTCGACCCGCGCCGAGATTGAAAAGCCACCCGCTTGGGTGATGGTCAGCTGCACAATCTTACCCGTTTTAACCAGTATGGCACGCCGCAAGTCATAGCTGCGCAAGGCCACGCCTGCAGCGATCTCCCGCACAGCCTCGCCATTTTCGGCTTCCTTGATCGTGCGCAAGACTTGGCTGTCAAGGCCAGTCGCAGGTTGATCCACTTCAACCAACATATCGGCCGTCACCAGGCTCCCGGCGCGCAGCAATTGACGCGCCACGACCACCCGCCGCATCGCAGCAGCAGGCGCGGGGTCCTTCACCGCCGAAGGTACTGATGCCGGCCCTTGTGCGACACCAGCGGCCTCGCTCGCTGGCTTGCGCGGCAGCACCTTGGCGGCAGGATCCACCACCAAACGCACGTACAACTGCCATGACGGCAACCCCAGGCAGCGCACCCGCACCGTTTCACGCGACGCGAAGGGCAGGTCCATCACCAGCGCCTGGTCACAGGTTTGCGTCTGTATACGGCTGTCCATGGGTGCGAATTTGAATTCTGTAGACGTCAGCCCCTGCGTTTGCTGGACCCAAGCACCGACCTCGGCCAACAAACGCGCTGAGTTGGATCCTGATTGCGCCAGCACAGGCCAACTGAGCCCCAAGGCAAGGGACAAAAGGACATGGCACAGCAATTGCTGTAACCAGCCCGGTGGTGTTGGAAAAATGACAGTTTGATTTAGCACGAAGCAGGAGCAGGCAAGAACAATGCCACCAGCGCAGCGATCCGAGCACGCCAAACGAATTGACGACCGACCGGCTATTGACCATTGGAGCAACAAGGTGACCAGAGACCTCACTCACATCAGAACGCAACCGGCCGCCCCCGCTGTAGCAGGGCTCCCCCGCGATCGGGCATCAGCACGACCGCCATCAACGCATTTTGCCCAAGCCATGCAGCAGGCCAGGCCAGCACCTGCTGCCCAGCTGACAGTGGGCAGTGGCAACACACTGACAAGCATCGTGCGCACCCAGGCCGAGGCCAGAGGCCTCAAGCTCAGCGGCCCTGACGAGCACCGGCTAGCACAGCAGTTGGCCAATGCCAACAAAATCACTAACGCAGATCTGATTCATATTGGACAACGCATCGACCTGGCCTCCCTCAACCATGAATTAGAGGCTCTGAATAACAACACGGCGCGCACGTCGGTGCCTGTTACGACCGCGAAGACCCAGACGGACCTGTCCGCCGCCGCAACACTGGCCTCCCGCAGGCAGACTGCGGCGCCACTGGCCGCTATAACCCCCCAAACATCCAGCCCGGCTAACCACCCTGTCCTGGAAAAAACACTCGAACGTGCTGTCGCCAAGGGCTTTATACCGGCCGTCGACAAGGTGCCTGTCTACGACAAGATTTTGCAAATGGCGAAAGAGCATCGCTTTGCACCTGATGACTTTGCCCGCATGACACTCATGGAAAGCGATGGCATGAACCCCCGAGCCAGCAACCAGCGGTGCCACGGCATCATCCAGTTTTGCGATGGTCCGGCCCGCGGCGCGGCCTCTGCCGGCTATGCCGACAACCCCAAGGCCATCCTTGATCTCAGTGTCCACAAACAACTGAGTCTGGTGGACAAGTACTTTGGCGACGTTGGCCTCAGGAACCAGGGCCCGGCTGGCCTGGAAGACCTCTACCTGTCTGTGCTCAACCCGGCCTCACGCAGTGAGCGCCAAGTCACTGCGGCCCTGGACATCGGTGGCAAACAGGCCCGCGTGCTGCACACCGGCAGCGATACCGATGCCCCCATCACGCGCCAATCGATACGCCAGGGTCTGCTGCAGAATGCGGCGGCCCGTCTGGGTCAGTTGATGCCAACGGCCATGCGTGGGCCGTCAATCAGAACCAACCAGGTGGCGGCCAATGAGCAGCATTGATATGCGAACAACTGGAAAGCTGACACGCCAGCTCAAAGCGGCAAGTATTTGCCGCTTTGCCACACCACCATTCCCCGTTGCCACAGCCAGGCGATGCCATTTTGGCGGTAAAGAGCGCCAGCGGCGGCAGTGGGCCAAGCTGGTATGTAAATTGCTGTCATACCGGATGACGACCGCAATTGACAACCAAGACATCGGCAGCACTGCCGCTAACTTTAATTCAGTGGGGTGAGCCATGAACATGATTGATAAGGCCATTGGCATGCACGAAAAAGCACTTGGGATGCGCAATCAGCGCATGGAAGTGCTCTCGCGCAACATCGCCAATGCTGACACCCCCAACTACAAGGCACAGGACCTTGACTTCAAGGCATTGCTCAAAGACACCCAAGACTTCGCCATGAAGACCTCACATGCCAACCACATCGAAATGGCGGAAACCGACGCCGGTGGTGGTTTGAAATTCCGCGTTCCGTTTAACGTCGCCTTTGACGGCAACACGGTCGAACTGCCGGTAGAACAAGCCAAATTTGGCCAGTACGCCGTCGAATACCAAACCACTTTGAGCATTCTGGAAAGCCGCATCAGCGGCATCCGCAAAGCGGTCCGGGGAGATTAAGCCATGGCACTCGAACACATGTTTGGCATCGCTGGCTCTGCGCTCAATGCACAGACCGCCCGCATGAACGCCTCCGCATCGAACCTGTCCAACGCGGGGACAGTCGCAGGCTCTGACAAAGACGCCTTTCGCGCCAAGCGAACCGAGTTCAAGACCATCTTGGCGCAGCATGCAGGTGCTGCCAACGAAGGCCTTTCAGGCGGGGTAAAGATTAGCCGGATCTCCGATGACCCCAAGCCAGTCGCCCGCATGTCTGACCCCGGCAACCCGGCGGCCGACAAAGACGGCTACGTCTACCTCTCCAACGTCAATGAAATGACCGAGATGGTTGAAATGATGGCGGCTTCCCGCTCCTACCAAAACAACGTTGAAGTGATCAACACCGCACGCCAATTGATGGCGCGCACCCTCGACATCATCAAGAGCTGAGCCAAGCACTGGAAAAACATCATGGCCAATCTCAACCTCCTGCCATCCAACACCCAGTCTGATGGCGCCTGGGCCTCTGCGGTTCCAACCAGCATCAAGACCACCGCCGGCACGGCAGCGGCAGCGGCGGCCGCAGCCGGCAAGGGCCCGCCGGTCATGGGACAAAAAGATTTTCTCACCCTGTTCACGACACAGCTGAAAAACCAGGATCCACTGGACCCCGTCAAGAACGAGGCTTTTGTGGCGCAATTGGCCCAGTTCTCGCAGTTGGAGGCCACCACCAACATGTCTTCGACCTTGACCACATTTGTGGACAGCATGTCGGGTAACCAGATCACTGCCAGCGCAAGCCTGATCGGCAAGAAAATTTCAGTACCCGACGGGCCTATCCAACTCATTGACGGTCAGCCGGTACAGGGTGTGGTTAACCTGCCCACTGGGGCCGAGGGCATCAAGTTAGAAGTCTTTGATGCCAAAGGTGTCTTGGTCCGCACGAGTTTGTCTGGCAGCCAGACCGCCGGAGACCTCGTCTTTGCCTGGGATGGCAAAGACGAAAGCGGCAACACCCTGCCTGACGGCAGCTACCGCTATGCCGTCACTGCTGTCAGCCAAGGCAAAACCACGACCCCCCCAGTGAGCACATCGGCCACTGTGGTGGGCATCAGCCAACAGCCCGACAAATCCATGCTGCTGCAAATCCAGGGCGGCAAGACCATCAAATTGACAGACGTCAAGCGGATTGACGGCTAAGCCCACCTTTGACCAAGCATCAGCCTGATCACACCACAACCATTTGCTTCACAGGAGAATAAACCATGTCTTTTTACACCTCTCTAACTGGCCTGAACGCAGCCACTGCCATGCTGGGCGTCACAGCCAACAACATATCCAACGTCGGCACCACCGGTTTCAAGCGCTCAAGGGCAGACTTCGGCGACATTTTCGCCACCTCTCCCCTGCAAAAAGCATCCAGTACGGTGGGCCAGGGTGTGTCACTCAAGCAGGTCAGCCAGGAGTTCAGCCAGGGTAATATTTCGTTCTCTTCCAATGCGCTGGACTTGGCCATCACCGGCGACGGCTTTTTTCCGCTGCGGTCGGCTGACGGCCTCACCGAATCCTATACCCGCAACGGCTCGTTTTCACTGAACGAGCAGTTCAACGTGGTCAACTCGGCGGGGCAGCGACTCATGGCCGCGACGGTGGACTCAACCGGCAGCGCCAACGTCAATGACCGGGTGGTGTTGACCATTCCCCAAAAAACCTCCGGCGAGGCCAAACAGACGTCCAAGGTGTCGCTGGGCCTGAACTTCCCGGCTGACGCTGCGGTGATAACAGAGCCCTTCAGCCGCGGAAATCCGGCCTCGTTCAATAAATCGACCGCCTTTACCGTGTACGACAACGGCGGTAACGGCTACCTGGCCACCATTTACTACGTCAAAACCCAGAACGCCAACCAGAACAGCCCCTTCAACAAGTGGCAAACCTATGTCTATGTGGGCGAAGACCAGGTCCAGGCGGCCATTGCCCAGTCCACCGATGCCAATGGCGAATTGCAATATGTCAACCAGTACGGCCAGATCAAGTCGTACAACGAGGTCAAAGACGAGCTCACCACAGCCAAGACCCAACTGATCTCATTGGACGAACTGACCGACAAGCGCACCTCGGCGCCTGCGGCCATCACGGGTCAAGCATCAACCGTTGACCTGACCGGCGGCACCAATACCTTTGCCGGTCTTGCCACTTTGCCAACGCCGATCGATCTGAGTAATCTCTTCAGGGTCAATGTCGATGGTTCGACAGAGCCCGTCACGGTCGACCTCAGCTACTTGAAAAATTCCTCCACCATCCTTACCGGTTCAACACTCGCAGCAGAAGCGACCAAATACCTGAACCGAAAATTTGGTGACGAGACCACCTTTAATTTCACGTCAACCGCCGCCGGTACAAACCCCGACGAGATGTTTTCCATCACCAACTCGCGGGTACAAAACGGCGCGCCGATCACCGTCCCCATCACCCTGTCGGGTTATGCGGATAAGAGCAATGTCCCCACGTCCGAACTCACCAGCATCATCCAGACTCAAATCGACAACTCAGTGCTGGGTGGTATGGCCAGAGAGTCGGTCACCATCACTGGTACGGCAACCGGTGCTGTCACCTTTTTGGGCAGGGCCATCACAGGTTCTGCCACAGGCGATCTTCCTTCAGCGACCGCGACAAAAATCGTAGATGACTGGAACACAACCGCAGGTAAGGCAGCGTTCATTGCAGCCAACCAAGGCCTGGCCAATATCGAACTGGGTTACGACAAGACCTTTGTGGTTCTGACCTACCATCAGTTCCCCAAACAAACTGTTGCCATCGCCGGAACGGCCACAGCCGCCAGCGTATTCATGGGCGTCACCGTCGCTGCCGCGCCAGCGACCGGCGCCACCGGCAACTCGGCGGCTCAGACTTGTTCGGCCATTATTGCCAAGAAAGCTGACGTTCTTGCGGGCGCAGCGGCGAAAGCAGCTGGTATTACCGATATCCAAATTGACCCCAGCAACAGCAGCCAATTGATTTTGGTCTACGACCAAACCGCAGCGACCCGGGCCTCGATCAAGCCAACGCTGACCGGCGGCAACACTGCTGCAGACAGCGTCGTCCTGAATAGCATCAACGCCGGCTTGGTCACCAGTTCGGGCATACGGCCCACACCAGTGACCGCTGCCACCAGCGCAGGGGCATCGTTCACCGCCGGCAGCGTACTCAGCGCAGGCCTGGCCAAGTCGCCCATGACCGTCACCTACGACTACAACACGCAGAGCTTCAAATTTACCGACAGTACCAACGCTGGCGCTAACACCATGACCCTCAGCGGTGGCTCAGTAAGCACCACGGTGGGCGGAACCACCACGACAACGGTCAGGCCCAACGCCATTTTGGGCCTGGGCACCTCGGCGGTCACACTCGACGCCAATGGCCTGTCCAACGTCAAAATGCTGGCCAACAACAAGAACCCGATCCGATCGGTGACCGATCAGCGCTACGGCATCAAGGTCAATTTTGATGCCGTCAGCAAGTCCTTCTCCGTCAGCTCGGGCACCACCGGCGATGGCTCCGCGATCAGCATCGACCAGGTCAGCGCATCCGGCCTGTCACTGCTGGGTCTGCCAACAGCAGGCTCTGCGGTAACGAAGTCCACCACCGCCCTGCGCGGTATCAAATCAAGCCCGGCTGTCGCTGTTGGCAAGACGCCCACTGTCAACGTGGCCAATAACTTTGCAGTCGACGCCACCAACAACAAGTTTGTGATCACCGTCGACGGCATCAAGGGCGACGTGGTCATTCCCACCAGCGCCACTTACTCACTGGCGTCTTTCACCCGTGAACTGGAAAAAGGCATCAACGCCCTGGCCAGCGCCGATGGCGACTCGCCCACCACGGTCAATGGTGTCAAGGTCAGCTACGACTACACGCAAAATGTCTTCAAATTCACATCGGGCACAACAGGCTCTGACTCGTTCATCAAGGTATCGGGCAGCAACGCCTGGGGGCTGGACCAAGTGGAGGCTGGCCGTGGCACCACATCCACCTGGATCAAACCGTCGCAGCACAAAGACATGGTGGGCGGCGCCCTGGCCGCCAAGTACATTGACAAGGACGGCAAAGAGACCACCAACGGCGATGGCTTCACCACGCTGCCCGCTTGGTCGCCGATTTTCCTGGACAAAGGCGAGCTGACCTTCAACACGGCGGGCAAGCTGTACTCTCCTTTGAAAGGCACACAACTTGAAACTGTCTACCTTGCAGGCGGTAAGGGCGCATTGACCATCAACGTCGACTACGCGGCGTCCACTCAATTCACCTCACCTTTTGCCGTGCTGTCCCAATCGCAGGACGGCGCACCA
>JBIKZZ010000449.1:0-2555 GCA_044354435.1 Rhodoferax sp. | reverse complement strand
CGTCGGAGCGCAACCAAACCGATTGATGGATAATGAACCATGCACATGCTTTACGACTCTGAAACCTACTCAGTAACGCACATGCTGGCCAACGCGGTGCCCACCGAAAGCCCCTCCGGCGCCAGCCGCGACAGCGCGTCCCAGAGCGTGGTGGTGCCCACCTTGGCGCGCCACGGCTTTGAAATTGTGGACAAACGAGCCGGCAAAGAGGTGTACCTCGACGGCTCCTGGGCCGAGCTGTTCCAACAGCACATCGTGGCCTGGCAGCTCAATACCCCGACCCAGGAAGAAGTGGAAGACACCCTGGAACAGTACGCCGAACTGGCGCAAAACCCGGTCGTGGTGCACTGATCGGGATCTGCGCCATGTCGCTTTGCTGGCGCATTGCCCAAGCCAGCCTTTATTCGGTACTGCTCGCACTGTCAGCCTGCAGCAACCTGCCCCCTCCCCCACCGAACGACCCAGCGCCCGACCCAAAGCTGACGCAGTTGCGCCACCTGCTGCCTGCTGATGCGCTGCTGCTGGGTGAGCAACACGACGCGCCAGCGCACCAACGCATCCAGCAGCAAGTGGTACTGGCCCTGGCAGCGCAGGGCCAACTGGCGGCTCTGGTGCTGGAAATGGCCAACCAGGGCGGCAGCACACGGGGCCTACCCGTTCAGGCCACTGAGGCCGACATCCAGACCGCCCTGCGTTGGGACGAACGCGCCTGGCCCTGGGGCAGCTATGGCCCTGCCGTGGTGAGCGCGGTACGTGCCGGCGTGCCGGTGCTGGGCGCCAACCTGCCCATGAGCGCACTGCGCGCGACCATGGGCGACAGCAGCCTGGACCAACGCCTGCCCAGTGCCGCGCTGGCAGAGCAGCAGCAACGCATTCGCACCGGCCACTGCGACATGCTGCCCGAAAGCCAGATCGCACCTATGACCCGCATGCAGATTGCCCGCGACCAGGCGATGGCCCAAACCATCACCGAAGCCGCCCAAGCCGGCCGCACCGTGGTGCTGCTGGCCGGTCACGGCCATGTGGCGCCGGCGCTGGGCGTGCCGCAGCACCTGCCATCCACTTTTAAGGCAAAAACGGTGTTACTCCAAGCCAGTCAAGGCGATGCAGCTATTGAAACCATAGCAAACTTCGATTTGGTCTGGCCCACCGGGCCCATCCCTTTGCGCGACTATTGCGCCGAGTTCAAAGCCACCCGCAAACCCTGACCCTATGCCTAAGCAGATCCACCTCAACGCCTTCGACATGAATTGCGTCGGCCACATCCAGCAGGGGCTGTGGACCCACCCGCGCGACCAGTCGGCGCGCTACACCGACATCCACTACTGGACCGACTACGCACGGCGCCTGGAGGCTGGTCTGTTTGATGGTATTTTTCTGGCCGATGTGCTGGGCGTGTACGACGTGCTGGGCGGCAGCGCCGATGCTGCGGTGCGTGGCGCCGTGCAGGTGCCGGTGGGCGACCCGATGCTGCTGGTGCCGGCCATGGCGGCGGTCACCCAGCACCTGGGCTTTGGCGTCACTGCCAACCTGACCTACGAAACCCCCTACCAGTTTGCGCGCCGCATGACCACGCTGGACCACCTGACCCAGGGCCGCATCGGCTGGAACATTGTCACCGGCTACCTGGACAGCGCGGCCCGTGCGGTTGGCCTGAGCGGCCAGACCGCGCACGATGACCGTTATGACCTGGCCGACGAGTACATGGCACTGGTTTACCAGTTATGGGAAGGCAGTTGGGCCGACGACGCTGTGAGGGGCGACCGCGCCAGCGGTGTCTACGCCGACCCGGCCCGGGTGCGCCTGGTGCACCACCATGGCAAGCAGTACCAGGTGGACGCGATGCACCTGGGCGAGCCCTCGCCCCAGCGCACGCCGGTGCTGTACCAGGCCGGCTCATCGGCACGCGGTTCGCGTTTTGCGGCCACCCATGCTGAATGTGTATTTTTGAACGGTCAAAGCCTGCCCGGCGTGCAAAAAATTGTGCAGGGCATCCGCGCTCAGGCGGTGCAGCACGGGCGGGCCGGCAGCGACATCAAGGTATTTCTGGGTGCCACCGTCATCACCGGTCGCAACGACGCCGAGGCGAAGGAAAAGTTCGCCGAGTACCAGCGCTACGCCAGTTCTGAGGCTGCGCTGGTCCACGCCGCCGCCTCCATGGGCATCGACTTTGCCCGCTATGACATGGACGAACCCATCGTCACCGACAAGAGTAATGCGATTGTCTCCAACGTAGAGGCCATGACGCGCAGCGCCGGTCCGCAGTGGACCCGGCGTAAGTTGCTGGAACAAATGGTGCTGGGCAGCCGCCAGACGCCCTGGGTGGGCTCGGCCGAATCCATCGCCGACACGCTGATCGCCTGGAGCGAGCAGGCCGATGTGGATGGCTTCAACTTGTCACGCACGGTGGTGCCCGAGTGCTTTGACGACTTTATTGCACTGGTGGTGCCTGTCTTGCAGCAGCGCGGCGCTTTTAAGACCGCCTACGCTCCCGGCACGCTGCGCCGCAAACTGTTTGGCCAGGACCAGCTGCCGGCCAGCCATGCAGTGGCGCA
>JBIKZZ010000119.1:0-9162 GCA_044354435.1 Rhodoferax sp. | reverse complement strand
TGCGACAGTCGCCTAGGACCCCCAGGATTCTTTAGTCTTTGCCCGGAGATCTCATGGCTTACACATACACCGAACGCAAGCGCATTCGCAAAAATTTTGGCAGTCGCGACAGCGTGCTGGAAATCCCTTACCTCCTGCAAATGCAGAAGGACGCCTACACCGCGTTCCTTCAAGCCGATGTGGCGCCTAAAAAGCGGACCTTGGAAGGGCTTCAGGCTGCATTTCAGGCCGCGTTTCCCATCGTTTCGCACAATGGTTTTGTGGAGATGAAATACCTGGACTACAACCTAGCAAAGCCTGCCTTTGACGTGCGCGAGTGCCAGACCCGTGGTCTGACCTACGCCTCGGCGGTTCGTGCCAAGGTGCAGTTGATCATCTATGACCGTGAATCCTCAACCACTCAGAACAAGGTGGTTAAAGAGGTCAAAGAGCAAGAAGTCTACATGGGTGAAGTGCCCC
The DNA here is from genome assembly GCA_044354435.1 of Rhodoferax sp. Taxonomy (GTDB): domain Bacteria; phylum Pseudomonadota; class Gammaproteobacteria; order Burkholderiales; family Burkholderiaceae_C; genus Rhodoferax. Next base: position 8,703 of record JBIKZZ010000119.1, on the reverse strand, counting down.
TGATGACGGGCAAGGGCTCTTTCATCATCAACGGCACCGAGCGTGTCATCGTGTCACAGTTGCACCGCTCACCGGGCGTCTTCTTTGAGCACGACAAGGGAAAGACCCACAGCTCAGGCAAATTGCTGTTCTCGGCACGCATCATCCCCTACCGCGGCTCCTGGCTGGATTTCGAATTCGACCCCAAGGACATCTTGTATTTCCGGGTAGATCGTCGGCGCAAGATGCCGGTGACCATCCTGCTGAAGGCCATTGGCCTGAACCACGAGTCGATTCTGGCGAATTTCTTTGTTAACGACAATTTCCGACTGATGGACAGTGGCGCCCAGATGGAGTTTGTGGCTGAGCGCCTGCGCGGCGAGGTGGCCCGTTTTGACATCACTGACAAGGCCGGTAAGGTCGTCGTTGCCAAAGACAAACGTGTCACGGCCCGTCACACGCGTGAGCTGGAGCAATCTGGAACTACCCACATCAGCGTGCCGGAAGACTTCCTGGTGGCGCGGGTCGTGGCCCGCAACATCGTCGAGGCCGACACCGGTGAAATCATTGCCAAGGCTAACGAGGAACTGACCGAGGCATTGTTGAAAAAGCTTCGTGCGGCCGGCGTGCAGGACCTGCCCTGCATTTACACCAACGAGCTAGATCAGGGCGCTTACATTTCGCAAACCCTGCGCAGCGATGAAACGGTCGACGAGTTTGCTGCCCGGGTTGCCATCTATCGCATGATGCGTCCTGGCGAGCCGCCCACCGAAGACGCGGTACAAGCGCTCTTCCAGCGTTTGTTCTACAACCCCGACACCTATGACCTGTCTCGCGTCGGACGAATGAAGTTCAACGCCAAGATGGGCCGGGCCGAGTCTACCGGTCCCATGGTGTTGACCAATGAAGATATCCTCGCGGTTGTGAAGATCCTGGTGGATCTGCGCAATGGCCGTGGCGACGTCGATGACATTGATCACCTCGGTAACCGCCGCGTGCGTTGCGTCGGCGAATTGGCCGAAAACCAGTACCGCACCGGGCTTGCCCGTATTGAAAAGGCTGTGAAAGAACGGCTTGGCCAAGCCGAGCAAGAGCCCCTCATGCCCCACGACCTCATCAACAGCAAGCCGATTTCGGCGGCCTTGAAAGAGTTCTTCGGTGCTTCGCAGCTGTCGCAGTTCATGGACCAGACCAATCCCTTGTCCGAGATCACGCACAAGCGCCGTGTCTCGGCCCTTGGCCCGGGCGGTTTGACGCGCGAACGAGCTGGCTTTGAAGTCCGTGACGTGCACGTGACCCATTACGGTCGTGTCTGCCCCATTGAAACGCCCGAAGGCCCGAACATCGGTCTGATCAACTCTTTGGCCTTGTATGCGCGGCTCAACGAGTACGGCTTTATTGAAACGCCCTACAGGAGGGTCGTCGACAGCATGGTCACGATGGACATCGATTACCTGTCCGCGATCGAAGAGGGTAAGTATGTGATCGCCCAGGCCAATGCTGCACTGGACAAGGCGGGCAAGCTCAGCGGCGAGTTGATCTCCGCGCGGGAAGCTGGCGAGTCGATTCTGGTGGGCGCAGAGCGTGTTCAGTACATGGACGTCTCGCCGGCCCAGATTGTTTCGGTTGCCGCTTCTCTGGTGCCCTTCCTGGAGCACGACGACGCCAATCGCGCTTTGATGGGTGCCAACATGCAGCGCCAGGCTGTACCTATTCTGCGTCCGGAGAAAGCTTTTGTCGGAACTGGCATCGAGCGTGTATCGGCGGTGGACTCCGGCACTGTGGTGACCGCCACCCGTGGCGGTTTGGTGGACTATGTCGATGCCACCCGGGTTGTGATTCGGGTCAATGACGCCGAAGCACAGGCGGGTGAAGTGGGCGTTGACATCTACAACCTGATCAAGTACCAGCGTTCCAACCAGAACACCAATATTCATCAACGGCCGATTGTCAAAAAAGGCGATCGTCTGTCCAAAGGTGACGTTATCGCTGATGGCGCCTCGACCGATCTGGGTGAACTGGCACTGGGCCAGAACATGCTGGTCGCGTTCATGCCCTGGAATGGTTATAACTTTGAAGATTCGATCCTGATCAGTGAGCGCGTTGTCGCCGAAGACCGTTACACCTCCATCCACATCGAGGAACTGGTGGTGATGGCGCGCGACACCAAGCTCGGTTCTGAAGAGATCACGCGGGACATCCCTAACCTGAGTGAACTGCAGCTCAACCGGCTGGACGAATCCGGCATCATTTATGTCGGTGCTGAAGTGCAACCCGGCGATACGCTGGTCGGCAAGGTCACACCCAAAGGTGAAACTACCCTGACACCAGAAGAAAAGCTGTTGCGGGCCATCTTTGGTGAGAAAGCCAGCGATGTCAAAGACACCTCGCTGCGCGTTGACCAGGGTTCACAGGGCACGGTCATTGACGTGCAGGTATTCACGCGGGAAGGCATTGTGCGGGACCGCCGTGCGCAGCAGATCATTGACGATGAACTCAAGCGCTTCCGGCTGGACCTGAATGATCAGCTGCGCATTGTGGAAGCTGACGCGTTCGACCGGATCGAAAAGCTGCTGGTTGGCAGAGCTGCCAATGGGGGTCCTCAAAAGCTGGCCAAAGGCACCAAGATCGACAAGGCCTACCTCAGCTCGGTGGATAAATTTCATTGGTTTGATATTCGCCCGGCCGAGGACGAAGTGGCAGCCCAACTGGAGAGCATCAAGAACTCGATGGAGCAAACGCGCCACAGCTTTGACCTGTCGTTTGAGGAAAAGCGCAAGAAGCTGACCCAGGGTGACGAGTTGCCTGCCGGTGTGCTCAAGATGGTCAAGGTCTATCTTGCCGTCAAGCGCCGACTGCAACCGGGTGACAAGATGGCGGGCCGGCACGGCAACAAGGGCGTGGTGTCCAAGATTGTCCCGGTCGAAGACATGCCTTACATGGCCGACGGCACGCCTTGCGACATCGTACTCAACCCGCTGGGCGTGCCGTCACGGATGAACGTCGGGCAGGTGCTCGAGGTCCACCTGGGTTGGGCTGCCAAGGGCATTGGGCAGCGCATTGGCGACATGTTGCAAGAGCAAGCCAAGATTGCAGAGTTACGCAAATTCTTGGTGTCGCTTTACAACGGTTCTGGCCGCAAAGAAGACGTCACCCAATTGAGCGACGACGAGGTGCTGGAGATGGCGGGCAACCTGAGCGCCGGCGCCACATTTGCCACGCCGGTGTTTGACGGTGCCTCTGAAGAAGAAATCCGCGGCATGTTGAAGCTTGCCTATCCAGATGAGATCGTCAAGGCCAAGGGCTTGACGGCAGCGCGGACCCAGGCCAACTTGTTCGACGGCCGTAGTGGTGACGCGTTTGAGCGTCCGACCACGATCGGTTACATGCATGTGCTCAAACTTCACCACTTGGTGGACGACAAAATGCATGCCCGCTCCACGGGGCCGTACAGTTTGGTGACGCAGCAGCCGCTGGGCGGCAAGGCGCAGTTTGGTGGTCAGCGTTTCGGTGAGATGGAGGTCTGGGCGCTCGAAGCCTACGGCGCCGGTTACACCTTGCAGGAAATGCTGACGGTCAAATCAGATGACGTGCAAGGCCGAACCAAGGTCTATGAAAGCATCGTCAAGGGTGAGCACTCGATCGAAGCCGGTATGCCGGAGTCGTTCAATGTGCTGGTCAAGGAAATTCGCTCCCTCGGTATTGACATTGAGCTGGAACGGTCCTGAGCTCTGGACTCAACTGATTAACAAGGAAATAGCGTCATGAAATCATTACTCGACCTGTTCAAGCAGTTCACCCCCGACGAGCATTTCGATGCCATCAAGATCGGCATGGCTTCTCCCGAGAAGATCCGTTCTTGGTCGTTTGGCGAAGTTAAGAAACCGGAGACCATCAACTACCGTACCTTCAAACCCGAACGCGATGGTCTGTTTTGCGCCAAGATATTTGGCCCAATCAAGGACTATGAGTGTCTGTGCGGCAAGTACAAGCGCCTCAAGCACCGTGGTGTCATTTGCGAAAAATGCGGTGTTGAAGTCACGCAGACCAAGGTGCGTCGGGAGCGTATGGGCCACATTGACCTTGCGGCACCCTGCGCCCACATCTGGTTCCTGAAATCGCTGCCCAGCCGCCTTGGCCTCGTGCTAGACATGACCTTGCGCGATATCGAGCGGGTGCTGTACTTTGAAGCCTACGTGGTGACCGATCCCGGTATGACACCGCTGAAAAAATACAGCATCATGTCAGAAGACGATTTTGACGCCAAGTTCAAGGAGTACGGCGACGAGTTCCAGGCCAAGATGGGTGCAGAGGGCATCAAGGACCTGTTGCAGGGTATCGATATTGACGGCTCGATCGAGAAACTCCGGAATGACCCGAGCGGCTCCGAGCTCAAGATCAAGAAAAACACCAAGCGCCTCAAGCTGCTGGAAGCATTCAAAAAGTCTGGCATCAAACCTGAGTGGATGGTGTTGGACGTGCTGCCTGTGCTGCCGCCCGACCTGCGTCCGCTGGTCCCGTTGGACGGCGGCCGGTTCGCCACCTCCGATCTGAATGACCTGTACCGCCGCGTGATCAACCGCAACAGCCGGCTGCGCCGTTTGCTCGAGCTGAAAGCGCCTGAGATCATTGCCCGCAATGAAAAACGAATGCTTCAGGAAGCAGTTGACTCCTTGTTGGACAACGGACGCCGTGGCAAGGCCATGACGGGCGCCAACAAGCGTGCGCTCAAGTCGCTGGCTGACATGATCAAAGGCAAGAGCGGACGTTTCCGCCAGAACTTGCTGGGTAAACGCGTCGACTACTCGGGTCGCTCGGTCATTGTGGTGGGCCCCACACTCAAACTGCATCAGTGTGGTTTGCCCAAGCTGATGGCGTTGGAGCTTTTCAAACCCTTCATCTTTGCTCGGCTTGAGGCGATGGGCATTGCCACCACCATCAAAGCCGCCAAGAAAGAAGTCGAATCCGGTACGCCAGTGGTGTGGGACATTCTGGAAGAAGTGATCAAAGAGCATCCCGTCATGCTGAACCGGGCGCCTACCCTGCACCGCTTGGGCATTCAAGCGTTTGAGCCTATCCTGATCGAGGGCAAAGCGATTCAGTTGCACCCCTTGGTTTGCGCGGCCTTCAATGCCGACTTTGACGGTGACCAGATGGCCGTTCACGTGCCGCTGTCGGTTGAGGCGCAGATGGAATGCCGCACCTTGATGCTGGCGTCCAACAACGTGCTGTTTCCGTCCAATGGCGAGCCATCCATCGTGCCATCGCAGGACGTAGTGCTGGGCCTTTACTACACCACCCGCGACCGCATCAACGGCAAGGGCGAGGGCCTGATTTTTTCTGATACCGGTGAAGTGCAACGCGCCTTCGACGCTGGTGAGATTGAGCTCAACTCCCGGATCAACGTCCGCCTAACCGAGTATAGCAAGAACAAAGAGACTGGCGAGTTCGATGGTTCTACCAAGCTCTGGGAAACCACGGCCGGCCGTGCCTTGTTGTCAGAAATTTTGCCCAAAGGTCTGCCCTTCGCCAATATCAACAAGGCGCTGAAAAAGAAGGAGATCTCCAAGCTTATCAATGTGTCCTTTCGCAAGTGCGGTTTGAAGGAGACAGTCGTGTTTGCCGACAAGCTGCTGCAAGCTGGCTTCCGGCTGGCCACCAAGGCTGGTATTTCCATCTGTATTGACGACATGCTGGTGCCGCCAGAAAAGCCTGAGATCATCCTTCGTGCCCAAAAAGAGGTTAAAGAGATCGAGCAGCAATATGTGTCCGGTCTGGTGACGGCTGGTGAGCGTTACAACAAGGTCGTCGACATCTGGGGCAAATCGGGTGACGAGGTGTCCAAGGTGATGATGGCCAAGTTGTCTAAGGAGATGGTGACTGATCGCCATGGCAATTTGGTGCCACAGGAATCTTTCAACTCCATCTACATGATGGCTGACTCCGGTGCTCGAGGCTCTGCGGCACAAATTCGTCAGGTGGCCGGTATGCGTGGTCTGATGGCCAAGCCCGATGGCTCGATCATCGAGACGCCCATCACCGCCAATTTCCGCGAAGGCCTGAACGTGCTGGAGTACTTCATCTCTACCCACGGTGCGCGAAAGGGCTTGGCTGATACGGCTCTGAAGACCGCGAACTCAGGCTACCTGACCCGCCGACTGGTCGATGTGACCCAGGATCTGGTGGTGACTGAGCAGGACTGCGGCACCCACGACGGTTCGCTGATGCGCGCCATTGTCGAGGGTGGTGAAGTCATTGAGTCTTTGCGTGACCGCATCTTGGGCCGCACGGCCGCTGATGACATCCTGCACCCTGAAAACCGCGCGGTCATGGCGGTGGCAGGGACAATGCTGGACGAGGACCTGATCGAAGAACTGGAATTGGCTGGCGTTGACGAAGTCAAGGTTCGCACCGCGCTTACCTGCGAAACGCGTTTTGGCATCTGTGCCAAATGCTACGGTCGGGATCTGGGTCGCGGTGGTTTGGTCAATGGCGGTGAGGCCGTGGGGGTAATTGCGGCCCAGTCGATCGGCGAGCCGGGCACCCAGCTGACCATGCGCACCTTCCACATCGGCGGTGCGGCATCGCGAGCAGCTATAGCCTCCAGCGTCGAAGCCAAGTCCAACGGCAATATCGGTTTCAACCCGACCATGCGCTATGTGACCAACGGCAAAAAAGAACTGGTGGTGATTTCCCGATCTGGCGAAATCGTGATTCACGACGAACATGGCCGGGAGCGCGAGCGGCACAAGGTGCCCTATGGCGCCGTGCTGACAGTTAAGGCCGATCAAACCATCAAGGCCGGTGCGATTCTGGCCAATTGGGATCCGCTGACCCGCCCAATCATCACCGAGTTTGCCGGAAAGACCAATTTCGAAAATGTCGAAGAAGGCCTGACGGTCGCCCGCCAGGTGGACGAGGTCACCGGGCTGTCGACGCTGGTCGTGATTGACCCGAAACGCCGCGGCTCTGCCAAGGTGATCCGGCCCCAGGTTAAGCTGATCGATGCTTCCGGTAACGAAGTCAAGATCCCTGGCACTGACCACTCCGTGACCATCGGATTCCCGGTGGGTGCTCTTGTGCAGGTGCGGGATGGCCAGGATGTGGCGCCCGGCGAGGTATTGGCCCGGATTCCAATCGAAGGTCAGAAGACGCGTGACATTACCGGCGGTCTGCCTCGCGTGGCCGAGCTGTTCGAAGCCCGTTCACCCAAGGACAAGGGTGTGCTGGCTGAGATGACCGGCACCGTGTCGTTCGGGAAAGAGACCAAGGGCAAGATTCGCTTGCAGATCACCGATCCTGAAGGCTCCGTCTGGGAAGAGCTCGTGCCCAAAGAGAAAAATATCTTGGTGCATGAAGGCCAAGTGGTCAACAAGGGCGAAAGCGTGGTGGACGGTCCTGCCGATCCGCAGGATATATTGCGTCTGCTTGGTTCAGAAGAGCTGGCTCGCTATATCGTGGACGAAGTTCAGGACGTCTACCGCTTGCAGGGCGTGAAAATTAACGACAAGCACATCGAAGTGATTGTTCGTCAGATGCTGCGCCGTGTGGTGGTAGAGAACGCGGGCGACTCCAACTACATCAATGGTGAGCAGGTGGAGCGTTCGGAAATGCTCAACACCAACGATGCGCTACGCGCCGACGGCAAGATTGCTGCAACCTTTACCAATCTGTTGCTGGGTATCACCAAGGCGTCCTTGTCCACCGACAGCTTCATCAGCGCGGCATCCTTCCAGGAGACCACCCGCGTGCTGACAGAGGCCGCCATCATGGGCAAGCGTGACGAGCTACGAGGCTTGAAAGAGAACGTGATTGTCGGGCGTCTGATTCCCGCCGGCACGGGCCTGGCCTATCACGAGGCGCGCAAAGTGCGTGAAAACATGGATGACGCTGAGCGACGCGCTATTTCTGATGCCGAGGCTGCTGAGTTGGCTGGTGAGACTGATCTCGCACAGGCCGACGAAGGTGCCGTGGCCGAGTAAGTTTCGGCCCTGCTGATTGCTTCAGTAAAGATAGCGCCTCAGGTCCATTTCATATGGGCCTGAGGCGTTTTTCTATGAACTAAGGAATGGGCTTGAAACTTGGTGGTGCATTAGGGGCTCAATGTGGTTGCCAGTAGCACGCTGATGGTTTGGTCTCTGGCTGCATTGCTATTGTTTTGGGCGATCGGGGCCTACAACCGGCTGGTGCGTTTGCGCGCGCAGGCGATCGCGGCCTTCGCCACTTTGGAACAAGCCATGGCGGGCCTGCCGCTGCTGCTTGAAGCCAATTTTTCCCGACCTGTCGCCGAGGCATCGTCACTCAATCTGGAGAGATTAGCGCTGATGGATACTGGCAAACGCTTCGCTGATGCACTGCGGTTGGCGCGGGCGGCGCCCCTGGCCGCTGCTGCCGTGGACGATCTGTCCAAGGCCTACCAAGAGCTTGCCGGCAGCTGGGATAAGCAGAATGTACTGCCAGATGATCTGACCACCCCAGACGTCTTTGCCGCTGTTCAGCTCCGTTGGAACCAGATTGGTCAGCTGGTGCAGGTGGCGAGGGTCGACTTTAATCACCGGGTGCAGCTTTACAACGACGCCATTCGCCAATTTCCGGCCTTGCTAGTAGCTGCTGCTGCAGGACTCAAGCCCGGTCAGACAATCTCCTGAGTATGGCCACAACCTCCCCGATGCAACCCGCGCTATGGCTGCAGCTACAGGTCACGGCATCTGTACTGATGGCGGT
>JBIKZZ010000448.1:0-2571 GCA_044354435.1 Rhodoferax sp. | reverse complement strand
GCCGCGTAGCGCACCACCAGGGTTTCTTGTTTGCCCAGCGCCGGTTCATGGGCGTTGCCGTGCTGGTCGGCGTGCAGCAGGCGTTGCAGGGCGTCCAGCTCGGACTGAGTGCCGCCAGCAGCCAGAAAATCGGGCGCATGGTGGTGGTATTCGTACTCGGCACCGGTCAGCAGCGCCACCGTGCAGATGCCGAGCTCGCGCAATTTGCGGCTGGTCGGCAGCTCTGTGCGCACCGCTTTAAGGTAAACATTCCAGCCACGTGCCACCGGTTCGCTCCAGAGCAGGGCTTTGTCCAGGTTCAGCAGCGTGCCGCCACGGCGCGCCAGGATGGCGTCTACCAGGGCCTGCGGCTGAGGTTTAAGTTCTGGAGTCCAGTCGGGGATTCGCATGGTTAGCCCTGTGTTGCTGTTAGAAGTGACGGAGGATAAGCGGATAATTCCCCCATGCGAATCCCATTCACAAAAATGCAGGGGGCTGGCAATGACTTTGTCGTGCTGGATGAGACCCGACAGCGCTTTGGCCTGTCGCGTGCTCAGTACCGCTGGCTGGCGGACCGGCACTTTGGGGTGGGCGCAGATCAAATTCTCAGCGTCCGACCTTCCACGGTGGCAGGCATTGATTTTGAGTACGTGATTCACAACGCTGACGGCGCCGAGGTTGAGCAATGTGGCAATGGCGCGCGCTGCTTTGCCCGTTTTGTGCACGAGCGCGGTTTGAGCCCCAAGACGACTTTGCGGGTGCAGACCCTGGCTGGCGTGATTGAACCCGAGTTGCACCCGGACGGCCGCGTCACGGTTGACATGGGACCACCGGTGTTCGCGCTGCCCGAGGTGCCTTTTGACGCCTACGGATTGCAAGCACAACAGCGTGGCGACTGGCAGCAGTGGCTAATCGATCTGTCCGGTACGCCGGTCTGGTTGGCGGTCTTGTCCATGGGCAACCCGCATGCGGTGCAACTGGTGGACGACGTGGACGCCGCACCCGTTGCGCAACAGGGCCCTCTGATTGAAAGTCACGCTCGCTTTCCGCGCCGCGTCAACGCCGGGTTTTTGCAGGTGCTAGACCGCCGGCTGGTGCGCTTGCGCGTTTACGAGCGTGGCGCTGGCGAGACTCTGGCTTGTGGCTCTGGCGCCTGCGCGGCGACGGTGGCCGGGATCCGGCTGGGTTTGCTCGACCACACTGTCGACGTTCAGACGCGGGGTGGCCTGCTCACCATTTCCTGGGCTGGAGATGCTGCGCATGTGCTGATGACTGGCCCTGCCACGACGGTTTTCCAAGGCGATATTGACCTACCTGACCTCTTATGACCACACCCCTGACCCACCCTATCACTGAAGACGACATTGCCGATTACCTTGGCAGTAACCCCGATTTTTTCGAGCGTCACGCCGAACTGTTGGCCGCGGTGCACTTGAGCAGCCCGCACAATCAGCGTGCGGTCAGCTTGCAAGAGCGTCAGGCAGAGATGCTGCGCGAGAAAATCAAGGTGCTGGAGCACCGAATGATGGACATGATTCGGCACGGCAATGAGAATGTGATGCTGTCTGGTCGCCTGCTTCGCTGGGCTGCCAGCCTGTTCGGCATCGCGGACGCCGCTGAGTTGCCGGCTCAGATCGCCAGTGACATTGCCAACCGGTTTGCTGTGCCTCAGGTGGCGCTGCGGGTCTGGGATGTGGCACCAGCGATGGCGCAATCGACTTTTGCCCAGGGCGTGAGTGCTGAGGTCAAGCAGTTTGCCGAGTCACTCAGCGAGCCATTTTGCGGCCTCAACACAGGCTTTGAGGTGACCGACTGGCTGTCTGACCCAGCAGCGGCAGCCTCCTTGGCGATTTTGCCGTTGCGAGGTTTGACGGCTGGCGCTGGGCTCGGGCCTTTGATTGGCCTGTTGGTCTTGGCGTCGCCCGATTCCCAGCGCTTCAACAGTGCGATGGGCACCGAGTTTCTGGAGCGCATCGCCGAGCTCTGCGGTGCCGCTTTGGCGCGGCTGCGCCCGGCCTGAGGCTGGCCTGGCGCATGGTCCACGATCAGGACGCCGCGCTGACCGAGCGCTACCTGATGCATGTGCGGGTGGAAAAGCGGCTCGCCAGCCGCACCGTCGCCCTGTCCGGCGCTGGGTGGCGCAAATGCATGCCCATGGCCGCAGTGGTCGGGGCATCGCTCTGATTCTTTCGGGCTGGCGCGGCTTCTATGCTTGGTTGGGACGCACGGGCTTGGTGGGCAGCAACCCCGTGCAGGATGTGCGCGCCCCCAAGGCTGGCAAACCGCTGCCGAAGGCACTGGGCGTGGATCAGGCCATGCAGTTGGCTGACTACAAAGAGAGCCCCGACAACCCCTGGTTGGCCGCCCGTGACAGCGCCATGGTGGAACTTCTCTATAGCAGTGGCCTGCGCGTGGGCGAATTGATCGGGCTGGATGTTGCGGCTAGCACAAGGGCGCGCGGCTGGGTCGATATGGTATCGGCCGAGGCCCATGTGCTGGGAAAGGGCGGCAAGCGGCGAAGCGTGCCGGTGGGAGCTCAGGCCTTGGCCGCACTACAAAAGTGGTTAGCGCTTCGGGGCGTCACGCCATGGC
>JBIKZZ010000447.1:0-2579 GCA_044354435.1 Rhodoferax sp. | reverse complement strand
GCGTCAAACGTGGTGTAACGGCTCGCGCCCGCCACAAAAAAGTTTTAGCCCTCGCCAAAGGTTTCCGCGGCCGCCGCGGCAATGTCTTCCGCATCGCCAAAGAAGCGGTGATGAAGGCCGGTCAATACGCCTACCGTGACCGCCGCACCAAAAAGCGCGTGTTCCGTCAACTGTGGATTGCCCGTATCAATGCGGCAGCCCGTCAATGTGGCATGACTTACAGCCAGTTCGCCAATGGCCTCAAAAAGGCCAATATCGAGATCGACCGCAAGGTGCTGTCCGATATTGCCGTGCATGACATGGCTGCTTTTGCCGGCATTGTGGAGCAGGTCAAAGCCAAACTGGCTGCTTGAGTCCGCATTGGATTGCTACTGGATAGATAGCAATCTAATGAATAGCGACAAGGGCTAGCGCTTGAAAAAGCACTAGCCCTTTTTCAATGACGAGAGAACCTATGAACGAGTTGAATGCCCTTGCTGACAGCGCCCGAGCGGCCTTTGCCCAAGCCGTCACGCCGGCTGAGCTGGAAAATGCTAAGGCCCTGTTCCTGGGCAAGTCGGGCCGCATCACCGAACTGATGAAGGGCATGGCGGCCATGCCCGTGGAAGAAAAAAAGTCACTTGGGGCTGCCATCAACCTGGTTAAGCAGGCGATTGAAGCAGCATTGCAAGAGCGTCGTCAGGCGCTGGCCGACGCCGAACTGCAAGCGCAACTGCAGGCGGAAGCGTTGGACGTTACCTTGCCTGGTCGCCGGCGCGGTCAGGGGGGGCTGCATCCGGTATCACTCACACTGGAGCGAATCGAAGCCATTTTTGGATCCATGGGCTTTGACGTAGCAGATGGACCAGAAATCGAGACAGATTGGTTCAATTTCACCGCCTTGAATACGCCGCAGGATCACCCAGCGAGGTCCATGCACGACACCTTTTATGTTGAAGGCGGCACTGATGAAGCGCCCCATTTGCTGCGCACCCACACCAGCCCCATGCAAATTAGGCACGCGGTCCAACACGTCAAGCGTCACCGTGCTGCTGATGTGGCCGCGGGTCGTCTCGCAGACGGTCTATTTTCAGGCGATATGCCCGAAATACGGGTGATTGCACCAGGCCGTACCTACCGGGTGGACAGTGATGCCACCCATTCGCCGATGTTTCACCAATGCGAAGGGCTGTGGGTGGGTGAAAACGTCAGCTTCAAGGATCTGAAGTTTGTTTTTACTGATTTTTGCCGCAAGTTTTTTGAGTCGGATGACCTTGTGTTGCGGTTTCGCCCCAGCTTCTTCCCATTCACCGAGCCCAGTGCCGAGATTGACATTCAATTTCAGACGGGGCCGCTTGCTGGCCGCTGGTTGGAGGTTGCAGGCTCGGGCCAGGTGCACCCCAATGTGATCCGCAACATGGGGCTGGAGCCTGAGCGCTACATCGGCTTTGCCTTTGGCATGGGTCCTGACCGCTTAACCATGTTGCGCTATGGCGTCAGCGATCTTCGCCTGTTTTTTGATGGCGACATCCGCTTTTTGTCGCAGTTTGAGTAAGACCGGTCAAACCCTATGCAATTTCCTGAATCCTGGTTGCGTGAATTTTGCAACCCTCTGATGTCAACCGAGCAACTGGCCGAGATCCTGACCATGGCCGGGCTTGAAGTCGAAGAGCTCAAACCCGTGGCTCCGCCGTTCAGCCGAATCGTGGTGGGAGAGATCGTTGAAGCCGTCCAGCACCCCAACGCAGACCGGTTACGTGTGTGCAAGGTCGATGTGGGTCAGCCCCAAACCCTCAATATCGTTTGTGGGGCGCCCAATGCCCGGGTCGGCATCCGCGTGCCCTGCGCCCTGGTTGGCGCCGAATTGCCGCCGGGCGACGATGGCAAGCCCTTCCTGATCAAGGTCGGCAAGCTTCGTGGTGTTGAGAGCGAAGGCATGCTGTGCTCTGCGCGAGAACTCAAGCTCTCGGACGATCACGGTGGCCTGCTCGAGCTTGCGACCAGTGCACCTTTGGGTCAGGATATTCGGATCTGCCTCAACCTCGATGACACCCTGTTCACGCTCAAGCTCACGCCCAATTTGGCGCACTGCCTCAGCGTCTATGGCGTAGCGCGCGAGGTGGCGGCCTTGACGGGGGCGCCGCTCACTCAAAGTGTATTTCCTGCCATTGCGCCTGGCAGTAACGAAACGCTGGCTGTTAAGGTCAGCGCGCCTGAGCTGTGCGGTCGTTTTTCTGGTCGGATCGTCCGCAACATCAACACCCGCGCGAGCACCCCGCAGTGGATGGTGGAGCGCTTGGCGCGTTGCGGCCAGCGCAGCGTCACCGCTTTGGTGGACATTTCCAATTACGTGATGTTTGAGCTCGGGCGGCCGTCGCACATCTTCGATCTGGACAAAATCCACGGCGGCCTGGACGTGCGCTGGGGCCGAGCGGGTGAACAGCTCAAGCTACTCAATGGCAGCACGGTCACGGTGGACGCCGAAGTCGGGGTGATTGCCGATGCGCACCAGGTCGAGTCGCTGGCCGGCATTATGGGTGGCGATGCCACGGCTGTGTCGGACGACACCCGGCAGATATTTGTCGAGGCCGCGTTCTGGT
>JBIKZZ010000117.1:0-9243 GCA_044354435.1 Rhodoferax sp. | reverse complement strand
GCTAGACATTGCCGATGAGTTGGCGCGCCTGCAAGACCAGGTGCCGCCTTTTGGCAGCGACGTGGCTATCGCCTCGATTGAGCGTGCTTTTGGCAAAAAAGTGGGCGATATTTTTGAGTCCTTTGAGCGCGAACCGGTAGCCAGTGCCTCGATCGCTCAGGTTCACTTTGCGGTCCTGAAGGACCGGCAGGGGCGCCGCCGCGACGTGGCGGTCAAGGTGTTGCGGCCGGGCATGCTCAAGGTGATCGAAAAAGACCTGAGCCTGATGCGCCTGATGGCCGGTTGGGTCGATGGCCTTTCGGCTGATGGGCGACGCCTGAAGCCGCGCGAGGTGGTGGCTGAGTTTGACAAATACCTGCACGACGAGCTCGATCTCGTGCGTGAGGCATCCAGTGCGGCGCAACTTCGGCGCAATATGGCCGGCTTGGACCTGGTGCTGATCCCGGAGATGATTTGGGACTACTGCATGACCGAGGTCATCGTGATGGAGCGCATGAATGGCATTCCGATCAGCCAGGTAGACCGGCTGCGGGCTGCCGGCGTCGATATCCCCAAGTTGGCGCGTGATGGCGTCACCATTTTTTTTACGCAGGTCTTCCGCGACGGGTTTTTTCATGCCGACATGCACCCTGGCAATATCCAGGTCAGCGTCGAGCCGGCCACCTTCGGGCGCTATATCTCGCTGGATTTCGGTATTGTTGGCACGCTCACTGGCTCAGACAAAGAGTACCTGGCTCAGAACTTCACGGCTTTTTTCAGGCGCGACTACAAGCGGGTGGCTGAGTTGCATATCGAGTCGGGCTGGGTGCCAGCCAGCACCCGGGTCGATGAGTTGGAGTCAGCCATTCGCTCGGTGTGCGAGCCCTACTTTGACCGGCCCCTGAAAGAAATCTCCTTGGGGCTGGTGCTGATGCGTTTGTTCCAGACCTCGCGCCGTTTCTCCGTTGAAATCCAGCCGCAACTGGTGTTGTTGCAGAAAACCCTGCTCAATATTGAAGGCCTGGGGCGTCAGCTGGATCCAGAGCTTGATTTGTGGAGCACAGCCAAGCCGTTCCTGGAAAAATGGATGCTTGACCAACTTGGCCCGGCCAAGTTATTCGAAGAGCTTCGCAATGAGGCGCCGCAATATGCCAAGCTGTTGCCCGAGCTGCCGCGTCTTCTTTATGAGTTTCTAAAGGGCCGCAAGCCGAAGCCCGACAGCCTGATGGCGGATTTGCTGGCTGAACAAAAGCGCACCAACCGGCTGCTGCAAGGCTTGGTGTACAGCGGTTTCGGTTTTGTGCTGGGCCTTTTGGTGATGCAGCTCTGGACCCACTTGAGAATCTTCTAGTTAGGGCCAGCGCCTTATAATCACAGGCTTTGCAAGCTGACCCCGAGTCCTATCGCCATGCCAATTTACGCTTATAAATGCGAGTCCTGCGGGTTTTCCAAGGACGTTTTGCAAAAAATGTCTGACGCACCGCTCTCTGATTGTCCGAGTTGTGGTGGCAGCACCTTCAAAAAACAACTGACCGCAGCCGGTTTCCAGCTCAAGGGCTCGGGCTGGTACGCCACTGATTTCAAGGGTGGCAGCACCGCAGCGCCGGCCAGCACACCCGGTGGTGAGGGCGGTGGTGCTGGTGGTGGTGGTGGTGGTGGCGACAGCGCCAAGCCTGCTGATTCCGGCGGTAAAACCGAGACTGCGGCAGCTGCGCCGGCAACCGCCAGTGGCTGTGCCACCTCTTGTGCTTGTCATTGAGCGCTTGTCCCTGATCTTGCCAACCACTGATCCAAGACCCTCCATATGCCTGTCAAAAAATACCTGATCACTGGTCTACTTGTCTGGTTTCCATTGGCCATCACTTTTTGGGTGTTGCTCTGGCTGGTGGGCTTGCTGGATGGCATTTTCGGTGGCGTCCTGACCGGCTTGTCGGCAGTCACTTCCAACGCCACTGGCGTCCAACTGGAGCAATTGCGCCACATTCCGGGCCTTGGTGTGGTGCTGGTTTTCGCCGCGCTGCTTTTGACCGGCGCTCTGGTCTCCAATGTGGCAGGACGCTGGTGGCTCAAGCAGCTGAACAAGCTTTTCACCAATATTCCGATCTTCAAAACGGTGTACACCAGTGTCAAGAAGGTGTCGGACACCCTGTTCTCCAGCACTGGCAATGCCTTTCGCACCGCATTGCTGGTGCAGTACCCACGCGCTGGTTCCTGGACCATCGCTTTTCAGACCGGTTCGCCGATTGGTGAAGTGGCGGAGCACCTGGGGCAAGATTTCGTCAGCGTTTATGTGCCGACCACACCCAACCCAACCAGCGGCTTCTTCCTGATGGTGCCTCGCTCAGAGGTGATAGAGCTGAAGATGAGCGTCGATGAAGCGTTGACCTATGTGATTTCAATGGGGGTGGTGCCACCCTCCGAGGCGGCCAAAGCCGCCCCCCACTGATTCTTATTGAAACCTGTCCCGTCGTTTTTCGGGACCTTGAAAGCTGCTTATGGCCATGCGTTCCCATTATTGCGGTCTGGTGACCGAGGCCTTGTTGGGTCAGACTGTGACCCTGTGCGGTTGGGTCAACCGTCGTCGTGACCACGGCGGCGTTATTTTTGTGGACGTGCGTGATCGCGAAGGTTACGTACAGGTGGTCTGTGACCCTGATCGGCCCGATATGTTCGCCACTGCCGAGGTGTTGCGCAACGAGTTTTGTATCCAGGTTAAGGGGCTGGTGCGGGCCCGTCCGGCTGGCACCACCAACGATCAGCTGAAAAGCGGCAGCATCGAGGTGTTGTGCCATGAGCTCAAGGTGCTGAACCCTTCGGTCACGCCGCCGTTCCAACTGGATGACGTCAACCTCAGCGAAACCACCCGCCTGACCCACCGGGTGCTGGATCTGCGCCGTCCGTACATGCAAAACAACCTGATGCTGCGCTATCGGGTAGCGATGGAGGTGCGCAAGTTTCTTGATGCCCATGGTTTCGTGGACATCGAGACCCCGATGCTGGGCAAATCGACGCCTGAGGGCGCGCGGGATTACCTGGTGCCCAGCCGGGTGCACGACGGTCATTTCTTTGCCCTGCCGCAAAGCCCGCAGTTGTTCAAACAGCTGCTGATGGTGGCCGGCTTTGACCGTTATTACCAGATCACCAAGTGTTTCCGCGACGAAGATTTGCGCGCTGACCGGCAGCCTGAATTCACCCAGATTGACATCGAGACCTCGTTCCTGGCTGAGCAGGACATTCGCGATCTGTTTCAGGACATGATCAAGACCGTGTTTCTAAGCACGCTCAAGGTCGACCTCGGGGTGTTCCCGGTGATGACCTATGGCGAGGCCATGCACCAGTACGGCTCGGACAAACCGGATTTGCGTGTCAAGCTGGCATTCGCCGAGCTCACCGATGTCATGGCGGATGTGGATTTCAAGGTCTTTGCCGGCGCTGCCACCATGAAGGACGGTCGCGTGGTGGGTCTGCGCATTCCGGGTGGCGCCCGTGAAACCGGCGGCCTGAGTCGCGGCGAGATTGACGCTTATACCGAGTTCGTCAAGATCTATGGTGCCAAGGGCTTGGCCTACATCAAGGTCAACGAGCGGGCACGTGGCCGAGACGGGCTGCAGAGCCCGATTGTCAAGAACCTCCACGACCGGGCCCTGGCGGCGGTGCTGGAGCGCACCGACGCACAGGACGGTGACCTCATTTTCTTTGGTGCCGACAGGACCAAGGTGGTGAACGACGCCCTCGGCGCGCTGCGGGTCAAGATCGGGCACAGTGAGTTCGGCAAGAAAAACGGCCTGTTCGAGGCCGGTTGGCGCCCGCTCTGGGTGGTCGACTTCCCGATGTTCGAGTTTGACGAGGAAGCCCAGCGCTACACAGCGGTGCACCATCCATTCACAGCACCCAAGGAGGGCCACGAGGACTGGATGGTCACCGCTCCCGACAAATGCATCTCCCAGGGTTACGACATGGTGCTCAACGGGTGGGAAATGGGCGGAGGCTCGGTGCGGATTCACCGTGCCGATGTGCAGCAAAAAGTTTTTGATGCGCTGAAGATCAGCCCGGAAGAGGCGCAGGACAAATTTGGCTTTCTGCTCGACGCCTTGCAGTACGGCGCGCCGCCCCATGGCGGCATTGCGTTCGGCCTAGACCGCATCGTGACACTGATGACCGGTGCCGAGTCGATCCGGGATGTGATTGCCTTCCCCAAAACCCAGCGCGCCCAGTGCCTGTTGACGCAGGCGCCCGGCCTGGTGGACGAGAAGCAGTTGCGGGAACTGCACATCAAGTTGCGCAATACCGAGTTGGCGAAGCCGGCTTGATCAAGTTTTTTAACGGGGTGTCAGGCAGAATGGTGGGGCGCTCTTAGAGCGCCCTTTTTCATGGTCCCAACCTTCAAGATTCCCCAGTCGGTGCTGGTGGTGATTCACACCCCGGCCCTTGACGTCTTGTTGATTCGTCGGGCCGATGCCACTGACTTTTGGCAGTCGGTGACTGGCAGCAAAGACTCACCCGAAGAAAACTACGCGCAAACGGCGGTGCGCGAAGTGCTGGAGGAAACTGGTATTGACTGCGCCCCGGGGTCTGAGTTGGCGGATGCGCTGCTGGATTGGCAGCTGGAAAATGTCTATGAGATCTACCCCCGCTGGCGGCACCGTTATGCGCCGGGCGTGACTCGCAACACCGAGCATTTGTTTGGCTTGCGTCTGCCTGAGACCAGGGCTGTGCGCCTGAGTCCGCGCGAACACACGGCTGCGCAATGGTTGCCGTATCAGCAGGCGGCGAGCGCCTGTTTCTCGCCTTCCAACGCCGAGGCGATCCTGATGCTGCCGCGCTTTGCTACCCCTGGAGCAAGCCTGTGAGGGTGATTCGGGTTGCCACCTACAACATTCACAAAGGCGTGCAAGGGCTCGGGCCCCGGCGCCGGTTGGAGATTCACAACCTGGGGCATGCGGTGGAGCAGTTGGACGCTGATATCGTGTGTCTGCAGGAAGTGCGCCGCGTGCACCGGCGTGAGCAGGCTTTTTTCGCCCATTGGCCGGAGTTGCCGCAAGCTGATTTTTTGGCACCGGAGGGCTATGAGGCGGTCTACCGCACCAACGCATACACCCGGCACGGCGAGCACGGCAATGCGATTCTGACGCGCTGGCCGGTGGTGTCTCACCAGCATGAAGACATCTCAGACCACCGCTTTGAGCAGCGCGGTTTGCTGCATGCCGAGGTCTTGATGCACGACACCTCGGTCCATGTCGTGGTCGTGCACCTTGGCCTGATTCGGGCCAGTCGGGTGCGCCAGGTGCGCCAACTGCAACAGTTCATCAGCCGTGAAATTCCGCCCGGGGCGCCCCTGATTGTGGCCGGAGACTTCAATGACTGGGGCAACCAGGTCCAAGTGGCACTGGCACAGGCCAACTTGACGGCTTTTAGCGGGCGTGGGCAGGCCACCTTTCCCTCACGCCTGCCGCTGGTGCAGCTGGACTATGTGTATGCCCGGGGTTTAGTGCCTATGCCGGTGCATGTGCCGCGCGGCCGGATATGGGGCCAAATGTCCGACCACTTGCCTCTGATCGCCGAGTTTGCTTTGCCCGACTGAGCAGACCCCGACATGACGCAACTTCAGCCTGGACACCAGCTTCAGTTGCTTCAAGGCGGGCAGGCCTTTTTCCCGGCGCTGATCGCGGCCATCGACGCCAGTGTGCACGAAGTGCGCATGGAAACTTACATATTCAATGCGGTAGGCAGTGGCGCCCTGGTGGCGGCTGCACTGGAGCGGGCGGCTTTGCGTGGGGTGAATGTTCGCCTTGTGATGGATGGCGTCGGTACGCCGGCGCTGGACCAACACTGGTGCAGCCGGTTCCAGGCCGCGGGTGTGGTCTGGCAGATTTTTGCGCCAATGGGGCGATTCGGATTGCTGATTCCGAGCCGCTGGCGGCGGCTTCACCGCAAACTGTGCGTGGTGGATGGCCAGGTGGCCTTTTGCGGCGGCATCAATGTTTTGGACGATTTTTTTGACCCCAACCATGGCGCGCTGAGTCTTCCCCGTCTTGATTTCGCCGTGCGGGTGAGCGGGCCCCTGGTGAGAGAGGCGCATGCTGAACAAGCTCAGTTCTGGTGGCGCCTGCAAGCGGTTCGAACAACCCAGCAGATGGACTTGCGGGCTGCATGGCTGGCACTGCATCAGGCGGTGACGCTGGCCAGGCCAAGCCAGCTGGCAACGCCAGCCCTTGCTTTGCCCGCTGCTGGGACAAAGGCCCGGGCTGCTTTAGTGCTGCGCGATAACCTGCGCCATCGGGCCGACATTGAGCGTGCTTACCGCAAGGCGATTGGCGAGGCGACCCAGGAAATCATCATCGCCAACGCCTATTTTTTGCCTGGGCGCAAGTTGCGCCGCAGCCTGACCCATGCCGCCCAGCGCGGTGTGCGGGTGCGCCTGCTGTTGCAAGGCCGCTACGAGTATTTCATGCAGTACCATGCGGCGCGACCGGTGTATGCCGCACTGCTGGCCGCTGGGGTAGAAATTCATGAGTATTCGGTCAGCTTTTTGCACGCCAAGGTGGCCGTGATTGACAGTCGCTGGGCCACCGTGGGTTCCTCCAACCTCGACCCCTTGAGCCTGTTGCTGGCGCGCGAGGCCAATGTGGTGGTGGATGACCCCGCCTTTGCTCGCGAATTACGGGCCCAGCTGGAACAGGCGATAGAACATGGCGGTTGTCGCGTGGATCCTCAAACCTATGCCAATCGGTCTTGGCGCCTGCGCCTGCTGGACCGCCTGGCCTTCAGCTTGATGCGGTTGGCACTCTTTCTAACTGGCAATCGCTATTAAATAAATAGCTAACAATGTCAGTGCGACGGGGGTTTTAGTCAAGAAACCCTATTGACTAAAGACTGGTAACATTTGCCCATGTTAATGTCAACTACCAGCCGTATGAACCCAACCGACGCAGATGAGGGAACGCCTGTTTCCGTCAAGATCCGGGAGCGGCTGCAGGCGGCGCGCCGACGTTTTCATGCCAATGACAACATCGCCGATTTCATTGAGCCCGGCGAGCTCGAGCAGCTGCTCGACGAGGTGGAAAGCAAAATGCAGGGGGTGCTCGGTAGTCTGGTCATTGACACGGATAACGACCACAACACCGGCCAAACCGCACGCCGCGTCGCCAAGATGTACCTGAACGAAGTATTTCGTGGGCGCTACGTCCAGAGCCCGGCGGTCACGGAGTTCCCCAATGCAGAGCACCTGAATGAACTGATGATTGTTGGCCCAATCACAGTGCGAAGTGCCTGCAGCCATCACCTCTGCCCGGTCATCGGTCAAATCTGGATTGGCGTTTTGCCCAACGAACACACCAATGTGATCGGTTTGTCCAAGTATGCGCGGCTTGCCGAGTGGGTCATGGGTCGACCGCAGATCCAGGAAGAGGCGGTGGTGCAATTGGCGGATCTGATCCAGAAAAAAACCCAACCTGACGGATTGGCCATCGTGATGGAGGCGTCCCACTTTTGCATGGGCTGGCGTGGCGTCAAGGACGTCGACAGCAAAATGATCAATTCTGTGATGCGTGGCAGCTTTCTCAAAGATGCCAACCTTCGCCGCGAGTTCCTGTCTCTTTTACCCAGGAAGGGCTGATCATGTTGGTCCGTTTGCTTTACGCCAGCCGTGCCATTGATACCAGCCCGGAGGCGATCGAGACCATCCTGGCGCAATCGCGTTCGCACAACCCCGAATGCGGTATCACGGGCATTCTTTGCTATGGTGGCGGTATTTTTCTGCAGGCCATAGAGGGTGGTCGCATGTCGGTGAGTGAGCTCTACGGGCACATCCAGCGCGATAGCCGGCACAAGGACGTGGTGCTGTTGCACTATGAAGAAATCTCCGAGCGGCGTTTTGGTGGCTGGACCATGGGACAGGTCGATATGTCGCGCATCAATGCCTCCATTTTGCTCAAATACGCCGAAAAACCTGAACTCGACCCCTACTCGGTGTCTGGCAAGGTGTCATTGGCGTTGCTGGAGGAGCTGATGGCCACCGCCAGCATCATTGGTCGCGCCTGAGGTCTTGGGTGCTGGTCATCCCGCGCCAGCGCCCCTAAATGCGCTGAAGCGCGCTGAGCTGGTCGGCTGCGACTTTTCCAGCAGCCCCTCGCGCCGAAAACCGATTGTGATTGCCCGAGGCAGCCAGCAGGGCGGCCGGGTTCAGTTGAGCGGGCTGGAGCGCCTGGAATCACTCGATGCGTTCAGTGCCTGGCTGCAGCAGCCATTGACCTGGGTGGGCGGCTTTGACCTACCCTTTGGCCTACCCCGTGAATTGGTGAAGGCGCTGGGCTGGCCCTTGCAGTGGGAGCCCTGCATCCGCCATTACGCTGGTCTGAGCCGACCAGACATCCGCCAGCAGTTTGCAGCTTTTTGCGCGCAGCGACCTGTTGGCGGCAAGTTCGCCCATCGCGCGACCGATCGCCCTGCCGGCTCAAGCCCCTCGATGAAATGGGTCAACCCACCTGTGGCCTACATGCTGCATGCCGGCGTGCCACGCCTGCTGGACTCGGGGGTTTGCCTGCCTGGTTTGCATCCCGGTGACCCGCAGGACCGATCGGCCGACGGACAGGCTCGGCGCGTTGGGCTGGAGGCCTACCCGGGTTTGCTGGCCCGCGAGGTTCTGGGTGCGCGCAGTTACAAGAGCGATGATCGGGCCAAACAGACGCCAGAGCGCCTGATCGCCCGTAAGGACCTCATTACGGGTTTGGAGAATGGCCGTACCCGCTTGGCCCTGCAGCTCAAGCTGACGCATGCGCAACGCGATGTGCTGGTGGACGATGCGAGCGGCGACGCGTTGGACGCCGTTCTGTGCCTGTTGCAGGCCGCCTGGGCTCAGGTTCGGTGGGAGCAGGGTGACCTGTCGTACGGCCTGCCGGCTACGTTGGACCCGCTGGAGGGCTGGATCATCAGCGCATGATCGCTTCTTGCAACTTGGCCGCAAGCTGAGAAACGGCCAGCGCGGCAGGGCTGCCTGGCATGGACTGCATCAGTAACTGCCGCCGCATGATCGCCATTCGAACCTGTGGATCAGCGGGAATATCCCCCATGTGGATCAGGCGCAATTGCCGGCCCGGTTCACTGGGCACAAAGCGGTCCAGCACTTGCTGCAGCTGCGCTGTGATGGCTCGACCATCGCCCAAGCGCGCGGTCTGATTGACCACCAATCGAATGCTTTGGCGCTTTTGTTGTCCGGCCAGCACCTTGATGGTGGCATAGGCATCGGTCAGCGACGTGGGTTCCGGT
>JBIKZZ010000116.1:0-9272 GCA_044354435.1 Rhodoferax sp. | reverse complement strand
GGAAGCAGCGGTGGCACCACCGACTTCAGCCCCGAGCAGGATGCCCGACAAAAAGTCTGGCAAGGCCTCGGGCGCTACTCGGCCCATCAGTCCGGCGGTTCGCGCCGCAAACAGGGTGTGCGGCAGCTCGGCGTGGCCAACCAGGCCCAACCGAACCCCGGCGGTAAAGGCTTCGTGCTGCGATGCGCCAGGCTCGGCACCGAAGACCATCAGCCGGCCAAGGATGCTGTGCTGCGTCAACAGGCCATACAGCTCGCCAGTCATGAAGGTCTTGAAGTGGCGAATTGCACCGCCCTCGCCCAGCCAGGCCCACTTGCTGTGGGTGCCCGGCAGCACACAGCAGCTGTTGACTGGCAGGTCGGCACCCCAGATCTGGGTCTCTTCGCCGCGCATCACGTCAAACTCACCTGCGCTGTCCCGGCAGCGCAGGCCCGGCGCAATGTGCAGAAGGCGCTCAGCACGACCATCAGCCTGCGGCACCGGCACGCTGACGAGCTGCCGCGCTGCCTGGGTCAGGCTGGTCGGCGCGTCCAGGTAAGGCGCTTCACGCCAGCCCTGGCGGCTGCCGATCATGCCGCTGGCCATGAGTGGACAGGTGGTCTGCGCCAGCCAGTCAGCGCACAGCGCCAGCAGGGCCTGGGCAAATTGGCCGCCCTGCACCGCCATCACACCGCCTGGGGCACTGCGTGTCTCCAAGGCTTGGCCACGGGCATCGAGCAGGCTGGCCCGCAGGTTGGAGGTGCCCCAGTCCAGGGCGATCAGATGTACGTCAGGCATGGCGTATTGTCGTCATGTCATGGCGCGCCGGATCACGCGCAAGTGGTTTTTTGTCGCTTTATTCAGCCTTGATGCCGGCTTCCTGGATCACTTTTTTGTAGAGCTCGAATTCGCTGGCCATGAAGGCTTGGAATTCAGCGGCTGAATTGCCAACCCGCACAATGCCTGCGGCTTGCAGTTTGGCCTGTGCTGCGGGGGTACGCAAAAAGGCCTGAATTTCCTCTGAGAGCTTGTTGACGATGGCCGGCGGGGTACCGGCTGGCGCCATGAGGCCGTGCCAGGGTTTGACATCGAAACCACTCACCACGTCGCGCACCAAGGGCAGCTCCGGCGCAAAGAAAGCCCGCTCCGGCCCCGCCACACCCAGCGCACGCAGTTTGCCAGCCTGCACCTGGGGCCAGGACGTGGTGGCCGCGTCCATGGATGCGAGCACCTGCCCGCCCAACAGATCGGTCATCATGGGGGCCGAGCCCTTGTAGGGAACATGCAGCATGGTGGTACCCGTTTTTTGCATGAAGAGCTCCATGGCGATGTGCAGCGATGAGCCGGTGCCGGAAGAGCCGTAGGCAATTTTTCCAGGATTGGCCTTCAGGTAGGCGATGAATTCGGGGATGGTCTTTGACGGGACTTTGTCGGCATTGACCACCAAAATCAAGGGGGTCACGCCAATCAGCGTGATCGCGGCAAAGTCCTTCACCGGCTGGTAGGCAAATTGGGTCGGTTGCAGGGCCGGGTTGATCGCATTGGCAGCGATATTGCCCATGCCAATGGTGTAGCCGTCTGGCGGTGATTTGGCCAACAGCCCCAGCCCCACGGCCGATCCGGCACCGGGCTTGTTGTCGACCAACACCGGTTGACCCCATTTGGTCTGCAGGTGGTCGGCCACCAGCCGCGCCATGCCGTCGGCAGCGCCGCCGGGCGGCACCGGCACGATCAGTCGGATCGGCTTATTGGGATAGCTGGCGGCGTCCTGCGCCTGAGCCGCATTGGTGCTCAGCAGGCATACCGCCAGCAAGCTGCGCAACAAAGTTGAAAAACTGATTTGCATGGACATCTCCTTAAAGATCAAAGTTAAATTTTGGGGCAAAGAAACTGCCACAGGCTGTCGGCCGGCTCAATGCCCAGGCCGGGCCCGTCGGGCAATGTGAAGGCGCCCGCAGCGCAACGCATGCTGGTTTGCCCGTACTGCAGGTTGCGGTCAAACACCGAGTGCTGGTATTCGTGCATCGGGCAGTTGGGTAAGGCCGCCGCGGCGTGCAGGCTGGCGGCCTGAAAGATGCCGACACCGATACTGGCGTGGGGTATCACCTTCATGTGAAAGGCGTTGGCCATGCGTGCGATCTGCATGAACTGGCTCACACCGGTGTGGCCCATCTCGGGCTGCACGATCGACATGGCGCGCCGCTCCATGCGCGGCCGGTACTCGTACACCGTGCGCCACTCCTCGCCCAGAGCGAGCGGCACTTTGATACTGGCCCCCACATGGGCCTGACCCTCCATGTCTTCGGGCTGGCAGGGGGCTTCGACAAAGTAAGGTCGGTAGGGCATCAGTTGCTCAATGAGCTGAATCGCCTCCTGCGCCGTGAACTTCCAGTGCAGATCAACCATCAGCCGGGCATCCGGGCCCAGGCCCTCACGCAACACCCGCATCTCCTGCACGATGCCGTCAAAAGACACCACTGCGGCATACTTGAAAGCGTCAAAACCACGGGCCTGAAAGCCACGCGCGACGGCCAGTCGATCTTCGAGTTTGGCACCAGGCAAACCCGACACATAGGCGGGTACCGTGGATCGCCGCTGACCACCCAGCAGTTTCACCAGGGGCTGACCAAGCAGCTTGCCATACAGGTCCCAGACCGCGATGTCCACCCCGGCTATGGCGTCCACATAGAAACCGCCAAAGCAGCCGCGCACGCGCATCAGGTCGTACAGGTCCTCCTGGATCACCATCGGGTCGCGCGGATCGCGGCCCACGATCACCGGCCCCAGCACATCGTCAATGATGCTGGTCACCGCAGTCGGGGCCACAATGCCATAGGTTTCGCCCCAACCGACGGTGCCGTCGTCGGCGGTGATCTTGATCAGCACCGAGCGGTCGGTGGTCGGGTAAATGGTGCCGTTGCCCTGGCGGATCAAATAACCGCGCTCGGTGACCCGCTCGCCCGGCCCCAAGGCGCCCAAGTAGGGCGTGTCGCGCGGAATCGACACAATGAAGGACTCAACGGTTTTGATTCTGGGAAACATGCTGGCGTTCATGAAGCGGGGTGCACCGTGTCCGCGCGGCACTGGTCCAGCGCGACCTGCGGCAGCAACACATCACGGATATCGTCCAGAAAAGCATCCACATCCTGCTGATCCCAGGCGTCCAGACGAGGTCCGGCGATGCGCTGGGCAGCATGCGCGATCAGGCCACGCCGGTGCAGCACGTATTTGGTCAGCGCCCAACGAAACACCGCCTGAATATTCAGGATGGGCAACATGCGGGTAAATAACTGCCGGGCTCGGGCCGCATCGCCCGCGAGATGGGCTTTGAACAGGGCCACATGCACCTCGGCCAGTTCAATGGCCGGCATGGTGCCGATCGCACCACGACGCAATTCATCGGTGATGTAGCGCCCCCCGGCGCCACCCAGAACGCCCACCAGTGACGCCGGCGCGAGCCGGCGAATCACGCTGAGCCGCTGACCGCTGGGCAACGCTTCCTCCTTGACGTAGCAAATCGCCGGGACGGCATGCAGAATCTCAGCCACCACCTCAGGCGCCAGGCCAGCGCCCACGGGCGGCGGCACGTTTTGCAACATGATGGGCACACCAGGTGCCGCCGCCGCCAGCGCCGAGAAGTGGGCCACCTGAGCCGCCACCGTGGTGAGAGCGGCGGGTGCCGCCACCATCAGGGCAGCGGCGCCGGCTTCAGCGGCGGCCTTGGCCAGCAGCATGGTGACGCCAGCGTTGTCGCTGGAAACACCTGCCACCACCGGCACACGTCCAGCCACTTCCGACAACACCAACTGCGTCAGTGACAGGCGCTCGTCCTGGGTGAGTTCAGACACCTCGCTGGCCACGCCGGGGAATGTGATGCCGTCAACGCCGCTGAGCAACAGGTAGCGCACCAGTACCCCCAGCGCGGCACGATCCGGTTGTTTGTCAGCATCAAACGGCGTCGGCAGCACCGGGAAAACGCCTTTAATCGGTCGAGTCTCGCCAATGGTCATAATTTCGGTCTAGAAGTTTCACTGAATGGAACAAACTTACCAAATGGATTTTGCTTCCATGCAGATGTTCCATCCATTGGTACATACCCTAGATAAAATGCGCCAACACCTGCCGATTTGCCGTGTAAATTTGCAGGTCGTGAGCCCGAACGTCAGCCTCATTCGGTTTCAATCAGTGAAACCGCCGCCGCCCTGTTGAAAAAGCACCCATTTTTCATGCCGATCAAACCAGTCGAAGTGCCTCCCGACGAATCGCCCGTCGTGGCGGGGGCGGGCGTGCTGGAGAAGGCCATGCACCTGCTCAACATCGTCTCGTCGGCGCCAGCGCCGATGACCTTTACCGAGTTGCTGCGCGCCGGTTCACTGCCGAAGGCCACTCTGCACCGCATCCTGGCGACATTGAGCCGAGAGGGCTTGCTGCGGCACGACCCGTTCACCAAAACCTACCGGCTTGGGCTGCGCCTGCTGGAACTGGCCCATGAGGTTTGGAGTGACTTCGACCTGCGGCTGGCAGCACAGGATGAGCTGGTGCGCCTGCGCAACTCAGTACGTGAAACCGTCCATCTCGCCGTGCTGGATGGGGGCAACGTGATCCTGATTGCGGTGGAAGACGCTGGGCGTGAAGTACACCTTGGCTCCAAGGTCGGCATGAAACTGCCGGTACATGCCACCGCGCTGGGCAAAGTGATCGTCGCCTACCTCGATCCCGCACGCCAACAGGAACTTCTGGCGGAACTCGACCTGACCACCTACAACTCGGCCACACTGGCCAATTTGACCGACCTGCGGCGTGAGCTGGACCTGACCCGGGCACGCGGCTATGCCATCGAGCGCGATGAATATGAAGCCGGCACGGTGGCTGTGGCGGCACCCATCTTTGACATTGAAGGGCGTCCGATTGGCGCCGTAGCCGTGAATGCCACGGTCGCCCGCGTCGATGCCGCGCGTGCCCACGCGCTGTCGCCCACCCTGATCGGCGCAGCCCGCACGATCTCGCACAATGCAGGCGGACGGCTGATGTCGATCCAGCCCAAAAACGTCCCAGGCCCCGAATTTGAATTTGATGTGAGGTGCGTCGCAGAGACCCGTTCCCTGCTGGGTGAGGGCCCCACCTGGTCGCCACGCGATAGCTCGCTGTACTGGGTCGACATTTTGACCCCTTCAGTGCATTGCTTTGACACCGTGCGCGGCGTTGATACGGAAAGCAAGATCGGCTCGATGGTCAGTGTGGCCATCCCCAAGGCCACCGGCGGGTTGCTGGTCGCCATGCCGGGTGGCCTGATGACGCTCGAGCTGTCACAAAAAACTCTGGCGCCGTTTTGCCACCCCGAGTCCGACCGCCCAGGCAACCGCTACAACGACGGCAAGTGCGACCGCATGGGGCGCTTGTGGATTGGCACATTGGACATGGGCGCAGCCGCCAACCGGGGCAACTTGTTTCGGGTAGACCCGGACGGCAGCTGGCGCAAGATGGATGCCGGCTTCACGGTAGCCAATGGGCTCGGCTGGAGCCCCGACAACAAACACATGTACTTTACCGATACCCCCAGGCGCACGATCTACCGTTACGACTTTGACCTTCTGGCAGGCACCATCAGCAACCGGCAACCCTTCATCACGCTGGATGCGAACGACGGCACACCCGATGGCATGACTGTGGACGAGGCAGGCTGCCTTTGGGTGGCGGTTTGGGACGCCTGGCGGGTATCGCGCTTTTCACCACAGGGCGAAGAACTGTTGCGCATCAAAATGCCGGTTCCCCGACCGACCAGCTGCTGTTTCGGCGGTCCGAACCTCGACACCTTGTTTGTGACCAGCGCGTCGGTGCGCCTGAACGAAGAGGCCTTGGCAGCGGCCCCTCTGTCGGGCTCGCTGTTCTCGATCCGTATTCCAGGGGTACGGGGCTTGCCCGAGACCACGTTTGCGGGATAAACCACAGCCCATCCAACGGCCCGTACAAGCGAATTAACCTGGGCCTTCATGACGATCGCATCTCACTCCCCGCTTGCAGCGACGCTCATCTCGCTGGTATCAGTGCAAGTCGGCGCCGCTTTCGCAAAAACACTTTTTTCGCAGGTTGGCCCGGAGGGCGTTGCGGCCCTGCGCCTGGGCATCGCGGCGGTCATTTTGGTCATTTGGCTCAGGCCATGGACACTTCGCTTGAGCAAGTCAAACAGTTTGGCCCTGCTGGCCTACGGCACGGTCATGGCGATGATGAACCTGCTGATCTACCGTGCCTTTGACACCATTCCGGTCGGCATTGCCATTTCGATCGAGGTGCTTGGGCCGCTGAGTGTGGCCTTGATCACGTCGCGCCGGCGGCTGGATGTACTCTGGGTTTGTTTGGCGCTGGCGGGCGTCGCGCTCCTGCCGTTTGGGTCCCTGGGCGCATCGCTTGACATGCGGGGCGTCGGCTATGCGGCGCTCGCTGGAATGTTCTGGGGGCTGTATCTGATCGTCGGCAAAAAAACAGCCCCGCTGGGCGGGCGCGGCGTTGCCGTGGGCATGAGCGTGGCAGCCTTGATGGTGGTGCCGCTGGGTATGGCCCATGCTGGCATGAAGCTGCTGACGCCCGATGTGCTGCTGTTTGGGCTGCTGGTTGCCCTGCTCTCCAGTGCGATGCCGTTTTTGCTGGATATGTTTGCCTTGAAACATCTGCCCCGCCACGTGTTTGGCGTGCTGATGAGCGCCTCACCGGCTGTCAGCGCAATGGCGGGTTGGTTGATCCTGGGGGAACACCTGAACGGCTTTCAGTGGATGGGCATTGCAGGCATTTCCATCGCCTGCTTGGGAAGTGCACTTGCCTCAAGAGAGTCGTCGAAGGAAAGCACTACAGGGACAGGCTGAATGCCTCATGCACGGCCGATTGCACACTGCCGCCCAACACAGCGCCCCCGCCTGCCACGTAAATCCAGTCGCCTATGGTCACGGCGCCGACCGCATGCCGGGGCGTGGGCATGGCGCCATGCGATAACCAGGTGTCGGTTTTCGGGTCGTAGCTTTCCATTTGGCCAAACACCGTTTGCTTCCCGGGCTGGTTGATGATGCCGCCCTCACCGCCCATGGCAAAAAACCGGTCACGGTACACCACCATGCCATGCCCCGACCTGGCCGTCGGCAAGGGGGCACGCAGCTCCCAAGTGTCGCGCTCGGGCAGGTACACGTGGTGCAAGGCGGTGTTGTACTCGAAAGTGTTAAATCGACCGCCCACCACATGGATGCGGTTTTGGTAGGCCAAACAGCCCACATGGTCACGGGCACCGGGCATGGCTTTGCGACGGCTCCAGCTGTCGGTCTGCGGATCATAGACCTCGTGCCAGCCCACACTGGCACGTTCTTCGGTGGGAGATGACGCCCCGCCAATCAGGTGCACTTTGCCGTTCAGGGCCACGGCAGCGGCGGCGCCCCTGGGCCTGGGCATCGGTGCAATGGCTTGCCACTGGTCACGGCTCACGTCATACCCATAGGCATTGGCATCCGGATTGCGGTTTTGCTCAGTAAAGCCCCCAAAAGCGTAGATACGTCCATTCAGGGTGACCACCGCCACATGGTTGGCGCCACGCGGCAAGGCGGCTGCGTTGTGCCACACATCGGTGGCAGGGTTGTACACATGGTGGTAGCCCCGATCGACACGGCCTTCGCCGTAACCGCCAATGATGTGCAAACGACCTGCCCACTCAGTGGCCCAAGCCATTTCGCTGCGGGGAATCGGCAAAGCCGCCTTGGGCACCCAACGGCCCACAGGCCCTTTGGGGGCCGGACTGTCAAAAGAACGCTGCGCGGTTTGATCCGCCGTCAAATGGTGTGGTTGGCCACCCTGCAGTCGCGCATAGGGCTCGGTGGCCGGCGCAAGCACTGGCAAGTCAGGATGGTGGTGATGCGGGTTCTGACCCAAGGCGGCATCCGCAGCCCAAGCGGACGCAGCGGCCAAGAGGATTCGGCGATTCATCGGCATGGTGCAACTCCTTGACACAATCAGTGTGGCCCGAAATCATTGACATTCATGCGGGTCGGACCAGTCAGGTTCAGGTCGCCCACGTCTTGGAAATCAGTATAGCCAGCGCTGCGATTCAAATGTGGCATTGGTGTTTATCGGTTTATCCAGGACACCAGACATGTCCTCTCTGCCCAGAGAATTTCCAGATCAAATGAGACCCGAGACCCCTGTCGGCGTCGGTTTTTGATGCGCCGGCCTTGAAAAGCAGCGAAATGCCCGTATGATTAGCACTCGTAGGCATTGAGTGCTAGCAACATTGCGCTAGCACCAGCACCTCAAGTTAATGAGCGCCAACTTATTCTTGTTAGCGCTTGTGATTTTCAACCCCTGTTTCAACAACTCTAGGAGCTTTCATGAAACTTCGCCCCCTGCACGATCGCGTGATCGTCAAACGTGTCGAGAACGAAACCAAAACCGCCTCCGGCATCGTCATTCCTGACAGCGCCGCAGAAAAGCCCGATCAGGGTGAAGTCCTGGCCGTAGGCCCAGGCAAAAAGAACGACAAGGGCGACATCAGCCCCATGGCCGTCAAGGTCGGTGACCGCGTTCTGTTCGGCAAATACAGCGGCCAGACTGTCAAGGTCGACGGCGACGAGCTGCTGGTCATGAAAGAAGATGACCTGTTTGCTGTGGTCGAAAAGTAATTAACCAACGAATTTTGGAGATATCAACATGGCAGCTAAAGAAGTAATTTTTGGTGGCGAAGCACGTCACCGCATGGTCGAAGGCGTGAACATTCTCGCCAACGCCGTCAAGGTCACACTGGGCCCCAAAGGTCGCAATGTGGTTTTGGAGCGCTCGTTCGGCGCCCCCACGGTCACCAAGGACGGTGTGTCCGTGGCCAAGGAAATCGAACTCAAGGACAAACTGCAGAACATGGGCGCGCAGATGGTCAAGGAAGTTGCTTCCAAGACCTCTGACATCGCTGGCGACGGCACCACCACCGCCACCGTGCTGGCCCAGGCCATCGTGCGCGAAGGCATGAAGTACGTGGCCGCCGGCATGAACCCGATGGACCTGAAGCGCGGTATCGACAAGGCTGTGACGGCTCTGGTCGAGCAGCTCAAGAAGGCTTCCAAGCCCACCACCACCTCCAAAGAAATCGCCCAAGTCGGTTCGATCTCTGCCAACAGCGACGAAGCGATCGGCAAGATCATCGCTGATGCGATGGACAAGGTTGGCAAAGAAGGCGTGATCACCGTTGAAGACGGCAAATCACTCGACAGCGAACTCGACGTCGTTGAAGGCATGCAGTTTGACCGCGGCTATCTGTCGCCCTACTTCAT
>JBIKZZ010000115.1:0-9288 GCA_044354435.1 Rhodoferax sp. | reverse complement strand
GCGCCTGGGACAAACCCGGGGGCTTTATCGGGCGCGAGGCGGCCCTCGCACAAAAGGAGCAGGGCATACCGCGCAAACGACTGCTGCAGTTCAAGCTCGCCGACCCCAACGAGTTGTTGGTACACGAAGAGCCGATCTTTGCCGACGGACGCGCCGTGGGCGTGGTGACGTCCGGCATGTACGGCCACCGCGTTGCTGCGTCACTGGGCATGGGGTACGTCAAACTGCCTGAGCCGATCACCGCCGACCTGATCCGGGCGACACGATTCGAGATCGGCGTGGGCGACCGCCGCGTCCCGGCGCAGGCGCAACTGGCGGCCTGGTACGACCCGAAGAGCGAACGCCCCAAAACCTGAGGAACAGACCCATGAACACGACCACATCCGCCCAAAACGCCAGCCGGCCCGGCACCCTGCGCATCTTCACCGCGCGGCGTATCCACACCATGGACGAGTCGCTGCCGCTGGCCACGGCTGTGGGTGTGATCGACGATCGCATCGTTGCGGTGGGCGACATGGCGTCGATGACGCCGTGGCGCGAAGGACGCGACGTGGTGGTCGACGAACGGCTCAAGGACAAGATTCTCCTGCCCGGATTCATCGACAACCATGTGCACCCCTTCCTCGGCGGGCTGATGACACCGACCGAAATCATCGCGCCCGAGGCTTGGCGCATGGAGGGCGGGCGCATCGCACCCGCCGCCAACTCGCCAGAACGCTACCGCGAATTGCTGGCCGAACGCCTCGCGGCGCGCACCGACAAGACCGAGTGGTTCATCAGCTTCGGTTACCAGCCCTCCGAACACGGCCGCTGGACGCGCTCCGAACTCGATGTGTTGTGCCCAGACCGCCCGGTGGTGTTGTGGCACCGCTCTTTCCATGAGAGCTACCTCAACAGCGTGGCCATCGACAAGCTTGGCATCACGGAAGCCCTGGTGAGCGGACACCCGCAGATCGACTTTGCCTCCGGCCACTTCTTCGAGACTGGCAACAAGGTCATGATGGCGCGCCTGCTGCCCTACCTGTTGCGCCCCGACTGGTACCACCGCGGCCTGAACATCACTGCTGGCCTGATGCACCAGGGTGGCATCACCACAGCGGGTGATATGTTGTTCGGATCAGCGGACCCGGAATTCGAACTTACCGCGTTGGCAGCCTGCATCGAACAGCCGCAGCGCCCGCTGCGCATCGTGAACATCCTGGAGGCTCGGGGTTTCTCGAACCGTGCCGTCGGGCGCAAGGTGATGGGTCCGCCAGACGAGTGTCCGCCGTTCGCCGAAGGACTCAAGTCGATAGAGGTGATGCGTACACGCGGCAGCCGACGCGTCGTTTTTTCCAAGGCCATCAAGCTGTACGCAGACGGTGCCATGTTCTCGCAGCTGATGCAGATGAACCCGCCCGGTTACATCGATGGCCACCACGGCGAATGGCTGATGGCGCCGCCGGTGCTGGCCAAGGGCGTGGAGGTATTCTGGGATGCTGGGTACCAGATCCACGTGCATGTGAACGGCGACGCAGGTATGGATTCGGTGCTGGCCGCGCTGGCCAGTGCGCAGGAACGCAAGCCACGCTTCGACCACCGGTTCATGATGCACCATGTCGGGTTTCACACCAACGCGCAGTCGCTGCGCATGGCCGCACTCGGCGCGCATGCGTCGGTCAACCCCTACTTCATCCACGCACTTGCCGATGGTTACGCGAAACTCGGCCTGGGGCAAGAGCGCGCTGACCAAATCGTGCGCGCCGGCTCGCTGGTACGCAACGGCCTGCGGGTGTCCTTGCATTCGGACTTCATGATGGCGCCGATGGAGCCTCTGATGCTGGCCTGGTGCGCTGCAACCCGCACCACCAAGTCCGGGCGTAAGGTAGCGCCGGCGGAGCGGCTGACACTGGAACAGGCCTTGCGCGGCATCACCATCGACGCTGCCTTCGGCCTGGACATGGACCATGAGATCGGGTCCATCGTCGCCGGCAAGAAGGCCGACTTCACGATTCTTGAGGATGATCCTTTTGACCTTGGCGTGGAACGCCTGAAAGACGTCCGCGTGGCTGGCACGGTGTTCGAAGGTGGGGTGCACCTGCTGCCAGTCCCGCTTGCGAGCACGCTGGCGAACGACGCGGAGGCCACGCGGGCTACTTTGCCATTCCAGATGCCGGCCAGGGCGCCGTTGTACACATCGCTTCGCGCCCGCCGTGCGCGATACCGTCCGGTACCCAACACGTGTTGTGGGCCCGAAGGCGATCCCTGTGTCTTCCTGCGGCAGCTCTCCGGATGGATGCAGGAGCCAGGCTTCCTGTATTCAACTGAGCCGCCCAGGCGACTCTGACGACCAAAGAGGGCAACCAGGACCCCGCGGATCACTGCGGTATGTGCGGGCCAATGCGTTCGTCGCAGCTGCCGAGACATGACCGGCTTGGCCCCCTGGCCGGTCAGACCCGCCTGTCATGCGAACTAAAGTTGTTGCTCCCGCAACTTACAGTTTCATAGGGCGGCTATTTCCTTGCGCGTCTTTCAGGACACAGAGTGCAAACTGTGGCGCAACATGTGCACGATGCAAAGCTGAACTTTTGCCAACCGGGCAAGCTAACGTTGCATCACATAGCGGTCGTCAGCTCAGCTTAACTCAGGCGCAACTCGGCCGGCAGGGTCACCTCAAGCAGGGTCAAGTCAAGACTTGGCTCGCTCAGGGTGTAGGGCAGGCCATCGGGCAGGGTGATGCTGTCGTCACTTGCTAGCCGGTAAGTCTGGCCTTGTGCGCTCAGGCTGACGGTGCCCGACAGCACGAAGTAAAAGCAGAGCTCGCTGGCATGGGCTTGATGGGCGGTGGCCCCTTCAGCCACAGGGCGCACCACCCTCACACCGGCCAGTCCAGCGGTGGCCCTGCCAATGCCGGTATCCTGCACCTCGTAGCCTGGTACCCGCCAGGGTTTCCAGGCGCCATTGGCGGCGACATGAAAGACGAACTGCTGGCCGTCGAAATCGCGCCCCGGCTGCAGGTCGCCGTTGGGCAAGGGCATGGTCCGGTCGGCGATCGTGATGTGCTGCGCCGGTGCGCAGATCTCTACCACCTCGGCCCCGGCTGAGCTCTCCATCACGCGGTGGCGGATCAAGGGGGGTTGCAACAGGCAGTCGCCCGCCTGCATCAGCAGCGGTTCGCCCTGGCCCTCGTAGGCCACCCGCACCCAGCCCTTACGGCAAAAAATGGTCTGGAAACGAATCTTGTGGAAATGCACATAATCAGCGACCGGCCCGCCTTCCATGATGCGAATGTGCGAGGCAATGAAGGCGCCGCCCAGCCGGTCAGGCACCAGATCGCGGTAATGCATGCCGGCACGGCCGACGCCCCAGGCATCCGTACCTGCGCCCCGGCTGAGCACCAGACGCTGGGCCGTCGGCGGCACCCGCATCGGTGGGTCGGCCGCCACAAAATGCACCCGCAGGCCATCGGGCGAGGTCAGCAGCGCCACCCCGGCTGCCGCGGGGTCGTCGCACAGCAGGTCAATGTCGGTCGCGCCGCCACTTGCGCCTTGCACCAGACGAAGGCTCAGGCCATAGGCACTGACCATGGCTGTGGTCGGGCTGTCGGCTGGAAAGATCGCATCAACCGCAAAACCCAGCTGCTGAAAAAAAGCCAGGGTGGGCGCCAGTTCGCGACAGGCCACCAGCACTTGGGCGTTGCGCACGCTGGCCCGCGTGGTGGGTTGATCAGGAGAGGCAGTTGGGGTCATTGGGCGGTTGCTAACAAAACAGAGCTGGCATCATAAAGCGTGGCTTGCCAAGCATCAGGTGTATCCAGCTAGCCACCGCCCAGACTCCGGACATACGCTGGCTGGCGCGCCGTTGAGCCAGACCTGCGCCTGATCCAGCCGCGACGCGGTCAAGGGCTCGACATCGAAGGCCAGTTGCAGCGCACGCTGGACTTCGGCATGCTCGATCGGCAGCTCCCAGCTCAGGAACAGCTGGGTTTGGGCTGGGGCCGGGTCACCATCGGCGCGGTAAAGCTTGCCGCTGCTGCGCTCGACCAAGGCGTGCGCCTGACCGGTATCGAAGATCACCACGGTGCCACGGCTCAGTGGCACCCGACAGTCGGCGCTCGGGAAATGCAGGTCCAGCCCGCAGTCTTCACTGAGGAACAGGTTGCAAAAAGCCGCACCGCCATAGTGGGTGCCGTCATGGTGGTACCGCACGCTGCGGCAGGCCATCAAGGCCGGGTCACGGCAGGCCAGCACAGTTGGCAGTCCGCGCGCTTGCAGCCAGTCAGACAGCATCTGCAGGCACTGCCGGTAAGCTGGCCAGCGCACCCTTGCACGCGCCAAGGCCAGGGCCTCCACCTCACCGGGCGCCAGGTCCAACTGCCCGGCGATCTCCTGATCGCAATCGGCGACCAGTCTGGCCGGGAGCGCCGGCACCGCCACCCGGCCCGACAGCACCATCGCACTGACATTGCGGCTGCGCAGGGTCTCACCGCTCCAGAAAAAGGACCGCAGGGTTGACGGCGCCCCGATAGATTTCAATTTGCTATTTATTTAGTAGCTATACCGTCAATAAAGACAGGGCTTACAGCCTATTTGAGCATTAAAGTGGCAAGCGCTTCGGCGTCGATCACCTGCACGGTTTCAGCCTTCGCATAAGTCTGCGCCGTGTCGGAGAGCTGGCCCAGGGTGATGCAGGCGCAGATCGAGGCGTCCTGGCGCTGCCGCGCGGCCACCAGCTCGCGCAGCGTCTCGACACCCAGCTTGGCGGCTTTCCAGCGCTTGCAGCTGACCAGTGTGGTCCGGCCAGCCTTGACCAACTGCAGGTCCGCGCCCAAGCCCT
This sequence comes from Rhodoferax sp., assembly GCA_044354435.1. GTDB lineage: Bacteria > Pseudomonadota > Gammaproteobacteria > Burkholderiales > Burkholderiaceae_C > Rhodoferax. The sequence goes on along the minus strand of JBIKZZ010000115.1, from coordinate 4,473 downwards.
CAAAGGCGGTCACCACATAGCCTTGCCGGGTGTAGGCCGCGGTCAGGGCCTGGGCAAAGTCGCGCCAGGCCATGGCGCTGAGTCGCTCCAGCTGCTGCGCCAGCTGCGCGGGTTTAGGCGCCAGCCACTGCCGCCGCGCCGCAATCACCCCAATCACCAGAAACGGCAGGCCGCCAAACAGGCCAGCCCAAACATAGGCGGGTGGCAGCAGGGCACGCGCCAGCAGGGCAAAGCCAGCAAATACGGCGATGCTGATCCACCAGGGCGAGCGCAGCAGCAGCGCAAACAGTGATTTTTCGGACATCTTCCATTTCATGGCGGGGGCTCCAGCGTGTGGCGGGCATTGTCACCCAGGGCAGCAGGCGCTGGCGGGGTGTCAGTCCAATGCCTTGAGCCATTCCGTCACGCTGGCAGCGGCCACCTCGGGCGTGTTGCCGTGGCCGGCCTCCACCACCAGATAGCGGCTCTTGGCGTGCGCCGGCAGCTTGGCGAAGGCATAGGCCTCGCCGGCCGGGTACAGAGGGTCTTGTGTGCCGATCACCCACAGCACTGGCACGGCTTTTTTGAAGCTGGCGCTGGTCTTGGGCATGTGGCCCAGGCCGTCCGGGTCAAAGTAGCTCAATAAGGTCTCGGCGCTCATGGTCATGTTGCGGCGGCGGCCTTGGTTCATGTCGTTGATCGTGATCGCCTGAGCGCCTTGGCCGGCGGTCACCAGGGTGCGGGCCTGGTCTACCTCGGCCCGGCCCATGCCCTGCTGGTACATCAGGCGCGGCGAGTGGCCGGGCGCCAAGGCCAGCACGCCATCGGCGTCGCCCACTTCGGCCATGTAGGCCAGGGCGGCATTGGTGCCAAAGCTTTGCCCGCCCACCAGCACCTGCCGGTAGCCTTTGCCGCGCAGCGTCTGCACCTGGGCGCTGATCTCCTTGAGTGCCACTGCATAGGGTTGGTCGTAGGCACGCCGCCCTGACCAGGGCATCTCCAGCAGCACCACCTGGCACACGTTATCCAGTTTGCGCGCAAACAGGGCCAGGCCCTGCGGAGCGCCCCATTTGCCGTGCATCAGCACCAGGGCACAGGAGGGCGTGGTGGCGGTTTGCAACCAGGCACTGGTGGGAAAGGCCAGCACCAGGGCCAGGGAAAGCCAGCGGCCCAGCCGGGCCAGGTTCAAGATCGGACGGTGCAGCACGCGCGCGGGAACAACAGGGGGCATGGTTGGCTCACTATGGGGTGTTTAGCCCAGCGCCGGCAGCACCTCGCCACGCGCCGTACCAAAGCCGATGCGCACCGCGCCAGGCCGCTCACACCAGGCACTTAGCGCGATGGCGTCGCCGTCTTGCAAAAAGGCACGGTACTCGCCATTGCTCAGAGCCACGGGGCGCTGGCCGGCCTGGCTCAGCTCGATCAGGGCACCGGCCTCGGCCGGGGTGGAGCCTGACACAGTGCCGCTGCCCAGCAGGTCGCCCGGGCGCAGGTTGCAGCCGCCCAGGGTGTGGTGTGCCAGCATCTGCGCGATGCACCAGTGCTGGTGGCGAAAGTTGGTGCGGCTCAGGGTCTCGCCAGCCTGGCCGGCGCCGCGCATGGCGGCACTCTGCAGCGTGACGCTGAGCTCGATGTCCAGCGCACCGCTGTCTCGCAGCGCTGGGCTGTCCAGGTAGGGCAGCGGCGGCGGGAACTCCGGCGCGCGCTCAAAAGGCAGCCGAAAAGGCGCCAGCGCCGCCAGCGTCACCACCCAGGGTGACAGGGTGGTAGCAAAGTTTTTGCCCTGAAACGGCCCCAGCGGCGCCATTTCCCAGAACTGAATGTCGCGCGCCGACCAGTCGTTGAGCAGGCCCAAGCCAAAGATGTGTGACTCGGCCTCGGCCACCGGTACGGGTGTGCCCTGGGCGTTGCCCTGGCCGACGTAAATCGCCATTTCCAGCTCGTAATCCAGCCGCTGGCTGGGGCCCACCACCGGGCTGGCCGCGCCAGGCGCCATCACCTGGCCGACCGGGCGGCGCACCTGTTGGTTCACGCCCAGGCTGGAGGCGCGACCGTGGTAGGCCACCGGCATCCAGAAAAAGTTGGGCGGCACCAGGCCGCCGTTACCGATGGCCTGGCCCACATTGCGGGCGTGGTGCAGCGAGGTATAAAAGTCGGTGTACTCGCCCACCCGCACCGCGATCTGGTGCTCCAGGTCGTCCAGCGGTGTCAGGCAGGCCTGCACCTCGCGCTGCAAGGCCGGCGCGGCGTCGGCGCGCAGCAGGCGGAACAGCGCCAGCCGCAGCGCCTGCCAGGCATCGGGCCCGAGCGCCATCAGGGCGTTCAGGCTGTCGGTTGCGGCCGCCTGGGCAGCGCGCTGCGCCAGGGCTACATCCAGACCGGGGCCCAAGGTGGCCCAGACCGGGCTGTGGCTTAACGTGCCCAGGTTCAGTGCGCTGTCGCCAATCGCCACACCAACCCAAAACGGCTCGGCGCTGCCCTTGCGGCGGCAGGCGCCATAGGGCAGGTTTTGCAGCGGGAAGTCGCCGCCCTGGTTGGCACTGGCCAGCCAGGCACGGGCCGCTGGCGCATGAGTTTCATCCAGCATGGCGACCACCCTAGGACCTGTCTGAGGCCACCAGGGCATCGTCAAAAATCGCCACGGCCCGGGTCCAGCCCGCAGAGGCGCCACGGATTTTGTGCGGAAAGCAGCTGATGTAAAACCCGCTGGGGGGCAGTACTTCCAGGTTGTGCAACTTCTCCAGATGGCAGTAACCAATGTCGCGGCCGGCCTTGTGGCCTTCCCAGATCAGGCCAGCGTCGCCACTTTCGCCGAATTTTTTGGCGGTGTGCACAAAGGGTGCGTCCCAGCTCCAGGCGTCAGTGCCGGTCAGGCGCACGCCGCGCTCTAGTAAATACATGGTGGCCTCGTAGCCCATGCCGCAGCCGCTGGCCACATAGTCGCTGGCGCCGTAGCGCGAGCCGGCCCGGGTGTTGATGACCACAATCTCCAGCGGGCTCAGGGTGTGGCCGATGCGCGCCAGTTCTTGTTCCACGTCGGCTGCGGTGACCACGTAGCCATCAGCCAGGTGCCTGAAGTCCAGCTTGACGCCGGGCTGGAAGCACCACTCCAGCGGCACCTCGTGGATGGCGATGGCCGGCTTCTTGTCGCCCAGCGCCTTGTCCATGGTGGAGTGAAAGTGGTAGGGCGCGTCCAGGTGGGTGCCGTTGTGGGTGGACAGCTGCACCATCTCCACCGCCCAGCCTTCGCCGTCAGGCAGGTCCTGCTTTTGCAGGCCGGGGAAAAACGGCTCGATCTGCGCAAACGTGTTCTCGTGGTTGAAGTACTGGATCTTGGGCGCAAAGGCCGGCGGGTCACTCAACACATCGTTTTCGAGAAAGATGGAGAGGTCTACAAAGCGACGGGGCATGGAAAGACTCCTTGGGGCTTGGGGTTGGGGGCTCAGGCCCAGTGCACCATGGGCAAGCCTGGCACGGGCGACTGAAAGTACGGAATGCGGGTGCCGAGCAGGCTGCCAATGTAGACCGTGCGCAGGTCCGGCCCGCCAAAGGTCACGCTGGCCATCCAGGGCGCTACGGTGCCGCGGGCCCGGCTCATGTCCTCGGCGCTGACCTGGCCACTGGCCATGCGTGCCAGCAGCGCGCGGCTGGCTGCTGGGTCGCCATCATCGAGCAGCAGCAGCGGGTCGCCCTGGGGGGTTAGCGCAATCAGCTGGTCCACCATGACCAGGGTGCACCACAGGTTGCCAAAACTATCAAAGGCAATGCCGTCCGGGTAGCCCCCCAGGTGGCTGGGGCCAAACACCTCGCGATCGGTCAGGGCCACGCCCTGCGCCGATTCTTGCAGGCGCATGCGCGTGATGTGCGGCCCGGTGGTCTCGACGATGTACAGCCACTTTTCGGCAGCGTCCAGCCGGATCTCGTTGGTGAAGTAAAAGTTGTCGGCCACCACGCGCAGCCCGCGTTCATCCACCACCGCCAGGTAGCCGTCGCGCACACGGCTGCTGGCGGCCTGCGTCCACGGGTTGACCCGGGTGGAGATGGTGAGCCAGATGCGGTTGCGACGGTCGCGCAGCACAAAGTTGACCTTGCCGATGGGCTGGCCGTCGATCTGGTCGTAAAGCGTGCGCGTGCGGCCCTGGCGGTCCATGATCTCCAGCACATCGGTGCCAAAGTTGGCAATCAGCAACTGGCCGTCGGCGGCAAAGGCCATGCCGTTGGGCAGGGTGCCCTGGGTGTATTTGGCCTCAAACGCCTCGGCACTGGCGGTGCTGGCGCTGGCAAAGGCGCCGGAGGCACGCTGCCCGATGAAGGTCTGGCTGCCGTCGGTGTCGATCCGGGTCACACCGCCGCGGGCATCGGCCGCCCACAGCGTGCCGTCGCGTTCGGCCAGGATGCATTCGGGGCGCTGCAGGTCTTGCCCGGTGTAGCGCACCAGCGCTCGGTCTACCGAAAAGCCGGCCAGCGGGTTGGGCGCGCTCATTTCAGCAGCAC
>JBIKZZ010000446.1:0-2595 GCA_044354435.1 Rhodoferax sp. | reverse complement strand
GCTGGCATGACTTTATTGAAAAGACTAACCATCATCGCCAAGGGTGGGAAAATTGTCGCCGTTCACTATCCGATATTCCCCAGCGACAGTGATCCACCTTGGGTGATTGATTACTTGAAAAATCATCAGTAATTTGTCGATACAGGCGACCCTGGTCGTCAAGATTCCCCAAACCCTTGTCCATGTAAGGAGCCACCTTGTCGCAATCGATTGGGCTTGTGTCTATTTTGGTCAAGGACTATGACGAGGCCATCGGTGCCCAGATATTGCTGGCGAAGGCCTCAAATGACCAGCCATACTTGCAATGACAATTCAAACTCGCATGAAATGACTACATGTAGTCACAGGGGATCGCCATGGAAACAGTGCAAATTCGCGAAGCCAAGGCCAGTTTTTCTGCGCTGGTGGCTGCCGCTGAGAAAGGTCGCCCAACACTTGTGAGCCGCCACGGTCAGCCCTGTGCACTGATCGTGCCGGTGGCCGACGGCGCACGCCTCTACCCGCTGGAGATGCCCAACCTGGCCAACTATCTTTTGGCCTTGCCTGAGCCGCTAGCGACCCAGCGCGACGCGACGCCACTGCGAGGCGTTGACTTTGGCTAACGGCTATTTGCTCGACACCAGCGTGGTGTCTGTTTTCGCACCCGGCCGAGAAGTCTTTGTGCCCACACCCTTGCAGGATTGGCTGCGAGAGCATCACAAGCAGCTCTATCTGCCTTGCATCGCTATTGCAAAAATGGCACAGGGCATTGGTAAATTACGACGTGCAGGCGGCGTCGACCGGGCAGACCGCCTTGATCGCTGGTTGGACGGACTGTTGGGCACTTATGCAGACCGTATCTTGCCGCTGGATGCACAAGTTGCCCGGCTGGCCGGTCAAATTTCGGATGCGGCCGTTGCTCAGGGTCGCCATCCAGGCTTTGCAGACCTTGCAATTGCAGCGCTGGCTCAAAACGCGGGGCTGTTATTACTGACCTGCAATCTTAAGCACTTGGAGCCCCTTGGTGTGGACTGCGCTGACCCGTTGATCAAATTGCCGGCATGAAAAAAACTCAGCGAAAAGCAAAGTAGGCGTCACTTCCATAACCTCCGTCACACGTCCTCCAAAGGGAACGACGGGTTGATGTTCCGCTTGTGGGACCGCTTGCTGGGCATCGACAACGCCAATGTGGAAGTGCCGCTCACCCGTCGCCATTGAGTAGTTCGGCGTCGACTCAGCTTCTGGCCACAGCGCCGGCAAATACGATCTTCACGGGTTCCCCCAACTGCTTAGTAGGCAGTAACGCCGAATTTCAAGCCGGTGGCCTTTAGAACGGCGTTGAGGGTTCTGATGGTCGGGTTACCACGGGCAGACAGCGTGCGGTACAGGGTCTCGCGCGAAAGGTGTGCCTTCTCGGCTGTAGAGGCGATGCCACCGCGCGCGTCGACCACCTGTCTAAGTGCGGTGAGGTAGGTCTTAGGGTCGTCGTCTTCTCCTGCCGCGTTGAGATATTCGGCTGCAAATTCTGCGTCCTTAAGCTGCTCAAACAGCCAGTCGTCATGTTTGGTCATTACTTTCACGTCTTTCTCCTTGTCTGCCACTCTTTCCATCGGCTAATTGCTCTACTGATGTCTGCACCTTGGGTGCGCTTGTCACCCCCGTCGCACAGTAAAACCACGCGCTTGTTTTCAATTGCGTAGTACACCCTGTAGCCAGGCCCCCAGTCGATGCGCTGCTCCCAAACGCCTTCACCAACCGGCTTGCAATCCCCGAAATTTCCATTCTGAAGTCGAATCAACCTGGCGGCTATGCGTGCTTTTGCTTGTCGATCCTTCAGCTCATCCAGCCACTGGCCGAAGAGGTCTGGACCATCCTTCGTTTGGTAGTGGAGAAGTTCGAACATGCGTAAATTGTAGCTCTTAAGCTACTTTTTTACCTGTTTCAACTGATCACTGATCACTGATAGACCACCCCTCACCAATCCTCCTTCACCGCCAGCACCGCGTCGCGCCCGGCGGCGGGGCGGGCGCTTAGCCAGGCGGTCAGGGTGCCGGCCAGCACCACGGCCAGGCACAGCAGCAGCAGGCGCGGCCAGGGCAGCATCAGGTCCATGGTCCAGTGAAAGCTTTGCGGGTTGACCACGTGCACCAGCACCGCCGCCACCGCCAGCCCCAGCCCCAAGCCGGCAATCGCCCCCACGCTGGTCCAGACAGCACCCTCGGCGGTGACCACGGTGAGGATCTGGCGTCGTGTGAGCCCCAGGTGGGCCAGCAGGCCGAATTCTTTGCGGCGTGCCAGCACCTGGGCGCTGAAGCTGGCCGCCACCCCAAACAGGCCAATGCCGATCGCCACTGCTTGCAGCCAGTAGGTCACAGCAAAGCTGCGGTCAAAAATCTTGAGTGAGATGGCGCGGATCTGGCTGGCGGTGCCAAACTCCAGCAGCGCGCCGGCGCCCGGCGCCTCCTGCTCGGCCAGCTCGCGCAGCGCCTGCTGCACCGCCGCGGGGCTGGCCCCGTCCTGCAGCCAGAAGGCCAGGTCATTCACGCGCCGGTCCGGGCTGATGCGCTCATAGGCGCGCCGGTCCATCGCGATGCTGCCCGACTGACGGGCATAGTC
>JBIKZZ010000114.1:0-9295 GCA_044354435.1 Rhodoferax sp. | reverse complement strand
ACCCATGTCGATGATCTCGCCGTGTCGGCTGATGCCTTCGCCGAACAAAATATCGAACTCGGCCGTCTTGAACGGCGGGGCCACCTTGTTTTTCACCACCTTGACCTTGGTCTCGTTACCAATGGCGTCGTCGCCCTTTTTGATGGTGCCGGTACGGCGGATGTCGAGCCGGACCGAGGCATAGAACTTGAGCGCATTCCCGCCCGTGGTGGTTTCGGGCGAGCCAAACATGACGCCGATCTTCATGCGGATCTGGTTGATGAAGATCACCATGCAATTGGTCTTCTTGATGTGGGCCGTGAGTTTGCGCAGCGCCTGGCTCATCAGCCGTGCCTGCAAACCGGGCAGGCTGTCGCCCATTTCACCTTCGAGTTCTGCCTTCGGCGTCAGCGCCGCCACGGAGTCGACGACGATCATGTCGACCGCCCCTGAGCGCACCAGGCTGTCCACGATTTCCAGCGCCTGCTCACCGGTGTCCGGCTGGCTGATCAGCAGATCCTGCAGGTTCACACCGAGTTTTTGCGCGTACTGGATGTCAAGGGCGTGCTCGGCATCGACAAAAGCGCATTGCCCACCCTGCTTCTGCATTTCGGCGATCACCTGCAGCGTCAGCGTGGTTTTGCCCGACGACTCCGGGCCATAGATCTCAACCACGCGGCCGCGTGGCAAACCACCAACGCCGAGCGCAATGTCAAGCCCGAGCGAGCCGGTGGAGACCACCTGAATATCCTCGATCACCTCGCCCTCACCCAGGCGCATGATGGTGCCTTTGCCAAACTGTTTCTCGATCTGCGCGAGTGCGACTTGCAGCGCTTTGGCTTTTTCGCTGTTGGCGGGGCTGGGGGTTCTGACCGGTGCGTCCATGAAAATCTCTCCTTGAATATCAATCTGTTAGGGGGGGCATCGCGCTCTGGTGTTAACAACAGCCTGGATGCTTGAACAGTAGTTTAAGCCCTTCGGTTTAAATCTGCAAACAGTTTTTTTAGTCAATTTGGTTTACCATTTGACATGGATGACACACCCCCGCAGACCAGCTGGCGCCAAGCCCACCTCGGCCACTGGATGAACCTGGCGCTGCGCCGCTTCGACACCCGGGTGCTGCAGCTGATGGCGAGCAATGTGCATATGCCGCTGGCGCTGGCCAACCTGGCAGCGCGCGGCCGTTTGAGCGCTTCGCACATCCATGTCACCCGGCATCTGGCCTTGGAGGGCTCGCGCCTGACCGTGCTGGCCCAGCGCGCCGGCATGAGCAAGCAAGCCATGGGCAAGCTGGTCGACCAATGCCTGGCATGGGGCCTGGTGCTTAGGGAGCCTGACGCCCGAGATGCCCGCGCACAACGCATCCGGTTCACACCTGCCGGCCTGTCATGGCTGCTGGCCATGCAGCAGTCGGTGGCGCAGGCCGAGGCGGAGTTGCGCCAAGCGATTGGCCCGGAGGTCGCGACCGTGATCACCATCGGGCTGGAGGCCTACGCCGCCTGAGCATCGCGTGCCCGAGACTCTGTCATCGCTGCCGGCGCACCGGCCTAGAATGACTCTGCATCACGATGCCCGGTCAAGGCCGTGCAACAACCAGGAGACAGACATGCGAATTCTGATTGCGGAAGATGACCAGGTGTTGGCCGATGGCCTGCTGCGCACTTTGCGCAGCTCGGGCGCAGCGGTCGACCACGTGGCCAGTGGCAGCGAGGCTGATGCCGCCCTGATGACGAACACCGAATTTGACCTGCTGATCCTGGACCTGGGCCTGCCCAAGATGCACGGCCTGGAGGTGCTGAAAAAATTGCGCGCGCGTGGCTCCTCGCTGCCCGTGCTGATTCTGACGGCTACCGACAGCGTGGAGGAGCGAGTACGGGGACTCGATTACGGTGCTGACGATTACATGGCCAAGCCGTTCAGCCTGCAAGAGCTCGAAGCCCGGGTCCGGGCCCTGAGCCGGCGCGGCATGGGCACCGCGAGCAGTACCATCAAACATGGCCCGCTGATTTACGACCAGTCCGGCCGGGTGGCCACCATCGACGGCGTCATGGTCGAACTCTCCGCACGGGAGCTGGGCCTGCTCGAAGTCTTGCTTCAGCGCGCGGGACGCCTGGTGAGCAAGGACCAACTGGTGGAGCGCCTGTGTGAATGGGGCGAAGAGGTCAGCAACAACGCCATCGAGGTCTACATCCACCGGCTGCGCAAGAAAATCGAAAAAGGCCCGATCCGTATCGCCACAGTGCGCGGGCTGGGTTACTGCCTGGAGAAGATTCCTGGCTAAGCATGCCGCGGGTCGCGCGTGAGCATCTTCCGGCGCGAACAACGCTCCTTGTTCGGGGAGATCCTGGACTGGATGCTCACGCCCCTGTTACTGCTGTGGCCGATCAGTCTGGTCTTGACGTGGTTGGTCGCCCAGGGCATCGCCGGCAAACCTTTTGACAGGGCGCTGGAATACAACGCCGGCGCACTGGCGCAGCTGGTCAGCGTCAACAGTAACAAGGTGCAATTCAGCCTGCCGCTGCCAGCGCGCGAACTGCTGCGTGCCGACGACTCGGACACAGTCTATTACCAGGTGCTGGGCGCCAACGGTGAATACCTGAGCGGCGAGCGGGCGCTGCCGCTGCCCCCAGATGATGAAAAGGCGGTGCCCGGCGAGGTTCGCCTCCGCGACGACGAGATCCGCGGGGTGGCGATCAAAGTCGCCTACACCTGGGTCAAGGTGGCGCTGCCGGGCGCACGCCCGGCGCTGGTCCAGGTGGCCGAGACGCTGGAGAAGCGCTCAGTGCTGGCCACCGAGATCGTCAAGGGGGTGATGCTCCCGCAATTTGTGATTTTGCCGATCGCGGTGTTGCTGGTCTGGCTGGCGCTGGTGCAGGCGATCAAACCCCTGAACATGCTGGAGGAACGCATCCGGGCCCGTAAACCCGACGACCTCAGCCCGATCGATGCGCAGGCCGTACCCCTTGAAGTGGCACCGCTGGTGGACTCGGTGAACGATTTGCTGCTTCGCCTGAAGGACTCGATTGCCACACAAAAGCGTTTTCTGGCAGATGCAGCGCACCAGCTCAAAACCCCGCTGGCAGGCTTGCGCATGCAGGCCGATCTGGCGCAGCGAGAAGGTGCCGATGCCGACGAACTCAAACAATCGCTGCGCCAGATTGGCCGCTCAAGCGTGCGCGCCACCCATACCGTGAACCAGTTGCTGGCGCTGGCGCGGGCCGAGAGCAGTGGCTCGGCCATGCCACGCCAGACCTGTGATTTGGCCGAACTGACCATGTCGGTGGTGCGGGATTGTGTGCCCCGCGCCATCGAAAAACAGATTGACCTCGGCTATGAAGGCACTGAACCGGGAGCACCCGGCGGCCAGATCGTGGGCAACCCCACCCTGCTGAAGGAATTGGTGCGCAATCTGCTTGACAACGCCATCAACTACACCCCCTCCAGCGCCCGGCAACCGGCGGTGGTCACGGCCCGGGTGCTGAGCGACCCAACCCAAGGCAGTCTGGTGCTGCAAGTGGAGGATTCTGGCCCAGGCGTGCCCCTGGCCGAGCGCGAGCTGGTGTTTCAGCCGTTCTACCGGGCCTTGGGCACCGAGGCGGACGGATCGGGTCTGGGCCTGCCCATCGTGCTGGAAATCGCCCAGCAACACAACGCCACCGTAGACTTGGATGAAACCCGGCCCGGCCAAGCCGCCCCCGGAGCCCGGTTCACCGTTCGTTTTTTGTCGGGCACGCGAGTCTGAACCTCAGCGGCAGGGCACCCAGTCTTTGCCCGCCAACACCGACGCGAGCCCACTGAGCCGGGCCCGATCAAGGTCTTTACTCAGGCGCACGCGCAGCACCGCCCCTGGCAACTCGGGCTGCTCCTGCACCACCAGTGCCTTGCGCAAGCCCCGTTTCTTCAATGCCTCCAGCGCCGCCGCTGCGGCGGCCCGCGTTTCAAAGTGGCCGAGCGACAAGCCCAACTCCAGCTCCGGGTTGATCAGTGGCTCGACGCTGATTTTCAAGGCCACCAACTCGGCCCTCTTGCTCTCAATCGTGGCCGGGCTGCTGTACTGTCCGATGTAGACAATCCAACGCGCCGGTATCAGTTTGGGCACCAGAGTCCAGGACGATGCCGGTAGCACGGCACCAGCCGCACGCCGTACTGCTACACCCTGCGCCTCGTCGAGGGGACCCGTCTCCAGGCACTCACCGGCCAGCTGAGCCGTCGACACGGCCGGTGCTGGCGCGGCAGACTCTGGTATGCCCCCATCAGGTTTGCGCAGCTGCAGGGCATCGGGCTTGACTTGCCGGGCAAGCCGCTGCGGCTCACTCTGAACCGTTGGCCCTAAACCGGCGCCACGCAGCATGCCTTCTGACCACAGGTAATAAGACAGGTTGAGTAGCAGCAGAAGCAGTACCGCCACACGCAAGCGTTGGGTCAGGCGGTTCGTCACGTGGTCGTCCCGGACTATGCTGCCAGCACTGGGCGCAGGCTGACCTCTGAGCTGGTGATGGCCTGCAGCCCATCTGCCGTGCGCAGCAACAGCGCGCCCTCAGCATTGACGCCCTGGGCGATGCCGCAGGTGCCGTCACTCAGGGTCAGCGGTTCACCCATGAGGGCGTCGCGTTGGGCAAAACCAGGCTGAAACGGAGCGAAACCCCGCAGTTCAAAGTCGCGGATCGCCTGCAGCAGGGGCGCCGCAATCCGCAACAGCGTCTGTGCTGCACCCATGCCGGGCAAAAGCTCCCCCAGCCAGGCTGGCGCCCGGGCCAGACCGTTGTCGCCACGCGCACCCAGGTTGATGCCCACGCCGACAATCGCCTGCCGCGCCCCGTCAAAGGCGGCAGTCTCGATCAGGATGCCACCCAGCTTGCGCTCATGCAGCCACAGATCGTTGGGCCATTTCAGCCGCACCGCGGGGTGCAAGCTGCTGGCAATGCTGACGCCCACTGCCAAGGACAGGCCAGACCAGCTGACCGGCGCCAAGGGCAGTCCAAGGGAAAAGGTCAGGGATGCGCCTGCACCCTCAGGGTCGGCTGAGCCCGTACCGCTGAGCCACTGCCGACCCAAACGGCCTCGCCCGGCGGTTTGCTGTCTGGCCACCAGTAAAGTTGGCTGCACCTGCCCGGCCCGAGCCCGGCGCATCAGCTCAGAGTTGGTAGAGTCAATGCTGTCGCACACCTCCAGCTTGACGGCCGACCAATGCTGCGCCAGGGCGTGGGCGACTGGCTGGTAGTCTGCCGGCATGCGCAGCGCCGTCATCCCCGGCGCCGCTTGGGCGCCAGCATGGTGCCGCGACATTCGTCAGCGCCGCACCAGCAGGCGTACTCAGCCTTCAGCTTGGCCGTGTAGCGCTCATCGATGATCAAGCCGTAGTCAAAACTCAGTTCTTCGCCGGCCGCAATCGAGCGAAGGGCCCGGATGAAGACGCGGCCACCCCGCTCATCGGCTTCGCAGTTGGGCGCGCAGGCGTGGTTGATCCAGCGCGAGGCGTTGCCGCCATGCAGTCCATCAATCACATGGTCTTCGTCGATGTGAAAATAAAACGTGTGGTTGGGGTTCTGCGGGTCATGAGGGTGACGCCGCTCCGCCTCGGCCCAGCTGATGACTTCGCCAACGTACTCAATCAGGTCCTCGCCTTCAGCGATATCCTGCAGGGCGAACACGCCCTTGCCATGCACGCCAGAGCGGCGGATTTGAATTCGGCGGCGGTCGGCGGGGCGAGTTGGTTTGGACACTGCGGAAAATTTTGGTATGGTGAACCCGGATGGGCGCGTGGGTGCGCGCCCACACATGCATGCACGTGCGCCTGCGCGCACGCGAGAGACTGGATTGTAGTCAGATGAAAACCTTAGTTATTGCAGAAAAACCTTCTGTGGCCCAAGACATCGTGCGGGCCCTGACGCCCTTGGCGGGCAAGTTCGAGAAGCACGATGAGTACTTCGAGAACGAACGCTACGTGGTCTCCAGCGCGGTCGGCCACCTGGTCGAGATCCAGGCGCCCGAGGCGTTCGATGTCAAGCGCGGGAAATGGAGTTTTGCCCACCTGCCGGTGATTCCGCCACACTTTGACCTGAAGCCGGTGGACAAGACCAAGACCCGCCTGAACGCCGTGGTGCGGCTGGCCAAGCGCAAGGATGTGGACCAGCTCATCAACGCCTGCGACGCCGGCCGCGAGGGGGAGTTGATCTTCCGGCTGATCGAACAGTACGCCGGCGGGGTCAAACCACTGGGCAAGCCGGTCAGCCGGCTGTGGTTGCAGAGCATGACGCCACAGGCTATCCGCGACGGTTTTGGCGCCCTGCGCAGCAATGCGCAAATGCAGCCCCTGGCTGACGCCGCGCGCTGCCGCAGCGAGGCCGACTGGCTGGTCGGCATCAATGGCACGCGCGCCATGACCGCCTTCAACTCGCGTGACGGCGGCTTTTTTCTGACCACCGTCGGGCGGGTGCAGACGCCCACACTGTCGGTGGTGGTGGAGCGGGAGGAGCAAATCCGCAAGTTCATCAGCCGCGACTACTGGGAAATTCACGCCAGCTTTGCCGCCCAGGCCGGCGAGTACGCCGCCAAGTGGTTTGACCCAAAACACAAAAAAGACGCTGAAGACGCCGAGAAGAAAGCCGACCGGGTTTGGAGCCAGCGTGAGGCGCAGGCCATTGCCGATGCCGTGCGCGGCCAGAGCGCCAGCGTCACTGAAGAAAGCAAGCCCACATCCCAGGCCGCGCCGCCGCTGTTTGACCTGACCAGCCTGCAGCGCGAGGCCAATGGCAAATTTGGCTACTCGGCCAAGACCACGCTGTCGATCGCGCAAAGCCTGTACGAGCGCCACAAGGCGCTGACCTACCCCCGTACCGACTCGCGCGCGCTGCCCGAGGACTATGTGCCAGTCGTCAAGCAAACCTTTGAGATGCTGGCTGACTCAGGCATGCGGCACCTGGCGCCCCATGCGCTGACTGCGCTGAACGGCAATTACGTCAAACCGACCAAGCGGGTGTTTGACAACGCCAAGGTGAGCGACCACTTTGCGATCATCCCAACGCTACAGGCGCCAAGCGGATTGAGCGAGGCTGAGCAAAAGATCTATGACCTGGTGGTGCGCCGCTTCATGGCGGTGTTTTTCCCGAGCGCCGAGTACCAGGTGACCACCCGCATCAGCACCGCCGCCGGGCACAGCTTCAAGACAGAGGGCAAGGTGCTGGTCAAACCCGGCTGGCTGGCCATTTACGGCAAAGAGGCGGCATTAGAGGTGGCTGACGCCAAGGACGGCGACAAGGGCCAGAACCTGGTGCCGGTGCAGCCAGGGGAGAAGGTGCGCACTGCCGCCATCGAGCCCAAGGGCCTAAAAACCCGGCCCCCGGCCCGCTATTCGGAGGCGACGCTGCTCGGCGCCATGGAAGGTGCCGGCAAAACCGTGGAAGACGACGAACTGCGCGAGGCCATGCAGGAAAAAGGCCTGGGCACGCCCGCCACCCGCTCGGCCATCATCGAGGGGCTGATCGCCGAGAAATACATGCTGCGCGAAGGCCGCGAGCTGATTCCGACCGCCAAAGCGTTCCAGCTGATGACGCTCTTGCGCGGCCTGGGCGTGGAAGAACTGTCCAAAGCCGAGCTAACCGGCGAGTGGGAATACAAGCTGGCGCAAATGGAACTCGGCCAACTCAGCCGCAGCAGCTTCATGGCCGATATTGCGGCCATGACCGAGCGCATGGTCAAGAAGGCCAAAGAATACGACCGCGACACCATCCCCGGCGATTACGCCACGCTGCAGGCGCCCTGCCCCAACTGCGGCGGCGTGGTCAAGGAAAACTACCGTCGCTACACCTGCACGGGCAAGACGGGTGCGGAGGACGGCTGCGGCTTCTCGTTTGGCAAGTCGCCCGCCGGGCGCACCTTTGAGCTGGTTGAAGTGGAGCAGTTCCTGCGCGAGCGCAAGATCGGTCCGCTGGACGGTTTCCGCTCCAAGGCCGGCTGGCCCTTCACCGCCGAGATGGTGATTAAGTTCGACGAAGAGACCAAGAACCACAAACTCGAATTTGACTTTGGCGACGACAAAAAGGGCGAGGAAACTGGCGAGCTGATCGACTTTTCAGCCCAGCAAAGCCTTGGCACCTGCCCCAAATGCGGCGGCGCCGTGTTTGAGCACGGCAAAAGCTACGCCTGCGAAAAATCAGTGTCCACCCTGGAACAGGTCAGCCCGAGTTGTGACTTCAAGAGCGGCCAAATCATCCTGCAACAACCCATCCAGCGGGACCAAATGACCAAGCTGTTGGCCACCGGCAAAACCGACCTGCTGGACAAGTTTGTCAGCATGCGCACGCGCCGCGCCTTTAAGGCCATGCTGGCCTGGGACGCCGAGGCGGGCAAGGTGAACTTCGAGTTTGCCCCAAGCAAGTTCCCGCCGCGCCCCACGACTGCCGCAAAAAAGATAGCAACAAAGTCAATAATGGCGGGGGCTAAGGCCCTAAAACCCGTAAAAGCCAAGGCGCCTGTGGCAGCCAAGAAGGCGGCCAGGCCAGCCGTCAAGGCCACCAAAGCGGTCGCCAAAGTGCCCCGCAAACCAGTTGCGCCCAAAACTCCCGCCGCCGGACTGACCCCCAGCGCAGCCCTGGCCGCCGTGATCGGCGCCGAGTCGGTGGGACGGCCCCAGGTCATCAAGAAACTATGGGACTACATCAAGGCCAACCAGTTGCAAGACAGCGCCAACAAGCGCGCCATCAACGCCGATGCCAAGTTGCTCGCCGTGTTCGGTAAACCGCAAGTGACCATGTTCGAATTGGCGGGCATTTTGGGCAAACACCTAGGCTGACCCACCACGACGCTGGCGCTTCGGATAGGCCAATTTGACACGGTTCAGTCACATTTCTGTGACATACTGCCGTTTCATTGTCCTATTAGGCTGGTCAACAGGCCTAAAAAGGTAATGGCCAAGCGAACCGTAAACACCACCGGCCCGTCCGGCCCGATTGACGTCACTGACAAAGGAAACGATTCAATGTTCAAAGCAACCACCCGCAAGCTGATGCTGGGCGCCGCGGCCCTGATGGTATCGGCACTCGTCGCAACACCGGTCCTAGCGCAAAAAACCAGAATCACCGTCTACAGCGCACTAGAAACCGACCAGGTCGGACCCTACAAGCAGGCCTTTGAGGCAGATAACCCGGACGTGGAAATCGCTTGGGTACGTGACTCCACTGGCATCATTACTGCGCGCTTGCTGGCTGAAAAAGACAACCCCCGCGCCGATGTGATCTGGGGCCTGGGCGCCTCCAGCGTGTCGCTGTTTGAATCGATGGACATGCTACAGCCCTATACGCCCAAGGGCGCGGACCAA
>JBIKZZ010000113.1:0-9300 GCA_044354435.1 Rhodoferax sp. | reverse complement strand
GGCCTCGGTGGTGGTCATGTTGGCCCGAGCTTGCTGACGATTACATGTTCTTCAGCCGGTAGTCACGGGTGGCGTTCAAAATATCCATCGTCATGACTTCGTCCACCTTAGGCACCCGCTTGCTGAACTGGCCCAAGTCTGCATATTGGGTGATCTGATCTTGCCAGACAGCCCGGTCCATCGCGCCCCAGCCATTGGCTTGGGTTTGGGGGTTGTAGGCGTAGCTCATCAGTGAGTCGATGGCCGCCCGCTCGTCAGCACGGTCAAGGTTCGGATACTCTTTAATCAGCAGGTCTGTGGCTGCGTCACGGTTTTTGTTGGCATAGGCCCATCCCCGCGCGGTGGCGCGCAGGAAACGCTGCAGCACATCGGGCCGTTTCTCGATCATCTGGTTGGGTGCGTAGTAGGGCAGCGCGTAAAGCCGAACGCCAGCGTCCCACAACCGCAGGTCAACCCGATCGGGGCCAAGCACCTTGAGCGCCGAGGTGTTGGTTTGCCAACCTGTGACGGTGTCTACCTGCCCGGTCATCAGGGGCGTCATTTCCGCACCGATCGGGATGATGGTGACCAGTTTCTCGTCAATCTTGTTCTTGGCCAACAAGGCCTTGAGCAAAATAATGCCGGTCGACTGAATGCCGACTTTTTTGCCGATCATGTCTTGCGCAGTACGGATCGGGTTTTTCTTGAGCGAGAAAAACGTGTAGGGGTGCTGCTGCAATCCGGTTGCGAACACCTTGATGGGCAGGTCTTGAGAAACCGCCAGCATGTTTGACGGGCTGCTGGACACCTGACCGACTTCCCACCGACCTGACGCCACAATCGCGACGCCATCGATGCTGGGGCCCCCTGGCTGGATGGCGAATTCAATGCCCTCTTGCTCAAAGTAGCCCAGCCGTTTGGCCGCCACTTCGGCGATCTGGTTGCCACCGGCAATCCACCCAAGTTGCATGTTGACCTTGGCTTTGTCCTGAGCCAAGGCCTCCATGGACAGGAATGCGCCAGCGCCAGCAATGCCAGTGGCTGCGGCGCCCGCGCTGATGATTTGGCGACGTGTCAGATGGGTCGAATCTTTCATGGGGATTTCCTTGGGTTGGTGAATCGCAATCTATTTTGATCACACTTGACTGTATCCACAAGAATCAATTTGATTCAGGCGTGATGCCAAAATTAGAGCAGCACAGCAGTTTCGTGGCGCGCTTGCCACACCGGCTGGCGGCGAGCCAACTCACGCTTGAGCTGCGGCAAGTCTTCCAGCACGGGCTTGCCGGCCGCTACCAGCAGCACGCCGTCGACCAGCACATCCCGCACACAACGCGTGCTCATGGCGTACAGCAAGTTGGCGGCAAGGTCGTGGCGCGGATTGGCCTCCAACGGCTCCAGGTCGAGCACCACCAGGTCAGCATGCTTGCCGACCTCGACGCTGCCGACCGTACCATCGAGCCCGAGCGCGCGAGCGCCCTCGATGGTGGCCATTCGGAGCATGGTGTGGACCGGGAGGGCGCTGGGGTCGTCGGCCAGGTGCTTGCCGATCAGCGCGGCCAAGCGGGCCTCGGCCAACATATCCATGGCGTTGTCGCTGGCCGCCCAGTCGGTCCCCAGACCGATCGCGGCGTGGCCCAGCAGCCGATGGATTGGCACGGTACGCGCCTCGATCTTCAGGTTGCTGGCCGGGCAGTGGGCGATGGACATGCGGTGCTGCCCCCAGCTATTCATCTCTTCGGGTGAAAGGTAAATACAGTGCGCTGCGACTGTCTGGGGATTGGCCAGCCCGTTTTGCTGCATGCAGGCCACCACGCCGTCGTAACCTCGGTCGCGAAGCTTTGCAACTTCAAAACCACTTTGCGCCAGATGAATGAACACCCGGCAACCCAGAGCCTGGGCTCTGTCCGCACATTCACGCAACAGGGCGTCCGAGCAGGTGTCGGGGGCGTGCGGCGCCAGGCCAACAGAGATGCGGTTGGACGCAGCCGTGCCCCAGCGTTCAATCAAGCCATCGACAGCAGACCATTCTGCCGGGCGCATCGAGTCAGTGAGCGTGTGCCCGACGACAGCTCGCATGCCTGAGGCGTCGATCACGGGGCTGATGGCCGCCATGTCGCCCCAGCGGTCGGCAATACAGGTCACGCCATTGAGCAGAAGCTCCAGACAGGACGCGCGGGTTGACAGCAGATAGTCTTCTTGCGCAAAGCGCTCTTGGTTCGGCACGCCGTACGCATTGCGCCAGTAGTCTCTGGGCAGGTCTTCGGTCAAGCCACGGAACATGCCGGCACACGCATGGGTGTGGGTGTTGACCAGCCCAGGGATGACCAGCGTGTTCGAGCAGTCGATCACATCATCTCCTGGCTGCGCAAGCGTACCCGCTGCGCCAATGGCATCAATCTTGTGCCCGACGATTCGAATGTCTGTAGCATCAAGACACTGGTTGTCCGCGTTCATGGTCAGGACGGCGCCGCCGCGCAGAACGCGCGGGTTCTGCGACGATTGAAAAAGGGGCATGGTGTGGCTTTCGGAGGGTTGGCTTTAACCGCTACCATAACAATTTTCCAGCAACGTCCATGAAAGCCGCCCAACACCCCACTGCCCTGCGCAACGCGCAATTGCTGCGGCTTGCCGACATCCTGACCGACGTGGTTGAGTTCGAGCAGCCGGTTCGTACCAGCGCCGAGGCGGCGGTGGCCATTGGCTGTTCGGTGGCCGAGATCGCCAAATCCATCGTGTTTTGCGGCCAGACCAGCGGCTTGGCGGTGATGGTGGTGGCCAGCGGCGATAACCGGGTCAGCGAGGCCAAGGTGGCGGCTTTGGTGGGCGAAGGCCTGGGCCGCGCGGATGCAGACTTTGTCCGGGCTGCAACCGGCTATGCCATTGGCGGCGTGGCACCCTTTGGCCACGCTCAGCCCTGCCGGGTCCTGCTGGATGAAGAGCTGCAGCGCTTCTCTGCGGTTTGGGCAGCAGCGGGCACGCCCTACTCGGTGTTCCCCCTGAGTCCGGCCCAATTGCAGCGGCTGACCGGCGCCGATTGGTCAGACGTTAAGGCCTGAAGCGGGGCGGCCAACCCACGGTGCGATACTCGTGCAGATGCGTTTGAGTGATTTGCCCCTGGCTTTATTGATGTTCTTCTGGTTCCCATGACAGACCACTATGCCGTGCTGGGGCTGGCCAGCGACGCGGTGCTGGCTGACATCAAAAAAGCCTTTCGCCAGCAGGCGGCCCTGCATCACCCCGACCGCAACAGTGCACCCGAAGCGCCGGCCCGTTTTCGGGCCGTGCAGGCGGCTTATGAGGTGCTGTCAGACACCGACCGGCGGCAAGCCTACGACGACAACCGCCGACGCAACCTACTGGACGATCCGCTGCAAACCGCCAGCGAGATTTGGCAGAACTACTTCAAAACCATTCTTTGAAGTTCATTGGAATGGACACCGACACGTGAGCACCTCGTCTTTTTTTCACAACCTTGCTTCCGCTTACCAAGCCGAACTCGATGACTTGAGCTCTGACTCCGAGGGCCGCGATGTGCTGCGCCAGCGCCTGGCTGACAAACGCCGCGAGCTCGTGTTTTTGCGCCAGATGATTGAGCTGAGCCCGGAGATGGTGGCGGTGGTGTTTCACCAGGGCTTCCAGTTCAAGCAGCCGCAGCGCATGGAGCAGCTGGTCAGCCAGGCGTCGGAAGAGCTGCCGGCCTGGGCCAGCCTGGCAGACGCCGTCACGCTGCAGCCCTGGGCTCGGCCCCTTAGCCTGGAGATCCTGAAAGAACCCATGGGGGACTGGTTTATGACTGTGGCGGCCGGGCTGGAGTACCTCTACGGCAAGCCCGGCAAGGCCCCTGTGTCAGATTCGGACAGCGACGATCAGGATTCGGATGACGACTCAGACCGCGACCATTCGGGCAAGGGCGACGCCGACAGTGACGGTGACAGCGATGACGGCCATGACGGCAATGGGCGCCACGAGGCCGGCGAAGACTGGCTGGCCGAGCAGGGCTTTGACCGCAAGGACTGAGCCCACACTCTTTGATGTACTGAAAGCACCCATGAACCACCTGGCCCTGATCACCAAGACTCAAAGCCTGATTGCCTCGGGCGATATCGTGGGCGCCGAGTCTGCCCTGGTAGCGCTGGCAGATGCCGAGGGCGACCAGGCGCTGATGGTGGTGCTGGCGCAACTGCCGCCCAAAGACATCCTGGCGGTGATCCGCGAGTACGACAATTCCAAAGAGTCGGTCATCAACCTGCTGGTCACACCAGAGCAGTTTGCCCGCGCCGTGGTGCTGGAAAAGCAGTACAAAGACCTGACCCACAGCCACCTGCGCGGCATGCTCAATTCGATCATCTTTCGCGATGGGGCTGACCCGCTGGCCTTTATGAATGCGATGGGTGATCTCGACGGTGGCGCCGAGGCGCTGGCCGACTACTTTGCCGAGAAGCACAGCCGCATTGAGGCCTTTGCCCGCAGCGGCACTTTTGACACGGTGGAAGACGACGGCGAGGTGATGTCTGAAACCGCCTTGCTGGCCTCTGCCTATGCCAAACCCCGGGTCGAGCAGGATGAGGTGGCCGACCAGGACTGGATGGAGCTGGCCTGGATCCTGCGCTACGAGTGCCCGGACCTGTTTATTGAAATGTTGCTGGTGCTGCGCGCCAAGGCCCGCGCCTTTGATGCCGGCCTGAGCTTTGAGGATGAGGCCGAGGCCGATGATGGCAAGGTCGACACCAGCGAGACCGACCGAGGCAATGCCACGCCGGCGGCACGTGAGTCTGACGAAGAGTCGGCCATCTAAGCCGACCTCAGCCGTCACATGTCCACCGTTTCGCTGTTTGACGCGCGCCCCTTCTTTGAGAAGGCACTTGCCCATGGCGTGGCGCGCGGCCTGCTAGCGCCTGAGCGGCTGGAGGCCCTGTGTGCCGAAGCGCCCAAGGGCATGGTGCAGATTGCGCGCTACTTTGGCAGCGAGTTCTTGCGCCCCGAGCTGGAACAGGCCCGCGCACGCCTGGTCAACCTGATCAGCCTCTACCTGGAGCACAGCAGTGGCGGTGACCTGAGGCTGGCGGCCGAGGCGCTGCGTGACCACTCGCTGCTGTCGCGCTCCAAGGGCGGCTCAGAGATGCTCAAGGCCCTGATCGTGATGCCGCAGAACAGCCACTTTGGCATGAACGAGCGCGGCGGCTTCAGCAAGGAGCACATTCCGCTTTTGGCTAAATGGTCGCTGCGCCCATTGACCGATTACCAGACCGAGCTGGCGCAGCGCAGCCGGGCGGTGCTGGTGCTGGATGCTGCCATCTGGCTGGCGGGCGAGCTGGGGCTGGACGCAGGCGAACTGGAAGAGGCCGGCACTGACGCCGAGGCCGTGATCCGCACCGCGCTGCTGCTGGCCACCGCAAAGCGCACCGAGATGCCTGATTGGCCCGCCTTTGCCGCCCTGATCAGCGCCCTGCGCAAAGCGCATGGAACGCCCAAGGCCCGGCCCTTGGAAATCGCACTACCCGCCCACCTGCCTGCGCAGTTTTTACCGGTAGTGGCTGGCCTGCGCCAGTCGGTACAGGGGGATCTGCCCAAAATTCTGGACGCCAGCCTAAGCCCGCGCAAGCTGTTTGACCAGACCCCCAGCTTTCTGGGCCGTTACTTCTGGCTGGAAGGCGCCCTGAGCGAGGTGGACCACTTCGACCGCGCCGTCTCCGCCGCCTGGCACAAGGCCACTGCCGGCCACCAGGATGACGGCTCGCTGCTGACGCTGTTTTTGTGCGTGGCCGCCGGGGCCAGTCCAAAAACCGTGCTGACCGAAAAAAGCGCCGCCACCCTCCTGCGCAAAATCCGCAAGACCGGCCTGCAGCCGGCACTGGCCAGTGGCTACATTGCTGAACACGCGCCGCAGCAGCACCAGCAGGCCTACTTGGCGCTGTGGGCCAGTTTTTTAGACGAAGCCAAGGACACCCTAACCAGCGACCACGACTACACCCTGGCCGACGCGCTGGCGCTGTTGCGGCGCGAGTGCCACGTCGGCGTTGATTGACTGAAGTACGCTCCTGTCGCGTGATCGGGTCAGCACATGTTGAGGTCTGCCGAGGTCAGTGTGCTCTTCGTCGAAGCACGGCCAGCATCAGCTCGGCCAAGGCGATGGCCAGCACCACCGCCAGGCACCAACCCGTGCCCATGCGCACGATGAGCCAGCCGCACACAATAGGGAAGCCAAAGATGCCGACAAAATAGGTCATCACAAACCAGGTCAATGCCGCATGGCGCAGCTCCAGTGGCGCATCGTTGATGACCTGGGTCTGGATGACTGAATACACCAAGCCGTAGCCCAGTCCGAGCAGGATGGCACTGCCCACTTGCACGGCCACACCCAATGCCATAAAGTTCGCCAGCAGCACACCAAGGCACATCAGCACCAATAACATGACAGCCAGCCGATCGGCATTGACCCGGGCCATATGGGAAGCCAGGGTCAGCCGTGCCAGAACAACAGTGATGCCGTACACAGCAAAGTAGGTGCTGGCGTCGAGCGCCGTGCCTCGCACCAGCGACGTCTGAAAAGTCATCAGGCCGGTGAAGACACTGGCACCCAGCCCCACCATCAGAATGGGATAGCGGGCGCGTGTGGCCAGCACCAGCGGCAGGGCACGCAGCCAGCCACGGTTGGCGGTGGTACTTGCCGTTTTGGCGCCTCGAGACATGGTTTCAAAGACAAACAACAACACGCTGGCCAACAGGCAGCAGGCGGCCACGGTGCTCAGGGCCGCAGCGGTTGAAAAGTTCAGCTCCCGAATCAGCGCAGTGGCCACAATGGGGCTCAAGCCAATCCCGCCCATCTGAAAGGCACCAAAGCGTGCAAACCAGAAAGCCCGGTTGTCATCTGTCACGCGGGCTGACAGCGACAAAGGGGCAGCCAGATAAAAGATGCCCCAACCCAGCCCGATCAGTAACCCAGCCAGCGTGGTCCAACCACTTACCACAGCCAGCCTCGCCAGGCACTGGTAGCCCAAGGCCAGCAGCAATGCGCCCAGGGCGGCCATGCGCGCGGCACCCAGCCGATCTGCAAACGAGCCGACTAACGGCACACCGAGAAAGGTACCGACCATGGCGCCGGCCAGTGTGAGCCCGGTGCTCACCTCGCTGCCGCCCAGGGTGCGAAAGTGTTCGGTCAACAAAAAAGTGGCGCCGTAACCCAGGGCCGTGAGCAATGTGCCAATGAAAAGCAGCCCGGTATGCAGCGCCCGCATAGTCACGTCAACTTGCGGTACTGCACAAAGCCGCTTTTGTCGGCAATCGCCGTCTTGCCAAAAGTCTGGTCGCCCTGCCACAGGGGCAGCCATTGTGCCAATTCGGCTTCACGCCCCAGTCGGATGTTCATGTGGTGTATTTTTTGAATCAGTGAGTCTTCATCATAAACGTCTTGAACCCAGCTACCCCGCTGCTTATGCGAAGGATCGACTGGGCTCACTCAGAAGTGGTACTGAACCTTGCTGAAATCGCTGATAGCGAAGGCATAAAGAATCGTCAGGTCTTCTTCATTCACGTTGTTGATCTGGTGTCGGGCGTTACCCGGTATGAACAACATTCTTCCGGGTTCGACGCTATGCACCACATCGTCAATGGTGACTGTGCCGCGTCCTGACAGGGTGAAATAAGTTTCAGGTTGTGAATGGTGATGAGGCTCGAGAGACTCATCTTTTCTCAGGCGAACCACGCCCATCGTCATGTCGTTCTGGCACCCGGAAGCGCTGCCTAGTAGCTCTTTCCATTGCGCCTTGCCTCGTAGGGCCACCTGATCGAGTGGCCAGTGAGTCCATTCAAGGTCGTCTAAGTGTTTGGAGGCTCCGTGCATGGCAGACGCTACTTTTTTCTGTTGAGGTCGGTCATTTTAGGAGGCTGCGTACGGAATGCCCCCATGTGGATGGTTGCTCGCCCGTCGAGTTCCAACACGGGGTGATGGCCTGACCGACGCGCTGGCGCTGCTGCGGCGGAAGTGTAATGTCGGCGCGGATCGACATTTTCCTGCATCGGTTCATCTGTTCGAAGGCTGCAAGTGGATCCCGAAGCTCGGGACCTTGCACCCGAGCATGGTCAGGATTGCCGCAACGGCTTTTGTGGCCGCCAGAAAGTGAGCCCCTTTCGCATCAGACAGACGGTGCTGGTCCGGTGGACGCCCGCACGATCAGTTCGACTTCGACCTCGGCAACTCTCGGCATGGGCACCTGATCAAGGCTGGCGATGATCCGGTCCGCCACCATATGCCACATTCGTTCAGTCGGCACATGCATGGTCGTCAATGACGGTTGGATATGGCGCGCCATTTCCAGGTCGTCGAAACCGGTCACCGAAACTTGTCGGGGCACGTCGATTCCCAGAGTCGCGGCCTCCAGCAGCGCACCAATAGCCAGCACGTCGATGGCGCACAGTACGGCGGTCGGTGGCTGGGGCGCTTGCATCAGCCTACGAAAGCCTTCACGCGCTCGTTCCAAGGAGTAGGGCATTTCGATCACACAACGGGGATCCAACTGCAGGCCTGCCAGGGCCAGTGCCTCGCGCACACCGGCCACCCGGCCCGCGGCACGGTCATTGTGCAGGGTGACGCCCGCCAAAATCCCGAAACGACGATGCCCAAGGTCCAGCAGGTAACGCACCGCCTTCCCGATGGCAGAAGCGTTGTCGTAGCCGACACAGACCCGATCCGGCTCCGCGCTAATCGTCATGGCGTGCACGGTCTTTAGCTCCCGTTGGCGCAGGAACTGTAACAACTCCGGACTTTGGCTATTGCCGCAGAGCGCCAAGGCATCCGCGCCGCTTCGGGCCAGATTGATCGCTTGACGCATTTCAACCTGCGGGTCGTAATTACTGGTCGCGATCAGCAACTGCCGACCTGAATCGGCGAGTCTTTGTTGCAGTGCGTCGATAGCTTTCGCGAAGATCGCGTTATCAATAGTGGGAAACACCGCACCTACCGTGCCGCTTCGTTGCAGCTTCAGCGCTCTAGCGCCTGAATTGGGCACATAACCCAGATGCATCACGGCTTCAAGCACGCGTCCCCGCAGCACTTCGCGCACCGCATCCGGCCGGTTTAAAACGCGCGACACGGTGGCTGTCGAGACGTCGGCACGGGCCGCGACGTCTTCGATCGTCGGCAACCCCACTTCATGTATTCGCATTACTGACAATGTACGCGATTACCAGACCGAAGCAAAGTTCTCCTCCCTGAGTATTTTCCAAATCAGGTATGAGCCTGAGCCTTGTGTGATTCGGTAGTCTGAATCAGGCGGCTGTTTTGGATCGTCGGTTGAACAAGTCAAAGAGTTTAAGCCTGGC
>JBIKZZ010000445.1:0-2602 GCA_044354435.1 Rhodoferax sp. | reverse complement strand
TTGCTAAGTGATGACCATCAGCACACTGCATGGCGCATGCTCTACGAGGGCGCTTGATCCCGACCCACCCCACCAGCGTGCCACCCAACTTTTTTCATGCTTGTAGCCAACCACGATCAGGTCGGCTGAAATTTTCCGGGCATAGCTGCTGATTTCATGCACCGAATCGCCCAACAGCACTTCGCCTGACACCTTAAAGCCAGAATCGGTCAAGGTTCGAAGACCCTGTTCGAGCACAGTTTTGTAATTTCTTTTTTCGCGGGCATGGTTCTCGGGGTCGTAGAAGCCCCCCTCGGCAACACCAAAAATAATCTCTCTGGGCATCACCGCGACCAAGGTGAGTGCCGCACCACTCCACTGCACGATGTCCTGGCAGTCAAGCAGGGCCTTTTGCCCGGCCTGTGAGCCATCGTAAGCCAACAAAATTTGCTTGTACATCGGGACTCCTTTGAACAAGTTGAGGCAACTTGTCTGATTTAATCATTTGCAGGGTGCCTCAAGCCAGTGTTTACCCTAGTCCTCGCGAGCAGAGGGCGAACTAGGGAACTGTTGAAGAAACTGGCGCGGGCAAAACCGGTCAAAGGTGTCTGCAGTGCCACCGGACCGGCATCCTGAACCGGGGTTCAGGTGGGCGAGGTCAGCCGCACATTGGGTCCATCTGACGCGAGATAGTCACGCTTGTGAGGCAATGTTCCAAGCCCGGGCTCTAAGAGCATTGGTTCAAGGAAATATAAAGCCCGGCGCGCACTGCAGACGGCGTTATTGTAGGCCGTTGACTGGGGTAGATCAGACCAATTAGATCAGCCGTCCGTCGTCGCCCAAGGCGGCGTCGAGCCGGGCCAGCAGTGCCTGAAGCTGCGCCGAAGCGGGCTCGGGTGTCGCTGATGGCTGGGCTGCAGGTGAGTGGCTCTGCGGCCGGGTAGCGTTGGCGGCGGCAGCCGACGTGGCGGCCTCGCCGAGGTCAAAGGCCATGTTCAAGGCGGCCAGCACGGCGATGCGGTCGCGTGCCCGCACTTTGCCGGCATCGCGAATCTTGCACATGGCCAGGTCCACCTGATGTGCAACCCCAAGCAGTCGTTCTTCGCCACCTTCCTGGCAGCCCAGCAGGTAGCTCTGCCCCATGATTTGCACTTCAAGCTGCTTCATGCTTCGCCCTTGTTGGCGCTGGCTTCAGGCAGACGCTCCAACAGCGCGTCAACCCGTGCCCTGGCCGCGCCCAGCCGAGATTTGAGGGAGTCCCGCTCACGGGTTACCGCATCGACTTGGGCGCTGAGCAGCTCGTTGGTACGCCGCAATTCTTCATGCCGCACCAGCAAGCGCTCAACGCGCTCGGCGATTTGATCGAATTGAGGCTGGGTCAGCATAGCCTCAACATTGTAGGGTTTGCCGCTGGCGTGGGTTAAGATCGTCTTCGTTGGTGCTCGCGGTGTGGTTCACACACCGCAGTTCAACGGGAAGCAGGAGGGCCCAGGCTGGCAACAGCCCACCTAACCTGCGCTGCCCCCGCAACGGTAAGTGGACGCGCCTGTCAAGGCGCCGCTTTCATCATGGTCACTGAGCGTTCTGAACACGCGCTTGGGAAGGCGATGGAGGTTGTTCCACCAGCCCGGATACCGGCCAATGAAGTGGTGGCACGCCTGCGTGTCACTGTGCTACCCATGCACTGTCGGGGAAGACGGTGAGGGTTTTTTGTTCGGGTATTCCTTTTATGAAACTTGCTTTTTTGTTTGCACGCTTGGCCGTGCCCGTGGCTGCGCTCGTCTGTGTGCTGCCGACTTCTGCCCAAACGGCAGCGCCAACCCCGATGGCCACGCTGGCCGAGGTTGTGGTCACTGCCACTAGGGTCTTGCAACCCTTGACCGATTTGGTGGCCGATGTGACCATCGTCGACCGCAGTCAGATTGAGCGCAGTGGCGCGACCGGCTTGGGTGATGTGCTGGCCCGTCTGCCGGGGGTTGAAATGGCGCGCAATGGTGGCCTTGGGGGCATCACCAGTGTCTATGTGCGGGGAGCTGAAACCCGTTTTACAGCGGTATTTATAGACGGTGTGCGAGTGGATTCTCAGGGTACCGGCGGTGCAAGCTGGGACGTGATTCCCCTGTCGCAGGTGGAGCGCATTGAGGTCCTTCGTGGCCCGGCGGGCGCTGTCTACGGCTCTGATGCGATGGGCGGCGTGATTCAGATCTTCACGCGCAAAGGCGAAGGCCCGGCGTCGCCTTATGTCGGTTTGAGCCTGGGCACCTATGGCACGACCAAGGCCGAGGCTGGCGTCAGCGGCTCACAGGGCAAATGGGACTACGCGCTAAGCCTGGTTCGGCAGGAGAGCAAAGGCTTTAGCGTGATGCCTTCTCGCAACCCGGATGACGACGGCTACACCAGCGAGTCGCTGGCGGCTCGGGTGGGATTAGAGCTCAACGCGTCGCACCGGCTGGATCTGTCGGTGTTAAGCAGCCAGCTCAACGCACAGTACGACGGTCAATTTGGCGCCATCAATGTGGATGACCGCACCATCAAGAAGCTCCAGACCTCGGCGCTGAACTGGCGTGCGCAATGGTCGGCAGATTACAGCAGTACCCTCAGTTTGACGACGGCGCAGGAGCGT
>JBIKZZ010000002.1:0-37003 GCA_044354435.1 Rhodoferax sp. | reverse complement strand
CATGCCCTGCATGCCCTTGTTGGGCTGGCCCACCATGGCGCCCACTGCACCGTCCAGCACCATCTGGCAGGTGGCGTTGGCGCGGATGCCCATCTTGTGCTCAATACCGCCGCAGTAAATGCCATTGCGCTCACCCAAAGAGCCGTCGGCATTGATCAAATATTTGGGCACCACAAACAGGCTCACGCCCTTGATGCCGGGGGGTGCATCGGGCAGGCGGGCCAGCACCAGGTGCACGATGTTGGCGGCCATGTCGTGCTCGCCGGCGCTGATGAAGATCTTGTTGCCGGTGATCCGGTAGCTGCCATCGGGCTGGGGTTCGGCCTTGGTGCGCATCAGGCCCAGATCAGTGCCGCAGTGCGACTCGGTCAGGCACATGGTGCCGGTCCACTCACCACTGGTCATCTTGGCCAGGTAGGTCTGCTTTTGAGCATCGGTACCGTGGGCGTGCAGCGAGGCGTAGGCGCCGTGGGTCAGGCCGGGGTACATGGTCCAGGCCTGGTTGGCGCTGTTGAGCATCTCGTAAAACATCTGGTTCACCACCAGCGGCAGGCCCTGGCCACCAAAGGCGGTGTCGCAGCTTAATGCAGCCCAGCCACCGGCCACGTAACTGGCATAGGCCTCCTTGAAGCCCTTGGGCGTGGTCACGGCGTGGCTGGCCGGATCCAGGCTGCAGCCCTCGGTGTCGCCGCTGACATTGAGCGGGAACAGAACCTCAGAAGCAAACTTGCCACCCTCTTCAAGTACCGCATTAACGGTCTCGATATCGACATCGGCGTGCTGTGGCATGGCCTTGAAGGCGTCGGTGACTTTGAGCAGTTCGTGCATAACAAACTGCATGTCGCGCAGCGGCGGGGTGTAGGCGGGCATGGGTTGGGTCCTTGGGAAATGG
Organism: Rhodoferax sp.; assembly: GCA_044354435.1. Lineage (GTDB taxonomy): Bacteria > Pseudomonadota > Gammaproteobacteria > Burkholderiales > Burkholderiaceae_C > Rhodoferax. The sequence goes on along the minus strand of JBIKZZ010000002.1, from coordinate 36,111 downwards.
GTGGGATGTGATGAAAACGGTGTCTACGTGGGTACCGCTTGCCCGTATCGGGCCAGCATGTTGTCAAAGCTGCGATGGGCGCGGTCAATTGAGCCGGGTTTTTGTAAAAAACGCGCCTCGTAATGCAAAGCCAGGATAAGCGCATGAATCTCAAAGGCCATCTGCTCTTCGTCGGCACTTTGCAGCAAATGCCCTTCCTGCTTGGCCTGCACAACAGCCCGGTAAAGTGCCTCAAGCCAGGCCTGAACTGAGCTCGCTAAAGCGTCGCGCACAGGGCCAGGTCGGTCGTCAAACTCGACCGCGCCACTGATAAAGATGCAGCCGGACTGGATTTCGACCGCCACGCGCTGCATCCAGTTGTCAAACAAGGCCCTAACCCGTGGCAGGCCACGTGGCTGCTGCATGGCCGGGTAAAACACTTCATCGGCAAAGCGGGTGTAGTACTCACGGATGACCGAAATCTGCAGTTCTTCACGCGAGCCGAAATGCGCAAACACGCCCGACTTGCTCATGTGCGTCACCTCGGCCAGCGCACCAATACTCAGGCCCTCCAGACCGATTTGTGAGGCCAATGCCAGCGCAGCCTCCACGATGGCCTGCTTGGTTTGCTGACCTTTGTGCAGGCCACGACCCCGTGCCGGCGTCTGGCCTGCCGGATCAGCAAGAATGGTGAGCGGAGAAATGGGCGACATGTAAAAATAGAACGACCGTACTATTTTGCAACATTTCCGTGCCTATTTGAGCGTCACTGCAGAATTCAATCGTATTTTTTCAAAGAAATTGGGCACGCCATGGCGCTGCCATTGGCGGACAAGCCCGCCCGCAGTCGATCAGCTGAGCAGCCGATCGAGGCTGGCCTCGAGATGCTCCGAGGGTTGCCGCTTGAAGCCTGAGCGGGCAAATCGCTGCAGGCGCCCTACCAGAAAGGCCGTCAGGACCGAGGCCTGGACCTGCGCATCCACCGTGGGTGTGTCTGAGTCGACAGTCGCCGCACCGACGCGCAAGCATTGGCGCAAGCTGGCCTCAATTTTGTCAAAAAAATGGTTCATTCGTTGTTGCAGACGCTCGTTCTCGTAGACCAGCGCATCGCCAACCATGACCCGCGCCATGCCCGGGTTTTTCTCGGCAAACTGGATCACCATGGCCAGAACCCGAGCAGCTTGGCGCGCGCCGGGCGGCCGACCAGACCCAGCCCCGGTGATGTCCTGCTGGGCGATTTGATTAACCAACGCAAACACCGTCTGCTCAATGAAATCAATCAGGCCCTCAAACATCTGGGCCTTGCTGGCAAAGTGCCGGTACAGGGCAGCCTCGCTCACCTCTAGCCGAGCCGCCAGCGCCGCCGTGGTGATGCGCTCAAGCCCGGGTTGCTGCAACATGCTCGCCAAGGCCTGCAAAATTTGCACCCGGCGCTCTCCAGGTTTGGGGCGTTTGCGGGCCGGGGCTTCGTCGTCTCGGCTTGGAGATCGGCTGGCGGGCTGGGCCTGGGGTTCGAGTTGTGGCATGGCGTTAGGCAGCGCTGCGTTCAGTGGGAGCGGATCATGGTGCCAAAGGCCTGGTCGGTCAAGATCTCCAGCAGCAGCACGTGGGGCACGCGGCCATCGACAATGTGAACCGAGTTAACGCCGCTTTTGGCCGCATCCAGTGCGCCGCTGATCTTGGGCAACATACCGCCCGAGATCGTGCCATCGGCAAACAGTTCGTCAATGCGGCGGGCCGTCAAGTCTGTGAGCAATTCACCGGCTTTGTTCAGCACACCGCTGATGTTGGTGAGCATGATCAGCTTTTCAGCCTTGAGCACCGTGGCAAGCCTGGCCGCCACCACATCGGCATTGATGTTGTAGCTTTCGTTGTGCACGCCAAAGCCGATCGGGCTGATGACCGGGATGAAGGCATCGTCTTGCAGCGCCTTAACCACACTGGGGTCAATGCTGACGATGTCGCCCACCTGGCCCACATCTACTTCCTTGCTCGGGTCCTGGCTGTCCACCATCTTGAGTTTTTGTGCCCGGATCAGGCCGCCGTCACGGCCAGTCAGGCCAACCGCCTTGCCGCCGGCCTGGTTGATCAGGCCCACGATGTCCTGTTGCACCTCGCCGCCCAGCACCCACTCCACCACTTCCATAGTTTCGGCATCGGTCACACGCATCCCTTGGATGAACTCGCCCTTTTTGCCCAGGCGGTTCAGCGCGTTCTCAATCTGCGGGCCACCGCCATGCACCACCACCGGGTTGATGCCCACCAACTTGAGCAGCACGACGTCTTCGGCAAAGTCGGCTTGCAGCCCGGGGTCTGTCATGGCGTTGCCACCATACTTGATGACCATGGTCTTGCCATGGAACTTGCGGATGTAAGGTAGCGCTTGGGCCAGAATGTCGGCCTTTTGGCGCGGAGAAATGGGGCTGGGGTCGGGGGCTTGGTCGATCATGGCTGCATGTTACTGCAGGGCCATCAAGCCTAGATGGCGAAATCCTCTTTGATCTTGCCCTGCGCCACAAGCGCCGACATCCACTTGGGCATCAGGCCACGACCACTCCACGTCTCGCCGTTGGGGCCACCGTACTTTGCCAGCACCGGGGAAGCTGACTTCTTTTTACCAGTCGCTACTTTAGGTGAGGCGGAAGTCTTGGCAGCCTTGGCTTTGCCCTTGGCACCGCGGCCTTTGGGGGCTTGCAGGTCTTTAGCCGTGATGCCGAACGCCTGCATCTTGGCCAGAATCTCTTGCACAGTCTTATCAAACTCCCGTGTCTTGATTTCATTGGCCTGCTTCTGCAGTTTTTCGATCTGGCTTTGGATATAAATCAAGTTACTCATCGTACATACGTCCCATTAATTAAATTTTTCAGTTAACTATTGTCGGCCATCGCTTCGTTTTGGTGAGCTAAATATACCCAATCTACCACTTCCCCGCTAGGTTGATAATCGTTCACAAGTAGCTTCAGCAGGCCTCTAATTATAGGTACATCATTTACGCTGATGGCCAGGCTCAGAGCGCGTAACTGTTCATCCAACTGTGGCCAGGATAAAAATTTCTCATGCGCTTTCATGATGCGAGTATGCTGAGTCGGTTGAGGGTTGTCGCCTATCAGCAACTCTTCATAAAGTTTTTCACCGGGTCGCAAGCCTGTAACTCTGACTTCAATATCGCCATCGGGTCTGTCGTCAGTTTTGACTGTTAGCCCAGACAATTCCACGATCCGAGTCGCCAGATCATAGATACGCACCGGCTGGCCCATGTCGAGCACAAACACGTCACCGCCAGTGCCCATCGCCCCCGCTTGAATCACCAGTTGAGCCGCTTCGGGAATGGTCATGAAGTAGCGGGTGATGTCAGCGTGCGTGAGCGTGATCGGCCCGCCCTTTTTGATCTGCTCGCGAAACAACGGCACCACCGAGCCGCTGGAGCCCAGCACGTTGCCAAAGCGCACCATCGAGAAACAGGTGCGCGCGGCAGCCGCTCGGCCACCCTCGGCTGTGACCGCCGGGTTTAACTCAGCCAGCGCCTGCAACACCATTTCTGCCAGGCGCTTGGTCGCGCCCATGATGTTGGTGGGCCGCACAGCCTTGTCAGTGCTGATCAGCACAAAGTTTTGCACGCCATTGCGGGCCGCAGCCTCGGCGCATACCCGGGTGCCCCACACATTGTTGCGCACACCCTCACTTGGGTTATGCTCTACCAGGGGCACGTGCTTGTAGGCTGCCGCATGGTACACCGTGTTGGGCTTCCAGGTGTCCATGATCTCCTGTATGCGCACCTCATCACACACCGATGCCAGCAACGGGACGATTCGCAATTCATCGCCCTGTCCGGTTGGCGTATCTGCCAATGTGCGCTGAAGTTCTTGATCAATTTGGTAAAGCGCGAACTCGCTCATTTCCACCAACAACAGCTTCTTGGGCTTCATTTTGAGGATCTGGCGGCACAACTCGCTGCCAATACTGCCGCCGGCTCCGGTCACCAGCACCGTCTTGTTGTGTGTGTTTCGGTGGAGTAGTAGCCCATTGGGCTTGACAGGTTCACGGCCGAGCAGATCGTCAATGTCCAGCTCACGAACGTCGCTCAAACTCACCCGACCCGTGGCAATGTCGCTCATCCCAGGCAAAGTGCGCACCGCCAGTTTGTAATGCGCCAGGCCCGCCAAGATGTCGTTCCGACGCTGACGCGAGGCCGATGGCATTGCTAGAAGCAAATCGGTCACGGGCACTTCCGTCAACAGTTCAGCCAGATCCTCTGGGTTGTGGATGGGCAAGCCATTGAGCACATGGCCGTGCAGACGGTCGTCGTCGTCCAAAAAGCCTACGACGCGCATATCAAAGCTGTTGGCCATGGCCGACGCCAGTTGCCGGCCAGCACTGCCCGCTCCGTAAATCAGCACCTGCGGCAAGGCAGATTGTTTGATCCGGTTTTGGTACAAACCACCCAACCACACGCGAGCCGCTGCGCGTGATGCACCCACCAGCACGAACAGCAGCAGGGGCTGAATCAAGCCGACCGTGCGTGGTACACCCTGCACGCCATAAAAAGTGAATACCGCTGCAAACATCACGCCATAGAGCAGCATGGCGCGAGAAATGGCCATCATGGCGGGTAAACCGCTGTAGCGAATAATCGCCCGGTACAGGCCAGACTTCACAAAAATAGGAATAGCTGCCAAAACCGAAACACCCGCGGGCAACAACCATGGCGGCAAGAGTTCTCCCGTCCACGGCACGAATTCACCCAAGCGAAGATAAAAAGCCAGCCAGGTGCTCAACACGCACAGGCCTGAGTCAACCACCAAGATAATGGCACGCTTGCCTGACCGTGGCAGTGCCAGAATATGCTCCGCAAAGTGAGGCATAACAAGTTTCATGGTACGAGCCCCTCGGCGCCTGACAAAATCTGAGCGCTACGCCCATTACTGTTTTGTTTCATCTTTTGATTATCAGCTAATTGCCTACCCATCCAATAGTAGTTAATGAGATACCCCGTCCCGATGCAGCACCTTGACGAAAGTCAGCCACAAAATACGAATATCAAACCATAACGACTGCCGCTGCAAATAAGCCACATCCAGTTTCACCTTGTCAGGAATCGGCAACTCATCTCGGCCATTGACTTGTGCCCAACCGGTCAGGCCCGGCACCAAGGTGTGCACACCCTCCTCTGAGCGCATAGCAATCAAGTCTTGCTGGTTAAACAGCGCAGGTCGAGGGCCCACAAAGCTCATGTCGCCCGTCAGAATGCTCCACAACTGCGGCAATTCATCCAAGCTGCTTTTGCGCAGAAAGGAACCAATCGGCGTTAAATGTGACCGGGCATCAACCAGCAGATGCGTAGCCACCACCGGCGTACCCATCCGCATACTGCGGAACTTTGGCATTTTGAAAATAACGTTGTTTCGGCCAACGCGATCAGACCAATACAAGGCGGGGCCCTTAGAGGTCAGGCGAACTGCAAGGGCCACCAACAAGACCGGCACGAATAAGATCAGAGACGCAAGACAACCCAGCAGAATATCAAAGACTCTTTTCATGTAGCCATCGCCCGCCGCAAGCCTTCTTCCACAGACACCGGCGGCACCCACCCCAACAAGCGGCGCGCCTTCGTGATATCCACCTGCAAATTACCGCATAAGCGCTGCACCGCATCACCCTTACCAAGCAAGGTAGCCCCCGCCTGTAAGGCCCACACCGGCACGGACAGCAATCGCGCCGGTACCTCGGCTGCTTGAGCCATGCCACGTACCAACTCAGTGGTGGACAGGTCATGCCCGTCGCTGACCAAAAAAGTATGGTTGGCCGCCCGCGGGTGGGTAATGCAGGTGACGATGAAATCCACCAGGTTGTCAAGTGCCACCAGGCTCCGCTGGTTGTGCACCGCGCCCAGCGGCAGGGGCAAGCCGCGCTGCACGGCGCGCATGAGGGCGGCGAAGTTAGCCTTGACGCCGGGGCCATACACCAAAGGCGGGCGGATAATGACCACCTCCATGCCGGTGTCGGCGCTCAGTTGGCGCAATCCCTGCTCGGCCTCCATTTTCGAAATCCCGTAACCGTCTTGCGGCGCTCCGGCATCCTCGTCGGTAAACGGCTGGCCAGCCAAAGTGGCTTCCCCATTGACCTTGACCGAGCTGATAAACACTAAGCGTCTCACCCCAACTGCAGCGGCCTCGCGCGCTAGGCGCAGGCTTGCCTGCACATTGACCCGCCGAAACTCCATCAAAGGATCTGCCGCCGTGTCGGCCATCATGTGCACGCGGGCTGCGGTATGCACCACAACTTCCACGCCAGACAGTGCAACTGGCCAATCTTCAGTCCCAGCAAAGTCACCCAATGGCACATAACGCACACCGGCAATCCCTTTGGCCGGGGCATGCCGCGTAATGCCCAACAGACTGTACGCAGTAGCGCCAGACAGGTCGGCCGGCAGCAAAACCAGCCGCTGCAACAAGGCAGCACCCAAGAAACCCATCGCACCGGTAACGGCCAGTGACTTCAAAGCGCCGGTCGCCTCACAAACTGCAGAGCCCTAGATACCAATTTGTAACCCATAAACCGCCACCAAGAAAAACCCAAACCAAGCGCCAAAAGTCCGCGCCTTATCTCAAGATTTTGCTGGACTACGTTTGAAATACTGCGGTTTGTAGTGCCACCCATGCGCATGTGCACCAGCACCTGGGGAATGTGGTGGCTGCGGGTACGCCCCACCTCTAAAAAACGCGCCATTAGCTCAATGTCTGCCCCAATTTTGAAACTCAGGTCAAAACCGCCCAAACGTGCATAGACCTCGCGCCGCACAAAAAAAGTCGGGTGCGGCGGACACCAGCCGCGGCCAAAAAAACCAGGTACAAATGGCGCTGAGCGCCAATAACGCACGGTCTTGGCAACATTGTCTTGCTGCACATAACACAAGTCGCCGTAACAACAATCTACCCCACTAGACTCAAAAGCTTCAGCCACCGCAGCCAACACATCCGAAGTGGGGTAAAAATCATCGGCGTTGATGAAACCGATGACATCACCTGTGGCCAGGGCAATGCCCTTGTTCATGGCGTCGTAAATGCCTTTATCCTTCTCTGAAACAATTTTGGTGACGTGTGAGCCTTCAGCTGCAACAACAGCCAATGTGCTGTCTTTTGATAGTCCATCAACAACAATGTGCTCAATATTTCCATATTTTTGTTCACGCACAGATTGCAGCGTATCGCCAATTGTTTTTTCTGAGTTATAGCATACGGTGATGATGGATATTTTCATTTGTCCTCCGCACTTGACGTCATCAGCACGGCAAACTCTCTTGCAAATTTTTCTATATAAATAGGTGCCTGCTGTGCAGCAAAAGCACTCTTTTTCGCTCGTTCTAAATATCCATCCGGCAAGTACTCATCCAAAATACGACCCAATTGTTCCGGCGAATCCGCATCAAAAAATAGGGCATCGTCATACTGCTCTCTGTGGACGCGCAGGGACGACAAAATCATGGGCGCACCCATTGCCTTAGCCTCCTCAACCGTCGTACTCCAACCCTCGAAAGTTGACGGGTTGATCAAGGCTGCGCACGACCGCATTAGCGCGGGAATATGCGCATGCGGAATCAACCCTAACAAACGAAAATTCTTTTCCAGTCCGTTTATTTTGATCACTTGCTGAAGCCTTGGAAAGTGCGCTGGATCGCGCGGGTCAGCCTGTTTACCGGATACCGCAACCACCACCTCTCTCCCTCTGGCTTTCAATATCCGAAGCGCCTGAATTACACACTCGTGATTCTTGTGTGTCCAAAACTGATTGGGCAAAAAGAAAAAAGTTGCCGGTAGTCCATAGCCATCCGCCACAGCGCGTGCGGCTTGCGCATCGATGGTATCTGCAGCTGGCACCGCGAAACGAACAACATGGGTTCGGCCGCGAGTACTGGGATAAAACCTTTCGCAATCTTGCCTTGCGTCGTCACTACTTAACATAACCCGGCGACCGCTCAGGATTTGAGCTCTAAACCCGATCTCCCGCTTCCAGTAGGCTTTGAAATCAAACAAATGCTGCAGGTAGCGGTGTTGAAAATCAGGAATCCAAGCCACCGCCGGCAACGGGAAACGCCAACCATAAAACTGCGCAGCCTCAAATACGACATTGATGTCCTGCGCAGCAAATACTGTCGCTGCTGCCTGATCGCGACCTATCAAGAGCGCCTGTCGCAACCGCCGCGCTTTATACGCCTCATTGAACGCTGCATGGCGTATAACCGCGACTCCGGCGATATGTTCGAAAGGCGAAGCATCTTTTTCATCCATGTCAGTGCCAAAAAACAATACGGGCTGCAAGCGGTCAGACACATGCTCGGCGAGCGCGCGGACGAGGTTGAGCAGATAGTTGTAGCCACCGGTCCAGTTTTTGCCCCCAATCAGGGTAAATGCAACCCGGATCACTGCAGCGCTTCCCTTTGACCTTGGAACCACCGGACATAGGCAGCCAGCCCATCTGCGACCGGCACCTCCCAAGCAAATCCAAGTTCATTCAGCCTGGTGGCGTTGGCCACCAGGCTGAATGGGTCGCCGGGCCGGGACTGCCCCGAAAACTGCAAGGCGTCTACATCGGCCGACAGCGGCCAGTGCCTCACGACGCCCGATGCAATTTGCCGCACGCTGCATCCCGTGCCAGTGCCCACATTGATGGTCACCAAGTCGGCGCCTGCCTGTGCAGAGAGTAAGTCTAATGCGCGCACCACGTCGCGCACGTCGGTCCAGTCGCGCAACTCATCGCCGCTACCGCCAAGCACAAACGGCCGCGTGCCAGTTGCGAGGCGCACACATATGTCCCACAGCAGCTGTTTTTTGAGTTCGACACCGTACACAGAAAAAAGCCGTGCGATGGACACCCGCAGACCATAGCTTGAAGCGTAGGATCGGCACAACTCTTCCATGATGCGTTTGTGATGTCCGTAAGGGGAGTACGGTGTCAGCGGAGCGTCTTCAGTAATGGAACCATCATGACCCGAGCCATAGACTGCGGCACTGGAAACGGCAACCAGTTGTGCCTGCGGCACATCGACGCGCATCCATTCCAGCAACTCAGCGGTGGTTGCCACAGTCCGAAAAAAATCTTCACGCGGGTTGGCAATGGCTACGCCTACTGAAGAGCCGCCGGCAAGGTGGTAAACCACGTCGGGCGTGCCCCCAGCTTGCTGCAGAAGTCGAAGGTTACCCGACTGGATATCGCCATTGAGCCAATGTGTCACACCCCAAGCGGCAGCCTCCGGTGCGGGCCAAATTCCATGGCCAAGGCCCATGATCTGATGGCCCTGGCGCGCGAGCCATCGCGCCAAGTGCTTGCCAATAAAACCGTGCGCGCCGGTGATGAGGATGTTCGACATCATCAGGGCCGTTGGGCGATGAAGGAGTAAAGCCGCCCGGGACGGTGGTCGACACGCCCCAATACGCGGCGCGCTACAGCCCAAAGCGGCGGCAGCCCCAGCAAGCCAGCCACCAGCCGCTTCGCCACTGGTAACGGGCGGGTAATCCGGGCGGCGAGTTCGTCCCTCAGGCTGGTCCCGGTGTAAGGAGAATAATTGATCGCACTTTCAAATGGCGCGAGCACACGATGTAGCCGAAAGCCCGCAGCGCTGATGGCAGCTTCGTACTGTGGCAACAGGAAGGCATTCTCGCCACCGTAAAGCTTGTGCAACGGATGCAAATCCAGAAAGACAGGCAAATCTTCAGGCCGCGAAATGACATGCTCGCGCACCGCAAGCAGACGACCGCCAGGCTTCAATACACGGTAAAACTCACCGCAGGCGGCCACTAAATCACTGGTGTGATGCAGCACCGCCCTTGCGAACACCACGTCGAACTGTGCATCCGCAAATGGCAACCGCTCAGAAAATTCCTGGGTGACCTCAATCGGCAAACCGCTGGCTTCTGCCAAGCCACGAATGGCTTGGGCACCCACCAGAGCGCTAGCATCAGGCTCCAGCGCCGTCACAGCAAAGCCCTCTTTGGCGAGCGCGTAACTCGCGATGCCGCGACCTGCTCCGACGTCCAGCGCCACGCCTGGCGCTGGCGGCAACAACAATCGAATTGCCTGCCACTCTTCACTGCGCCAGTAGCGGTCTGCCGCGGCAGGCAGGGGGTCGTCGTAATAGGCGGCCAGCACCAGTTCCTGCTGCTCGGGCTGCTCGCGCAGCCATTGGACGGCCTGCTCCCAACTGCTGAACTCTCTTGATACGCTCGTTGCCATTAATACGCGTCCTTGAGACGACGGATAACTCGGGCGGGGTTGCCGGCAACGACTGAATAGGGCGGGACATCGTGCGTAACAACCGAATTTGCGCCGATCACCGCACCCTCACCGACTGTCACGCCCTTAAGAATGGTCGCACCGAAACCGATCCATGCCTTGTCGTTAATCCAAACTGGTCTCACAGTGACAGCGTCCCAATGCTTCACGCCACGCTTCCAGTCAGCAACGTCATGTTGGCGCTCCGACCAATTGAGGGAATGCGAGTCATGATCAACGACGGTGACACCCCAGGACATAATGACATCGTCACCTATATAGATTGCTTTGTGGCATATCAGGTGGCTTGCACCCAGGTAACAACGGTCGCCAATACGGACTTCGCCCTGTAGGCTGTCAAAGTCGATACGACAGCGCACAATTGAGTCGTGCCCTATCGCAACCCGACCACGGTGCCCTACTGCTCGCAGACCCCACCAACCAACGACTGAACCCGGCCCCACCGTAACCCGTCCAACTCGCCTTATAAACCAGCCGAGTACAAAATCGAGCAGTGTAATAAGTCGTGTCATCAAGCGGCCCCCACAAGCTTCTCGAAAGACTGCCACTGTTTCTGTTTGCTGTAATGCTGACGTACTGAAGACCATCCAACAGTTGCCACTGCAGCGCGCCGGACTTGGTCTGACAGCGCATGTGAAATTACACTGATAGCCTCGTCAGGGCCCGAGTAGGTCAACATCGACAAACCGCCCACCATGGCTTCTGGATAAACCCCCTGATCAGACACCATCAGCGCGCCACACCCCATTGCCTCAAAACAGCGCATGTTGCCACGATCACGACCAGCCATATCGACCGCTCCATTCAAAACGATCTTTGCCTGCGAGATCATCGCGTACAGCTCGCGCCCAAATACCGGTTCATGGCTGACCGCGCGAATACTCGATGGACGGCGATGTGTTGCCAGTGGCAGAAGATAGCCCAGTGCTGACTCCGCCAAGCGTGTGAGCCTGGAACGATCAAGGCAGAAAACGACATTCAGACGTTCCCGCATTGAAGCGACGGCCTCTATAACAATTGCGCGTTGACGATGATGACGAGAATAGCCACCGACAAAAAGCACATCAATTGGCCGATCTGTGTTAGCGGCATATGCGTCCATCTCGGGGTCGTGTGCCGGCGAAAAATACGCCGCATTCCAGCCGCGCTGCCGGTAGCCTTCCAGGATCCCAGGAAAATTGCAGACCACCAAATCGTAGGCTGAAAAATCTGCGCCAGGCGAAGGTGCAGCCCGCCAAGCTATGGCTTTTTTCACGCAACCGGGCAAACTGCGCACAAAGTCACTTTGATAACGCATTGGGTCCAGGTTGTAGAACACTTCAGTTTTGTGACTTTCAATCTGTGCACGCAAGATGCCCGCAAGACTTACCTTTGAGCGCATCCCCTGTTCCTGCGCCCATCGCCGCTGCAGTTGCTCATCATCGCCATTGGTGAAAAAGGCAGAGGATTCGCGATCAAGTACCGGTTTTAAGAAATGGCAGGCACCATAGCGATCGCCGAGAAAAGCATCTAATTGTGATGCAAACGAAATGCGATCCTGCGTAAGTCTAGATAAGCGTCGCACATAAGCCGGATAAAGCCCAGAGTTTTGAAACAGCCTCATGACTGGACTAATCCTTTTTCATTATTGCTTATCTCCAATCCCAAAATCCAAACCAAGCAAATCCACAACATGCTGTCTGCGAAAAGTGCGCCTGATATTTGAGAGATTACAAGGGCCTGCAAAAAAAGGAGCGCTGCAAGATCATTCTCGGTTTTTAACAATCTGAAGGATTTAAAAAGACCGTAAAATAGAAGTACGGCTAAAACAGCTGTCAGCGGTAATCCAAAGGACAAAGCACCTTCAATAAAAATGTTGTGGGGATATGATCCAGATTTCAACTCGACCGAAGCACTACCTATCCAAGGTGAAGTGGTAATTTGTTGAAAGCTGTCTTGAATGAAGGCAATGCGTTCAGTCGTAGATGGATCATCATCTACCGCCATCATCCTTTGAGCAAATGGACTGTCTCCATATACTAAAATTGCAATAGTTGCTGACACGACTAACCCAATCACAGGAACAATTAGCACCCTCTGGCTCGCCCAAATTAAAAGTATTATTGCCAAGGCTATTGGCGGTCCTTTGGAGCCGGTTTGAATAATAGTAATTAACAGCATCATCATAATCAATATTATCAGAGCCCGCGTCCAGTGTGGTACCGTTCGTATCAGAGTCAAGCCACATAGAAACCCGCTGAGAGCGACATGGCCAATAGTTACAGGGTTTAAAGCCGTACTTGACAATCGTCCGGTTATTTCAGTTAAGTTGGATTCACCAAAGGTTCCGAAATAATTCCCAAGCAATGCGGTCAAACTACCTATTGATGCCAAAACGAATGCTGCAGTTGCGTAATATTTTTGGTTATAGTTGTCTAGAGCCCAGATTGCAAGTACTGGCAAAACGCAGCTAATTAGAAAGAACTCTAGCGCATAGTCTGCATTTTCAATGCCTGTAATGGATGTATCGAAACCCAATCGCAAAATCAAAGAATACCAAATAAGCAACATTAAGAAATGCCATTTGTTAAAAGGTATACTGGTTTTAAGAGCAATCACCAGTAAACTTAGCGATCCTAAAAACACCCGAAATGGTATTGAAAGCACTCTACTCTCAACGTCGAGCCAACTTACAAGATTACCGATGATTGGGTATCCAAAAACCGCTAGTGCAAAAATAATCGCGCTATATTGGGCCGAAATAGTTTGCATGCCTTCAAGTTGGCGCGGGGAGTCGTTCATGCCCTATTAATGGTTTTCGAAACGATCAACGACATCCAACCCAAGACCTTACGACTGGCTTCATTCAATTGCAAACTATCTTGTAATGGCAAAAATGTCAACACAACTTTTTTGGCTGTGGCAGTCGTCATTTTACTGTGCTCGGTTGTTCCAAGTACCACTTCAGATGCAGATAAGGCCATAGCCGCCCGCATCGTTCCCAATCCCATCCACGCGTAGTATTCAGCGCATGTACTCGCTCAAGGAGTGCCTTGCGGTCCACCAGCGCATCAAACTGCGATTGCGGCCTGGATAACAGGCTGGCGGCCCACCTTCCCAAGGCACCGTTGAGCCACTCTGGCATGGGCGAATTGAAACCAACCTTGCGTCGCGCCATCCTTATGCTGTCTGGCATGAAACCAGCCATGGCGTTACGTGCAACCGCTTTCGTTCGTCCATCTTCGCTTTTGGCATCGTCGGGCAGTGACATCACATAGGTGACTAATCGCCAGTCCATAAAAGGCATTCGAACTTCGACGCCATGGGCCATAGACAGGCGGTCGAAGTTGCGTAATATGGTGGGCAATACAGTTCCGTGGAACATGCGATAGAGCCGTCGGTTTAATGGCCCCCAATGCGAAGGCAAGATATCGCTATCACTGGGTAACTTAGGCGGCTGTGGTGCAATCAATGTATGCCCGCGAAGAAAGTTCAGGCCTCGCGCCGATAGGGTGGCCAGCTTGGCAGAATCGATGACGTGTTGGATGGCGACCGAACCTTGTGCAAGTCGCGCAGCTTGGTTGCGCAGCGCAAAGCCCAACGACTGCCCAGCCTGCCGGTAGCCACCCATGAGCTCGTCTGCGCCGTGCCCATCGAGAGACACCAAAGTGTGGGCGCTACGCAGCTCGCGGTAAATCTGCCAAGGGGCCGTCGGCAGACTAATGTACACCTCATCCAAATCGGCGAGGATTGTGTCTATTTGAGCCAATGGATCTGTTTCCTCAAAGCTCAGCACGTGGGGGGTGACTCCTGCATACGCTGCCGCTTCCATAGCCTCTGGCGTCTCGTCATTGGACTGGCCGGGGAAAGACGCAATGAAAGCATGGCGCCAGTCGGATGCTTCGCGTAGGTGTGGCTTGGAGTCGGCAGCCACATGGGCCATTGCACAGGCAATGGCACTTGAATCAAATCCGCCGCTCAAGCAGGTTCCCACAGAGACGTCACTGCGAAGGCGCAGTCGGACGGCATCAAAGAACAGCTCTCGAAAACGTGCCGCCTGCTCCTCGCGTGATGAGGGAACTTGAACCAAGTGATCAACGGTTCGCCACCACCGTGTGACGCTCAATTGGCCCTTGCGCAGCCAGGCAAAGTGTCCCCCAGGTAAACGGCGGATTGAACCCAGCAGGGTTGACTCACTGCCTTCAATACTGAACGGGTCGAAAAGAAGCCGTTTGGCAACCGACTGGCTGATCGCGCCATCGATGTAAGGCAGAGAACGTAATGCGCGCATTTCTGACGCGAAGCTGAATCGGCCTCCGCTTTGTGAATACAGCAATGGTTTGATGCCGAAGCGGTCGCGGGCCAGGAATACATCGCCAGAGCGGTTATCACGAATCACCAGTGCCCACATGCCATTGAATCTGTCTAACATGGCTTCACCCCAGTGACGCCAAGCCTCAAGGACGACTTCAGTATCACTGTCACTGCGAAATTGGCTCCCTAACGCCTCCAACTCGGCTCGGAGTTCAAGAAAATTAAAAATTTCGCCGTTATAGACAATGGTGTAGCTACCGTCCGCACTTTGCATGGGTTGGTGGCCACGCTCGCTGGTATCAATGATGGCCAAGCGGCGGTGAACCATCCCGGCCTTGCTGTCGCCGCTAATCCAGATACCTTCGCCGTCCGGCCCACGGTGCGTCAAAGCAGCCGCTAGCCGCGAGAGATCAGCCCGGTCAAGGTCTGCCGGATTATTGACAAAGATCCCGGCGATGCCGCACATGGGTCAGACTACCTTTCCAATCAGGCGGCGCAAGGACGAAAGAGTTTCCACAACCAGCAGGCGACCATTTGCGCTGATCGCGGTTGTTGCTATCGAAATGCAGACCACAGAAGACGCCACGATAAAATAGGACACGATAAGCTGGGCCCAACCTGAAGGTGCGAGCCAGTCCGAATGCCACCAAACGACAGCAAGCAGCAAACCGACGATGAGCGGCGGCAAGGTGCATTCGATTAGCTTGCGCATGGCCATGGTTGCAGAAAAGTACTGTCCAGTGAACCACAGCGTAACGCCAAGTCGAATCGCATTAGCGACCAAGTAGCCGGCGCCAGCAGCCACAGGTCCAAAGTTCTTGATGGCAATGTAGGTGAAGACAACGGTTAGAACGGCATGGGCGACGGTTATGCTGGCAACTCGGCCGCTCTGGCCGGTACCTAGGGCAAAATAGTAATAAACATTGATGCCGCAACCCAAAATGCCAGCGGCAGCCAGTGTGCGCAGCATCTGCGCGCCACCATTGGCTGTTTCCTTGTTGACCCATAGGGTCAAGAGGTCACCTGCTAAAGGAATCAGTGGTGCCAATGCAGCAACGCCCAATACATTGAGAATCCACGAGGCTTGAATGAAAAATGAAGCCCGCCGCTCGACGGGATCGCCAGCAGTCACAGTGAAATACGGAAACAGGACCTCGGTCGCCTTGAGCAGCCCCATGTGCACCACTTCCTGCAACCGCATGGCCACGTTGTATTGGCCAACCACCGACAACGGTGCGAACACGCCCAGCACATAGCGATCAACTTGGTTGCCGACAGCGCCGGCAAAATGCGCACCGCCCTGCCACTTGCCGAATTCGGCGATCCTATGAAACTCACGACGACCGAACCGTGGCAACGGAAACATCCTTGGAATAAGACGCCTTACTAGCACCGCCCATAACGCCAACGAAAGCAGAAAACCGGCGCTTGTGCCGAGCAAAAATCCAAGGTAATCTGGCAGCAGCATCGCCCCAGCAACTAGCGAGGCTGCACTGGTCACAGCCGCAGCAACACTGATCCAGGCGAGAGAGGCATAACGCTGCGTAGAGGCAACCGTGGCTTGAAGGACGAGGACACCTTGTTGCGCAGCCCACCCGATGCCTGCGACAAAGAACGCGAGCGACCAATGGATGGTTTCGCCGCTTGGCTTGCTGAGCAAACGCATCGAAGCTTCACCAGCCAAGGCCAGCAAAGCCACGACGGCCAGACTGCCCGCCGCACACATAAAGAGCCCCGCCGATAACACGGGAGCAGCGTGCTCAAAATCGCCAGCCGCTAGCTGCGGCGACAGTTGTCCGACCATGGCCTGTCCCAGCACCGTGCCTACGAGCGTAAAGGGCGCGTAGATCGCGATGACCAGGCCGGCCGCTCCGAACGCTTCCAGCCCGATGCAGGAGATCACGATAGGAATGGTCGCGAAATTGATGACAAGCGATATGCCGAAAGCAAGGAGATTCCAGCGAGAATTTGAGACGAGACGTGCACCGGCGCTTGACGTCGCATCAACGGCCAACTCTTTCGCTTTGGTCATGCCGGAAAACTCCGGATTGCATCGGCAACAGCTTCCTGCTGGGCCTGCGTCATTTCCGGAAAGATCGGGATCGAAAGGATGCGCGACTGGTTGCGGTGAGCGGTGGGAAAATTTTCCGGCCGATGTCCAAAACGTGCATAGGCAGGCAGGAATGGCAGGGCCGTGGGATAACTGATGACTGTTTGGACACCCAAACCATTCAAGTGGCGGGCCAATGCATCTCGCATTTCATGCTGAATGACATAGAGATGGAAAACGTGCTCGCGACCAGGGGCGGTGACGGGGAGCCCCAAGCCCTTGATGCCTTGTAGAAGAACACCATAGCTGGATGCAAGTTCTTGCCGGCGCAGCGTCCAGCCAGCCAGATGCGGTAACTTGACTGAAAGGACAGCAGCTTGCAGGCCATCTAGCCGGCTATTAATGCCTTCAATGTGGTGGTCGCCTTTGGTCAGGCCGCCATGGCGTGCGAACATGCCCATGCGCGCGGCCAAGCCGTCATCGTTGGTGCAAACTGCACCGGCATCGCCCATGGCGCCCAGGTTTTTACCCGGGTAGAACGAAAATGAAGCAGCGTCGCCAAATGTGCCGACCTGCTTACCATCCCACTTGGCGAGGTGCGCTTGCGCGCAGTCTTCAACAACCCACAGCTTGTGCTTGCGGGCAATGGCCATGATGGCGCCCATGTCGGCAGACTGACCGTAGAGGTGTACGGGAATGATGCCCACGGTTCGGGGTGTGATCCTCGCCTCAATCTGGGCGGGATCGATGGTGTAAGTGTGGGCGTCTGTGTCACAGAACACCACGCTGCCACCGGCCTGTGAGATGGTCTCTGTGGTTGAAATCCAGGTATGGGCAGGGGCGATTACCTCGTCTCCAGGCTTCACGCCCAATGCATGCATGGCGATGTAGAGTGAATCGGTGCCATTTGCACACGAAACACAATGCTTAAGTTGCATCGCTGCGGCAAACTCATGCTCAAATTTCTGGACGTATGGCCCGCGAATGAATGCCGAGGTGCGAATGACATCTGCAATAGCGGCGTCGATGCCATCTTTAATGCTGAGGTATTGGGTGTGGAGGTCTGCGAAGGGGACGTTCATGAAGTCCTTAATAAGGTATTTTTCGGCCTAAATCGATGAGACTTTTTTCGAATCGATCAAATAACAGATGACAAAAAAACAGGCTAAACATAAAGCTGCTGATTAGTAATAAAACTTGAGGCCAACCTGCTAGCGTTTTAGGGTACCCAGTCGCCAAGAACGCCGTAGCGAGAATAATCGGATGGAACAGATAAAGAGAATATGAAATTCGCCCTAAGAAGCGCAAACCCGTAGATCGCAATGTATGCATCCACACAGACGTAGAGCCAAGATGCAACAGAATATTGGTAATGACCAGCGCAGAGCAAAGATTCAGAACTGTATGACCGATGTAGGCCATCTGTGATCCCAGGTCACGACGAACGAAAACAACCATCACAAAACTACATAGCATGGCGCGCCGCAGATCTACAAGGTTTTCTCGGAGCCATTTTGTCCAATTCGGATTGTCGAACGCACATGCAATGAGACCGCCAACCGCAAGGCCATCAAGCCGGGCCAAGGTTCCCAAGTCCGCAGGAAAATTATTAGATGGATCAACTGCGAAAATGCATGCTCTCCAAACCACTGAGGTCACCACTATACAGGCCAGAAAAGCCGGTAAACGTGATTTAGGCAGCATGAGCGCCAACACCGGAAATACTAGGTAGTACTGCTCTTCGATCGCCACAGACCAAGTTACAGAGATGCCGTCTGGCCCATAACCCGCGTTTTCGGCCATCCAGTAATTTTGTGTGAAAGTCAAGAACCTCCATACCGAAATCTGGTCATTAAAGACTTGATTTTGTACACCACCGATCCAGACCGTCGACCAAAAAATAGCAACCAGCAACAAGTAAGGGGGCAGTATGCGCAGCGCCCTGCGTGCGTAGAACGCCTTTAGAAAATGTGTATTTGACTGATTTCTGGAGATGACAATCCGAGTAATTAAGAAACCAGAAAGTACGAAGAATAAATTGACGCCTGCACCACCCAGCAGAAATACACGGAATACGGCTTGAGGCAACCAGCCTTCGGTCGACCAAGCCGGAATGCCGATGAAATGCCACGCCAGCACCATCCCAACCGCAAGGCCACGAAGGCCATCTAATTCGACGTCTCGATGAGTGCTCATGGGCTTGCTTGCTGCATCCGATTGTCACTCATTATGGTTTTTGCAAGAAGGGAAGTGGGCCGTTGTCGATGCGCCAATCAAGCCAGTAGACACTCTATTTGATTTAAGTAACCGTGCCGGGTTGCCTGCATAAGTTCCAGAGACGACGATGTCACGGGTGACCACCGCACCAGCGCCAATGACCACATCGTCACAGATTTCAACAGGTAGAAGCGAAGCGTTAGACCCGATGGAGACGCGATTTCCAATACGCGTGGCCCGCCAGAGGCTTTTGTCACCCTTAGCCGGGCCGCCATTGACAAACACGTCGTTGGTGAACATAACGCCATGGCCAATGAAACAGTCTTCGCCAATTTCTACGAGTTCACAAACGAAAGAGTGCGACTGTACTTTGGTCCGCGCGCCAATCTTTACTCCTTTTTGTATTTCGGTAAATGGGCCTACAAATACATCGTCACAGATCGTGCACCCGTAAAGATTTGCGGGCTGCACGACCGTCACATTGTTTCCAAAATTGACGTCTACAACACCGACCTGCTTCAACTTCGGATGGGACATTATTTGCCTCCCAGCCGGGAGTGCTTGGCCCGAAAGCGTAACGGCACTTCCCGGCCAGTTTCTGCGGATTCGTAAATTGCGCTAATCAGTTCCAAGCTTTTGCGCCCCACAAGCCCATCCACAAGATGCGGCGTACCTTTTTTGATGCTGTCTACGACGTGCTCGTAGTAGGCCTGGTGTCCGAATCCGTAGACATTGGGTGGATTAACCGAGTAGTCAGCCATGACCCTTTCATCACCATCACTTGGCTTTGAAAAATTCCAAACTTTCATTTGATTGACGGCAAAACCACCAATTTCTACGGTGCCACCTTCCCCAAGCACAGAGATCGACCCCTCCAAGTCGGTTGGACGTGCCGCGGTAGTCGCCTCAATCACTCCAAGTGCTCCGTTTCTAAAGCGCAGCGTCACGACCGCGGTGTCTTCGGCTTCAATGTTTGCCAATGCGGTTGCACTCATAGCAAATACGCTGTCAACATCGCCCATCATCCACTCTAGCAAGTCAACGTGGTGGCTGGCCTGGTTGGTCAAGACGCCACCATCCAGCGCCCAAGTTCCGCGCCATGGGTCCTGGTCGTAGTAGGCTTGCGGACGACACCACCGCACGCGCACCGTACCAAGAACCAACTTGCCGAATCTGCCCGCATCTAAAGCCGAACGCAGTTTGAGGACAGGGACATTGAATCGGTTCTGCTTAACCACAAACAGTTTCACCCCAGACTCATCGCAAGCACGGATCATCGCATCAGCATCGTCAAGCGTCAGCGCCATTGGCTTTTCAACGACGATATGTTTTCCGTAAGGAGCTAGAGCGACCACATGTGCAGCGTGATTGCCACTTTCGGTCAAAACCACCACCACATCAATGGCTACCGAACGCATCATTTCGTGCATATCCGTGAAATGGGGTACCGAAAAATTCTGAGCAATTTTTTCGGCCTTTTCAGCAACCACGTCACACACTGCAACCAGTTTCGCGTTGCGTATCTGTTGTAAGCCAAGTAGCTCAGAGTGGCGCTTAGAAATTCGCCCACAACCCACCAGCGCAAAATTCAAGAAACTCATAACTTTATCTTTCCGTCGGCAAGCCGCGACCAATACCAAAATACTCTAGCCCCATGGCTTGCATGGCTGCAGGCTCAAAAAGGTTACGCCCGTCAAAGATGATTGGCTGCTTGAGGCGGGTTCTGATTTGATTGAAATCAGGGCTTTTGAAGGCCTTCCACTCGGTCACAATCACCAGGGCATCGGCGTCATTTAGCGCAGCATGTGGGCTTTGAGCGTAGCGAAGGTCTGGTCGATCGCCATAAATGCGCTGCGTTTCTGGCATAGCGACCGGGTCGTAAACAGTCACACCAGCGCCTCGTGCCCACAGGCCCTCCAAGACCACTAGGCTGGTCGCTTCACGCATGTCGTCTGTACCAGGTTTAAATGCCAAACCCCAAAGAGCAAAGTTCTTCCCAGTTAAATCGTCACCAAAACGGTGTCTAATTTTTTCCAAAAGGACCGACTTTTGCGCATGGTTAACGTCTTCAACGGCCTGCAGTATTTTCAGTGGCATACCCAGTTCTGTGGCGGTCTGTTTCAAGGCGCGTACATCTTTGGGAAAGCAAGAGCCGCCGTAGCCACAACCTGAATACAAAAAATGGTAGCCGATGCGCTGGTCTGAACCTATGCCTTTGCGCACTTGTTCAATGTCTGCACCCAGTTTGTCTGCGAGGTTGGCCAATTCATTCATGAAAGAAATCCGAGTCGCCAGCATGGCATTAGCCGCATACTTGGTCAGTTCGGCGGATTTGACATCCATCACCATCAGGCGGTCGTGATTACGTTGAAACGGAGCATACATTTCGCGCAGGATTTGTATGGCTTGCTCATCGTCTGCCCCGATGACGATCCGGTCCGGACGATTGAAGTCTTCGATGGCCGCGCCCTCTTTCAAAAATTCGGGGTTGGAAACGACGGAGAACTTCAGGCCTTGAGCAGCACGTTGACTCAGTTCTGCCGCTATGGCGCCCTTGACTTTGTCTGCGGTACCAACAGGCACGGTTGATTTGTTGACAACCACCTTGTAGTCGGTCAAGTGTTTGCCAACGCTTCGGGCGGCATCCAAGACATACCGCAAGTCGGCCGAACCATCCTCATCGGATGGTGTACCGACCGCAATCATTTGTACCAATCCGTGCGCTACGCTGGCGGCTACGTCGGTTGTGAAGCTTAGTCGCCCCGATGCAACATTGCGTTCGATCACTTCATGCAAGCCCGGTTCGTGGATGGGCACCACGCCGCTGTTGAGCAATTGAATTTTTTCAGAGTTGATGTCCAGACACACCACGTCGTTACCCAAGTCAGCCAAGCATGCGCCTGAGACCAAACCGACATAACCTGTCCCGATCACAGTAATTTTCATGTTGCGTCTATAAAAAAATAAGGGGGAAGCCCATCAACTCATCGCGCGATCAGCCTGAAAAAGCCTGGGTCAGGAGAACGAAGAGCAGGTGCTTGGGCATTGCTCCCAGCCACAGTCAGTTCAGAATCACTCCAGGCTGACGTTGACGCTAAATCCATTGGCTTTGAGAAGGGCGTGCTGTTTGGCTTGCGCTAAATCCGCGCTGACCATCTCGTTGCACATCTCTCGCGCCGTGATCTCGGGAACCCATCCCAGTTTTTGCTTGGCTTTACCAGGGTCTCCCAGCAGGGTTTCAACTTCGGCAGGGCGGAAATAGCGGGGGTCGATGCGGATGATGGGATCTAGTGGGCATGGATTCCCGTCTTCACGGGAATGACAGAACGCTACTTCGTCAACGCCCTTACCTTGCCACCGGAGTTGCATGCCAAGCGCAGCGGCGGTCCACTCGATGAACTGGCGCACGCTGTACTGCTTGCCGGTGGCGATCACAAAATCTTCGGGTTGGTCTTGCTGCAGCATCATCCACTGCATGCGCACGTAGTCTTTGGCATGGCCCCAGTCGCGCAGGGCATCGATGTTGCCCATGTACAGGCAACTCTCCAAGCCTTGGCTGATGTTAGCCAGGCCGCGGGTGATCTTGCGGGTGACAAAGGTTTCGCCCCGGCGCGGGCTTTCGTGGTTGAACAGAATGCCGTTGCAGGCATACATGCCATAGGCTTCGCGGTAGTTGACCGTGATCCAGTAGGCATACAGCTTGGCCACGGCGTAGGGGCTGCGCGGGTAAAACGGCGTGGTTTCTTTTTGCGGAGTTTCTTGCACCAAGCCATACAGCTCACTGGTGCTGGCCTGGTAAAAGCGGGTTTTCTTCTCCAGCCCCAGGATGCGGATGGCTTCCAGGATGCGCAGTGTTCCCATGGCATCCACGTCGGCCGTGTACTCCGGGCTCTCAAAGCTCACGGCCACATGGCTTTGTGCGCCCAGGTTGTAGATTTCGTCCGGTTGGGTTTCCTGGATGATGCGCGTCAGGTTGCTGCTGTCGCTCAAGTCTCCGTAATGCAGCTTGAAGCGGGCGTTGTCGACATGCGGGTCCTGGTAAATGTGGTCAACACGCTGGGTGTTGAACGAGCTTGCGCGGCGCTTGATGCCGTGCACTGTGTAGCCTTTTTCAAGCAGAAACTCAGCCAGGTAAGAGCCGTCTTGGCCGGTGACGCCGGTGATGAGGGCGACTTTTGGGCGGCTTGGTGGGGTGGTTTGCATGTTAAGCGGGGAGGTGGATTCCCACTTTCGCGGGAATGACGGGATTTAGGAAATCTTGGTAGGCGGCGGCAAGGCCAGCGTCCAGGCTCACCTTCGCTCGCCAGCCGAGTGCGTTCAGGCGGCGGCTGTCCATCAGCTTGCGGGGGGAGCCGTCGGGTTTGCTGGTGTCAAAGTCGATGGCGCCTTGGTAGCCGACGGTTTTGCCGACTGCGAGTGCCAACTCTTTGATGGTGATATCGTCACCAAAGCCGACGTTGATGTGGCTTTGCATGGGCTGGGTGTGGGCATCTAAAGTGGCTTTGGGCAGGTTCATGACGAACACGCTGGCTGCCGCCATGTCGTCCACGTACAAAAATTCGCGCCGTGGTGTTCCGCTGCCCCAGATGGCTACGGTGGCGGCGTTATGGACCTTTGCCTCATGAAAGCGGCGAATCAAAGCCGGGATGACGTGGCTGTTTTGGTGATGGTAGTTGTCGCCGGGACCGTACAGGTTGGTCGGCATGACGCTGCGGTAGTCCACGCCGTGGCTTTGCCCGTATTGGCGGTTGTAGCTTTCACACAGCTTGATGCCGGCAATTTTGGCAATGGCGTAAGGCTCGTTGGTGGGCTCCAGGGCGCCGGTCAGCAACGCCGACTCAGCCATGGGCTGTGGGGCGAGCTTGGGGTATATACAGCTGGAGCCAAGGAACAACAGCTTTTGCACGCCGCTCCGAAAAGCCGCGTCAATAACATTTGCCTGAACCATTAGGTTTTGGTAGATGAACTCGGCCGGGTAGGTGTTGTTGGCATGAATGCCCCCTACTTTGGCGGCGGCCAGGTAAACCTGGGTGGGCTTTTCGGCTTCAAAAAATGCTTGAACAGCAGCTTGATTGGTAAGGTCCAACTCGACATGGTTTTTGCTGACGAAGTTGGTTTGGCCCTGCTGCTGCAAGGTGCGCACAATGGCGCTGCCGACCATGCCGCGGTGGCCGGCCACGTAGATTTTGTTGGCTTGGCTCATGAATTGGTTCTGCCGTACGTGTCCTCAAACCGCACAATGTCGTCTTCACCCAAGTAGCTCCCTGACTGCACCTCGATCAACTCAAGATCGGTCTTGCCGGGGTTTTCCAGCCGGTGCTTGACGCCTAGCGGAATGTAGGTGCTTTGGTTTTCTGTGAGCAGGGTCTCTTCATCGCCCTTGGTGACCAAGGCGGTGCCTTTGACCACAATCCAATGCTCTGCACGGTGGTGGTGCATTTGTAGGCTGAGCTTAGCCCCTGGGCGCACCGTGATGCGCTTGACTTGGTGCCGCTCGCCCACGTCCACACTGTCATAAGCGCCCCAAGGCCGGGCCACTTTGCGGTGATGGACAGATTGCACAATGTGGTTGGCATCCAGCCTGGCCACCACCTGCTTAACCTGCTCCACGTGGCTGCTGGCTGCAACCAGCAGGGCGTCTGGGGTGTCGATGATCAAAAGGTCTTGCGTGCCCAAGGCCACCACCGGGCGGTGCGGCGCATGCACAAAGGTGTTCTTGGCATGCAGCGCCAAGCCCTGTCCGTTGATGCGGTTGCCATCGGGGTTGACGGGCGTCAGGTCGGCCACAGCATTCCAGCTGCCGACATCGCTCCAGGCGCTGGCAAAGGGGAGCACAGCCACGTTGGCGTGGTGCTCCATGACGGCGTAGTCAATGCTCTCAGACCGGCAGGCTTCAAACGCCTGGGGCTGCGGACGGACAAAGCTGCCGTCTTGGACGGCAGACGCCATGGCCTGCTGGCAGGCTTGCAGGATGTCAGATGCGTGCTGCCCCAAAGCGCTGAGCAGGGTTTGGGCTGAGCTCAAAAAGATGCCGGCGTTCCAGAGCGCGCTGCCTGAGAGCAGCAAGGCCTCGGCCTTGTCTTGGGCTGGCTTTTCGGTAAAGCCTTCGACGTTGAAAGCGCCATCTGCTCGGGCACTGCCTTGGCGGATGTAGCCATAAGCGGTGCTGGGAAAGGTGGGCGAGATACCGAAAGTAACGATGGCTCCGGCTTGCGCAGCGGCAACGCCTTGCTGCACCAACCGCGCAAAGGCTGCGGCGTCGGGGATGTGGTGGTCTGAGGGGCAGAACAGCAGCAGATCTTCAGGCTTGGCCGGAAACGTTGATAGGGCGGCGATGGCCATGGCGGCTGCGGTGTTGCGCGCCACGGGCTCCAGCAAAACCGTGCCTTGCACTTTGGCGGCTTGCAAGACATCTGCCACTAGGAAACGGTGTTCGTCCGCAGCAACGCAAATGGTGTTTTTGCTGAAAAGAGAGACTCGCTCCAGCGTGAGCTGCAGCAGGCTCTTGTTGCCGATAAGCGGCACAAACTGCTTGGGGAAGCTCTTGCGGCTAAGGGGCCACAGACGCGTGCCGGAGCCGCCGCAGAGGATGACGGGGGTGATGTTCGTCATGTATTTACAGCCGCAGCATGCGCAAGAGCCTGGGGCGGGTGCTCTCTTGATTGTGGGGTCATGGCTTTGTTGTGGCGAGCTGGCCTGGCCGTGCTACCGCAATGCCGCATCGTGGTCGGCTTACCGGGACGGAGTTCAGTACAAGGAAGGTTGTACAGCTTGACTTGATCTTAACGCCTTCTCGCATCCTGTTTGATCACGGCTCTGTTTTATAGGTTGCGTCATGCCCAAAGGTCAGTGTCGTTCTTTTGGCACTTGCCGCCAAATTTGACGGCAGGCGGTAGCAAAGTTGATCTAGTTGGCCTTACGGATACTGGAAGGCGCAATCGCTAATTTGACACTCTTGCTCAAGATATTCAACATCACCATCACGCGGCTTTCACCGTCACTCATATGGTAAACCGCCTCAAGGCCGGCAAACGGCCCCTGGGTAATGACGACAGCTTGGCCAGGCTCAAACTGCCGGCGCAAATTGTCTGGGCCGCCGGGTTGTGACCGCAAGGCCTCCACAAGTTCATCGCCCACCTTGGCGGGCGTCGTGCCAAAAGCAACCAGGCGGCTGACACCGGTGGTCGAGCGGATGGGTGCCCAGCTTTGCCCCTCCAGGCCGGTACCCAGCCGAATGAAAAGGTAGCGGGGAAACAGCGGCTCCGGTACAGCTATCAAGACGCCACGACGGAGCTTTTCGGCGTGCATTTCTGGCAGAAAACACTCAAAACCTTGCCGTTCCAGATTTTGCAGTGCACACCGTTCTTGGCGAATCTTGGTGTGGATCAAATACCAATGGCTCATATGGCCTCCCCTTTTTTATTTTTGCTCTCGGTAAGCCGAAATTACTTGGACTTGAAGGTAGCGCGCAACCTGTCCAGCTTGTCCGCGGCCTCAGGTCGGGTGGCGAGTGCTCTCCAGGATTGGCGCATGAACACCCAAAGTAGCAATGCAAAACCGGTACCCAGCGCGGCAAGTATGGCGATCATGGATTTTTTTGGCGACACATGCTCAGTTGGCAGGGTTGGGGGTTGCACCACCACATCGCGGCTCAGGCCCTGCAATGAGCGCGTCAGATTAAGCACTTCGTTGACATAGCGCGATTGCAGGTCACCCACCGACGCCAGTGTGGTACCGGCCTCACCACGGCTCAGCGGCTGCGCCAGGTAACTGCCGGATTCTTTAGACAAGCGCGCCACCAGGGCGGTCACCCCGTCCAATGAAGTCTTAGCGTAGCTCAGGCGAGTCTCAATGTCTTTACGATCCTGCTCGGCGGGCTTGGTTGTCTTGACCCAAGCATCAATGACAGCATTAGCCAATGCTTGGGCCTGCGCGGCCGAAGGCCCAGTCACGGCCAGTCGCAATAGGCCATCCTTGCCGACAGACGCCTTGACTGCCTCAGCAAACTCCTGGCGGGCGAGGTTGACTGAACGGCCTTGCGACAAATCAAACGCCACTATGACTGGGTCCAATACCAAAGGTGACCGCATCAAGGACGCTGCTTGCGCAGCAGGCTGCACAGTAACTCCGGTGGCTATTGGGATCACCAGAATGGCTTCGCTGACAAATTTTTGCGGCACAAAATACGATGACGCTAGTGCAACCAGACCTACACCCAGAGGTCCCAGCAAAAGAAGCTTTGCGTTTCCTGCCAAGACCAGCAGCAGATCCAGAGTACTATTTTGACTAACTTTTGGTTCCACCGGCTTTTCCTTGCGACTCTCTGATTATAGGTAGCGCCTCGCAAACCTCCCTCATCATTCTTTCGACGCCATGGGCCCAATTGGGCAAGGCCAACCCAAATGCCGTCTGCAATTTTTGGCAGTCCAGCCGAGAGTTGAGCGGCCGCCGGGCCGCAGTGGGGAAGGCACTGGTAGCCACCGGCGCCACCTCAATTGCTTTGATTTTGATAGCGCTATCGATCAGCCTGGCAAGAGCCAGCACCTGATTGGCATAGCCATGCCAGCTGGTCTCGCCGCCGGCGGCCAGGTGGTAGAGCCCGGCATCTTGCGGCTGCCGCAGACACTGGCGCAAGGCGTGGGCAGTGATGTCGGCAATCAGCTCTGCGCCGGTGGGCGCGCCAAACTGGTCGTTGATAACCGTCAGGCGCTCGCGCTCCTGCACCAGGCGCAGCATGGTCTTGGCAAAGTTGCCCCCCCGCGCGGCATAGACCCAACTGGTGCGAAAAATCAGGTGCTGCGGGCAGGCGGCCTGGATCAGGCGCTCGCCTTCAAGTTTGGTGCGGCCGTAGACACTTAAAGGGGCTGGCGTATCGGTTTCGGCCCAGGGGCGGCTGCCGCTGCCGTCAAACACGTAGTCTGTGCTGTAGTGCACCAGCCAGGCGCCCAGTTTGGCAGCCTGTTGAGCCAGCACCCCGGGCGCCAGGGCATTGAGGGTATGAGCCAGCTCGGGCTCGCTCTCAGCCCGGTCCACCGCCGTGTGTGCAGCGGCATTGACGATCACATCGGGCCGCACGGTTTGTACAGTGCGGGCCAGGCCCTCCAAATTGCTCAGGTCGCCGCACAGGTCCGGATCGTTTCGGCCGGGCGCCACCAGTTCGCCCAGTGGTGCCAGACTTCGCTGTAGCTCCCAGCCGACCTGGCCGTTTTTACCGAGCAGCAGGATTTTCATGGTGGTAACGCCCATTCTTCCACCGCAAGCCCGGGAACCCGCAGAAATTCGCGTGCGTTATTGGTCACGAGCACAGCGTCTTCGGCCAGCGCGTGGGCGGCAATCATCAGGTCCATGCCCCCGATGGGTTGCCCGGCCCGCTCCAGCGCGTACCGGATGTTTGCATATTGACGCGTCGCGTCCACAGGCCAGGGCCGCACCTCAAACCCGGCCAACCAAGACTCCACGGCAGCAGCAAACCGGGTAGAACCCAGCTTGACGGCACCAAAACGCAGCTCTGCCGCCACGATAGCCGACAGCCAAAGCTGGGCACGATCCAGCCCGGCAAAGCGCTCAATCATCGCCACGGGGTGGCGACGCAAGATGTAGCTGCAAATATTGGTGTCGAGCGTGCGGCGCATAGCGGATTAAGACCAGTCGCGAGATTGCGGCGGCGCATCAATGCGATCGGTCAGAAAGGTCGCAGGCAATGGCTCTGTGGCCTTGTAAAAAGCTACGAGCCAATCGGCCATGTTTTGGCCGGGCTCTGCCTCGGCCTGTACCCACAGCGCGTTTCCCACCTGCTCAATGCGCACCTCTTTGGCGTCCAGGCGCAATTTAGCAGGAAGCCGGATGGCCTGGCTGCGCCCGCTCATAAAGAGTTTTGCGGTGGTGCTCATCAGCTACTCCCAGTTGTCATATCACACTAGGATATCACACGGCTAACCAACATACTGCTTGGCCACCCAATCGCGATATGCCCCGCTTTGCACATGAGCCACCCAGTCAGGGTGCGCCAGGTACCACTGCACGGTTTTGCGGATGCCAGTCTCAAAGGTTTCGGCGGGGCGCCAGCCCAGTTCTCGTTCGATCTTGCGGGCGTCAATGGCGTAGCGGCGGTCATGGCCGGGGCGGTCTTTGACGAAGCTGATCTGGATGCGGTAGCTTTGGCCCTCGGCGCGCGGGCGCAGTTCGTCCAACAGAGCGCACACCGTATGCACGATCTCCAGGTTGGGTTTTTCGTTCCAGCCGCCCACGTTGTACACCTCACCCACCCGGCCCGCTTGCAGCACGCGGCGGATGGCGCTGCAATGGTCATTGACATACAGCCAGTCACGGATTTGCTGGCCGTCGCCGTACACCGGCAAGGGCTTGCCCGCCAGTGCGTTGACGATCATCAGCGGGATGAGTTTTTCCGGGAAGTGATACGGGCCGTAGTTGTTGCTGCAGTTGGTGGTGAGCACCGGCAGGCCGTAAGTATGGTGCCAGGCGCGCACCAGGTGGTCGCTGGCGGCCTTGCTGGCCGAATAGGGGCTGTTGGGCTCGTAACGGTGGGTCTCGGTAAATGCGGCGTCCCCCGGGCCCAGGCTGCCATAGACCTCGTCGGTGGACACATGAAGGAAGCGAAACGCCGCGCGCTGCGCATCGGCCAAGCCCTGCCAGTAGCTGCGCACGCTTTGCAGCAGGCGGGTGGTGCCGACCACATTGGTCTGGATGAAGTCTTCCGGGCCGTGGATGGAGCGGTCGACATGGCTTTCGGCGGCAAAGTTGACCACGGCGCGGGGTTGGTGTTGCGCCAGCAACTGCGGCAGCAGGGCCGCGTCACCAATATCGCCCTGCACAAACACGTGCCGGGCGTCGCCCTGCAGCGAGGCCAGGTTTTCCGGATTGCCGGCATAGGTGAGCTTGTCCAGGTTGAGCACCGGTTCGTCAGATGCACTGAGCCAGTCCAACACAAAATTGGCGCCGATAAAGCCGGCGCCGCCAGTGACCAGAATCATGGTTGTTGCTCCCTAGCGCCATCACGCCCGATCACCCTCGAGCCGCCTGCAGCGCCATGAATTATCACTGGCGCTTCGGGTTGCGCATTTAGAAGTAAATACCTACACGTCTACGCGCCGCAGGCTTAGAGTGCAACCCTGGTCTTCACCACCCCGACGATCAAGGTCAATGTCAAGTTAACCCTTTCAGGAGATGCCCCATGGTCACAAAATTGAAAAAATCTGTCCCGTCAAAAGCCAACTCGGCCAAAACCAACTCAAGCGGAGCACGCTCAGCCCAATCAGCCCCGGACGCAGCATCACCGCTGGCCAGTGCGGTCAAAGATTCAGCGCAGCAGATCTGGCAGGCTGGGCTGGGCGCTTTCCATCGGGCGCAAGCCGAGGGCAGCAAAGCCTTCGAGGCCTTGGTCAAAGAAGGGGTGACCCTGCAGCGCAAAACCCAGTCTGCCGCGGAAGAAAAAATTGCCGAGGCCGCCAACAAGATGTCCAGCATGGCGACCGATATGTCGTCCAAGGCCACCGGCCAATGGGACCGGCTGGAGACCATTTTTGAAAACCGCGTGGCCAAAGCGCTGGGCAAGCTGGGGGTGCCTTCAGCCAAGGACATCAGCGCTTTGATGGCCCGCGTTGATGAACTCAGCAAGAGCGTTCAACAGCTGTCGGCCAAAGCAGCCGCCAGCCCGAGGGGGAAACCCGCCGCCAGAACTGCCGCCCCGCGAAAGGCTGCTGTTGGCAAAACTTCCAGTTGACCGGTCGGGTCGACCGATCATCAAGGACGTTTCGGCAAGCTCTGAGGGCAGAGCGCCCGCTTCATTGCTGCAGCGCAATGAATTTTCAGACGACAGACGCCTACACTTTGCACTTATGGCATGTTGCGTTCCACCCCGAGGCACTCCAGCATGGTGAAAAAAGCGCCGCGGCGCACCGCTGAGCGAATTCTGGAGACGACGCTCACCTTGTTCAACCGCTTTGGTGAACCCAACGTCTCAACCACCCTGATCTCCAGCGAACTGGGCATCAGCCCTGGCAACCTGTACTACCACTACCCAGCCAAAGATGAGTTGATCAATGCTTTGTTTGACCGCTTTGAGGGCGAGCTGAATGGGTTGTTGGGGGCTGCTGAGCAGGTGCGGGACGTTGAAGAGGCCTGGTTCTTTTTTCACAGCCTGTTCGAGCTGATCTGGCAGCACCGTTTTTTGTACCGCGACCTGAACGACCTGCTGAGCAAGAACCGGCGATTGGAGACGCATTTTCAGTCGGTGCTGAAAAACAAGGCGCACGCCATCAAGGGTCTGCTGGACGGCATGGCCCAAGCCGGGGCCCTGCGCAACGACGCGAGCGAGTTGGACACCACGGCCACCAGCATGGTGGTGGTGCTGACTTACTGGCTCAGTTTTGAGTACGTGCGCGATCCGCGCCATGCCCACGAAGCGGCCAATGCACAGGCCGCGCTGATGCGTGGGGCGCAACACGTGTTGAACCTGCTCGCGCCCTACCTGGAACAGGGGCAGCGCCTGCATCTGGTCAAATTAGTGAGCGCCTACAACCCCACCACGGCCGCCTGAATCTCCGCGCGCTTAAGATCGTGCGTTTTTGCCTCACCAACGGGGCCTGCACCTTGGAGAACTCAATATGTCCGACTTGAAATCCCGCTTCGACGCCGCCGTGGCCCATTCCAAAGACCTGAGCGAGCGGCCCGATAACGTGACGCTGCTCAAACTTTACGCCCTGTTCAAGCAGGGCAGCCTGGGCGACAACATTGACAAAAAACCCAGCTTCAGCGACATGGTGGGTCGCGCCAAGTGGGAAGCCTGGAACACGCTCAAGGGCACCACGGCCGACGATGCGATGCAGCAGTATGTGGACCTGATTGAATCGCTCAGTTAAGCCTCAGCCAACACTCAGCTCTGCCTTTTAGGCAGGGCTTGCGGCTCAATCAAGGTGTCGAGATTGATCATGATCTCGCGCTCGATGCGTTCCTTGAAGGTGCCCAGCAAGAAACCAAGTTTGGCTTTGAGCTCGAAGCGGTCATGACTGACCAACAGCGTGCCGGCCACCCCTGAGCGGCTGAAGCCGACCTCATCCTCTTGCTGGCCCTCTGCGTAGGTGCACTGCAGGCCAAAATCATTTCGCGCCTGCTCGACCCAGCGCAAGGCGAGGGCGCGCGCCTGGGGGAGACCCAGCGCATGAGGACGCAAAATGTGAAGCTCAGCCATGACGGGGCTCGGTAAGTTGCTGGAAGATCTTGGCCCGCTCAGGCGCCGGCAGGGCGGCCAGGCGCCGCACCTCTGCATAAAACCGGGGCCAGTCTTGCCCCTCTCGTGCAAACAGGGCCTCAAACGCGGGCACCAGCTCATCATAGGCGGCCTGGGCGCCGAAGGCCGCGTTGTTGGCGCCCGCCACCCAGGCGTCATAGCCGGCGTAGCCACCCCAGCCGCGCCGCAATTCGGCATAGTCGGCACGGAAATCTTTCATTGCTTCAATTTTAATAGCAGACAACCCTTTGCTGTCAGGGGCTAGGGGCTGATTTGACTGATAAATTTCGGCCAACCGGCTGCGGGTGGTCAGCGTCAGTGCGCGGAACTGTTGGCGCCGATTTGTCAGCTCGGCAGCCTCGCGCCGGGTGGCGTCGGCACCAGGTTGCGCCAGCCAACGCTGCACGCCCAAGCGCTCCACCGCCGTGGCAAAGGACTCATTGAAGCGGGTGTCGTCAGGCACGTAAAGCACCTGATGCGCCAGTTCATGAAAAATCAACCGGGCCAGTTCGGCGTCGGGCAAGCCGACAAAGGTATTGAGGAGTGGGTCGCCACCCGCCCAATTGAGCCAGCCCAGCGTCGAGTAAGCCGGCACACCGTAAACGCTGACCTCCAGCCCGGTCTGCTGCAGCGCCGCGGCCTGCTCGCGCGCCTCGGCTTCGTTGAAATAACCCCGGTAGCCCACGCAGCCCGCCACGGGGAAACACCAGGTCTTGAGCGTGAGCGAAAACTCAGGCGCCGCCACCACGTTCCAGACCACCGCCCGGCGCTGCAGATCGGCATAGCGTTGGTAGCTGGCGTTGTCTGGCAAGTTCAGCTCAGACACGGCAAAGGCACGGATCTGCTGCGCCAGCGCCAGCCGCGTCTTGAGCCCGTCCGGCGCCTGGGGGTCGGCCAGCCAATCCCCTACCGGCCGCGCCGCCTGCATCAGCTGCAGGTGGCCGCTGACCGACTGGTAGTAATAACGCGTGTCGGCGCAGCCAGCCAGCAGGGCGGACAGCAGCAAGGCAGCAATAAAGCGGACCAGCACCATGACTGTCAGATGACCGCTTCCAAGCCCTTGCGGTCCAACAGGTTCAACAGCTTGAGCGATGGGCCGCTGGGATGCTTGTCGCCGATTTCCCACTTGCGTACGGTGGAGATGCTGGTGTTCAAGACGGCGGCCAAGACCGACTGACTCAGTTGGAGGTGGTCCCGCAGCGCCCGAATTCTTTCAGCGTCGTAGGGGGGAATAGGCTCCAGACAGAGCGCATCAAACTTGCGCATCTTGCGTTTGTCAATGAAGCCCAGGCGGTGTAAATCGGCTGCTGTCTCGTGGACAGCCTCCAAAATGCGGCTCGGGCCTTTATTTGGCGTGGTCATGGCAAATCTCCAGTAAAGCACCGTCTATCGCTGCCAGATCCAGCTGTGGACCTGTCATAGCGAGCAATTGCTCAGCAATATCTTGCAAGGCTCCCAGTTCATCGGCAGCAATGTTGGGTTTTTCATTTTTTTCGAATCCGTAGACGAAAAACCAGCAGTTGCCTTGGTGGGTGGCGACCAGCGTTCTGGCGCCACCGCGTTTGCCCCGGCCCGCAAGACCGATTCTTTTTTTCAAAATTCCGCCGCCCAGGTCAGCGTCGATCAGGCCATTGGCCATCTCGCTGATTGCGCTACACAATGCGGCGTCTGACAGTTCGGTCTTGCGCAGCCAACGATGGAAATGGCGAGTCTTGAAAACGCGACGCATTCTTTAATTATGCCACTAAGTGGCATAATTAAAGTCAAGCAAACCATCAATCCGGCAACACCGCAGTGACCTCAATTTCCACCTTGGCCCGTGCTTCGATGAGTGCCGCCACCTGCACGCAGCTCATTGCTGGGAAGTGGCGGCCGATGACCTCACGGTAAACCTGGCCCAGTTCTTTGAGGCGAGCGTTGTACTCAGTGCGGTCCAGGATGTACCAGGTCATGCGGACCATGTGCTCGGGGCCGGCACCGGCCTCGGCCAGCACCGCCAGCACGTTGCGCAGGGTTTGCGCGGTCTGGGCGATGAAATCATCGCTCTCAAACTGCTGCTGCGCGTTCCAGCCGATCTGGCCGCCCACAAAGATCTGGGTACCGCGCGCGGCCACACCATTGGCGTACCCCTTGGCGGGCACCCAGCCGGGGGGATGGAGGTGTTTCATGGGGTTTTCAGCCTGAAGCGCTGCAGTTTGCCGGTTTCGGTGCGGGGCAGCTTGTCCAGAAAGGCGATCTCTCGCGGGTACTTGTAGGGCGCAATGGTGGCCTTGACGTGGTCCTGCAGCGCCTGCACCAGCGCGGCGTCGCCCACCACACCGGGGCGCAGCACACAAAAGGCTTTGACGATCATGCCGCGCGCCTCGTCGCTCTGGCCGATCACGCCGCACTCGGCCACCGCCGGGTGGGCCAGCAGGGCATCCTCGACCTCGGGGGCGCCGACGTTGTAGCCCGAGGTGATGATCATGTCATCGGTGCGGGCCTGGTAAAAAAAGTAACCGTCGGCGTCCTGCACAAAGGCGTCGCCAGGGTAGTTCCAGCCGTCTTTCACGTAGCTGGCTTGGCGGGCGTCACCCATGTATCTGCAGCCGGTGGGGCCCATCACGGCGATGCGGCCGACGCTGCCGTGGGGCAGTTCCTGACCGTCCTCGCCGACCACGCGGGCGGTGTAGCCTGGCACGACGGTGCCGATGGCGCCGCGCCTTACGTCCTCGGGCGCTGCCGAAATGAAGATGTGGAACATCTCGGTGGCGCCAATGCCGTCCAGCATCTCCAGGCCGGTGGCGCTTTTCCAGAGCTGGCGGGTGGCGTCGGGCAGGCCCTCGCCCGCGCTGACGCTCAGGCGCAGCGCAGCCACCTTGCCACGCTGCGCCGCCTGCTCTTGCATGAAGGGGGCCATCTGTCGGTAAAAAGTGGGCGCGGTGTAGACGATGGTGGCGCCGGTGTCAAAAATCAGCTGCGCCATCGCCTGCGGCGTGTAGGGAATATCGGGGAAATACACCGAAGCACCGGCCCACATCGGAAAAATCAGCAGACCACCCAGGCCGAAGGTGAAGGCCAGCGGCGGCGAGCCCATCACGATGTCGTCAGGGGTGGCGCGCAGCACATGGCGCGGCCAGGTTTCGCAGGCGGCCAGCACGTCGCGGTGGGTGTGCACCGCCGCTTTGGGTTTGCCGGTGGTGCCGGAAGTGAAGGCCAGCAACGCGATGTCATCAGCGGCCGTGGCGCAGGGCGGACGCTGGCCGTCGCAGCGGGCTGCGGCCAGGGCCAGTTCGCCGCTCTGGTGCAGCGCGTCAAAGCTGACCAGTGTTTGCAGCACCGGCTGCTGCGCAAGGGCGAGTTGCAACTCGTCAAGCAAGCGTTCATCGCAAATCGCCAGGGTGGGCTGTGCCTTGTCGATGATGTCGCCCAACTCCTTGGCGCGCAGCAGGGGCATGGTGGCCACCGCCACCGCCCCGGCCTGCACCACCGCCAGCCAGGCCAATGCCATGCCGATGGAGTTGCCGCCGCGCAGCAGCACCCGGTTGCCCGGCACCAGTCCGTAGTCTTGAACCAGCACCTGCGCGATACGAGCCACCTCGGCCTGCGCCTGGGCGTAGCTCAGGGTCCGGCGCGGTGAGCGCAACAGGGGCCGGTCGCCCAGTCCACGCTTGGCCGCGCTCTCAAACAGAGCCTGCACCAGGTTCAACTGCGCTGGCAATTGCAACTCGGGCAGCGTGTAGGTGAGTCGGGGCCACTGCTCCGGCGGCGGCAGCCGGTCGTGCACAAAACGGTCGGTCTGGGCAGAGTAGCTCATGCAATTCCTTCTGTTTTGTGTTGATCGGCTGATGGCACGGGGCTGGCCGGCAGGGTCTTCAACACCGACTTGCCGATGATGAGCTGCTGCACCTCAGTGGCGCCCTCATAAATGCGCAGGGAGCGGATATCGCGGTACAGGCTTTCCACCTTGGTGCCCACCTTGACGCCCATGCCACCGTGCATTTGCAGCGCCATGTCGATCACGCGCTGGGCGTTTTCGGTGGCGGTCATCTTGGCCATG
>JBIKZZ010000442.1:0-2613 GCA_044354435.1 Rhodoferax sp. | reverse complement strand
CTGGTTGCGGCGAAGCACATTAAATGTTCCCGAGCCCACCACGCCAATACCCAACAGCCCAACTTGAATCGGTTTCATATATTTTTTAAGTCAAAAAAGGCCCTAGGCCTTGCCAATCGGGCATAGTATGCTATTTATTTAATAGCAATCAGGTGCCATGCCGTTTGCGGTATCCGGCCAAAAACCGGGCCATCCGGCCGATGGCCTCACGCAAATCATCCTCGTGCGGCAGGAACACGATGCGGAAATGGTCAGGTGCCGACCAGTTGAAGCCAGTGCCCTGCACCAACATCACCCGCGTTTCGCGCAACAATTCCAGGAAAAACTGGCGGTCGTCCTCAATCGGATACACCACCGGGTCTAAGCGGGGAAACATATAAAGCGCTGCCTGCGGCTTGACACAGCTCAGCCCGGGTATGGTCGTGATCAGTTCATAGGCGAGGTCGCGCTGCCGGCGCAGGCGCCCGCCCTCGCACACCAGGTCATTGATGCTCTGGTAGCCGCCCAAGGCGGTCTGTATTGCCCATTGGCCAGGCACGTTGGAGCACAGCTTCATGTTCGAGAGCATGTTCAGGCCCTCGATGTAGTCGCCGGCATTTTTCTTGTCGCCCGAGACAATCATCCAGCCAGCCCGGTAGCCGCAGGAACGGTAGCTTTTGCTCAGCGAGTTGAAGGTCAGCGTCAGCACATCGCTCGACAGACTGGCAATGGCTGTGTGGTGCACCCCGTCGTACAGTACTTTGTCGTAGACCTCGTCGGCCATGATCACCAAGCCATGCTCTCGCGCAATGTCGACAATCCCCAGCAGCAGGTCATTGGAATACAGCACGCCGGTGGGGTTATTCGGGTTAATCACCACGATGCCCTTGGTACGCGGCGTGATGCGGGCACGGATGTCTTCCAGGTTGGGCATCCATCCGTTGGCTTCATCACACAAGTAATGAACCGGCGTCGCCCCAGACAGGCTGGTTGCAGCCGTCCACAGCGGGTAGTCAGGTTTTGGCAGCAGCAACTCATCGCCGTTATCCAGCAAGGCGTTGGTGGCCATGGTGATGAGTTCGCTGGCGCCGTTCCCCAGATAAATATCGTCTAGGGTGACACCGGACACACCCTGTTTCTGGGTCTCATGCATCACCGCCTTGCGGGCTGCAAAAATACCTTTGCTGTCGGAGTACCCTGCCGAATTCGGCAGGTTGCGGATCATGTCCTGCTGGATTTCTTCGGGCGCATCAAAACCGAACGGGGCAAGATTGCCGATGTTGAGCTTGATGATCTTCTGACCTTCATCCTCCATCTGCCGCGCCGCATCCATGATCGGGCCACGGATGTCGTACAGCACGTTGGCCAATTTGGCAGATTTATGAATTGTCTTCAAAGTCCCTCCATCAGCGCGTCATAAGCGGCGAAACCTATAATTTGACCACAAATCCACAGAGCCAAGCAGCCGCTCGATGCAGCGCAGCATTCATTCACCGGCGGTCTCCTATGAAAATTCAGCCTGACTTCATCAGCGTGCAATCCATCAGTGCTTACGGCTTGGGTTGGATCGGCGTGGCCGGTGAGAAAATCGTGCATAGCTTGGTGCTGGGTTCGCGGGGCGAGCGCTTGGACTGGAATTGCCAGAGCTTCGATGAACTTGGAGTCGCCCATTTTGCACAGCTCGCCGATCTGGGCCCTGAACTGGTAATCTTCGGCAGCGGCCAGCGCCTCCGGTTCCCTCAGGCCGCTTGGCTCAGGCCCCTGATCGAACAAGGTGTCGGGGTCGAAACCATGGATACGCAGGCCGCCTGCCGGACCTACAACATCCTGGCCGGCGAAGGCCGCCACGTGATTGTGGCGCTGCTTCTGGAACCCATCTCAGCCCCTTGATACCGCGGGAGACTCGCACGGTGTCGTTGTCGAATTCAGGGTAAAATCCGCGTTTGTTGCCGGGGATGACTGAAGCGCGGTACCGCCCAAGCCCCTCGACCCGAACGAATGACGCATCCTGTCACACGAGATTAAATTACCATGGCGATTGTTGTCAATAAACCCATCCCTGAATTTGACGCCAATGCCACGGGTGGTGTCAAAGTCTCGAACACCTCGCACCTGGGGAAAATCGTCATCTTGTATTTTTACCCGAAAGATAACACCCCTGGTTGCACCACAGAAGCCATGCAGTTCAGGGACAAATACAAGGATTTTGTCAAGGCAGGTGCCACGGTATTCGGCGTGTCACGGGACAACATGAAGTCCCACGATGACTTCA
Organism: Rhodoferax sp.; assembly: GCA_044354435.1. GTDB lineage: Bacteria > Pseudomonadota > Gammaproteobacteria > Burkholderiales > Burkholderiaceae_C > Rhodoferax. Next base: position 362 of record JBIKZZ010000442.1, on the reverse strand, counting down.
AAATGAAACTTGAGCTCCCTTTCGAACTGATTGCCGACACTGAAGAAAAAATGTGCCACATGTTTGGCGTGGTCAAAAACAAGATCATGTACGGGAAAAAGGTCAAGGGCATTGAACGCAGCACTTTTCTGATAGGCGCCGACGGTACGCTGAAAGACGAGTGGCGTGGCTTGAAGGTACCGGGCCATGTGGATGATGTGCTTAAGGCTGTCAAAGATCTCAAAAAAGTTGCAGTCGTCGCCTGACCATTTTTGCCATTGATCCAGGGCACCGATGGTGTCACGAGGCTCATGCATAATGAGTTTTATGGTTTCAACAACAGACGCTGGAAACACTTGAAAAAGCCGCCCTGACCTTTGGCG
>JBIKZZ010000441.1:0-2618 GCA_044354435.1 Rhodoferax sp. | reverse complement strand
CAAGGCCACTTCCCACATCGTCCGGTCATGCCGGGCGTGTTGATGCTTGAGGCCCTGGCCCAGGCGGCTGCATTGCTCGCCTTTGACGCGCTAGACACTTCACCCAGCGACGACACCGTGTATTACTTCGCTGGGATCGACGGCGCACGTTTCAAACGGCCGGTGGAGCCTGGTGATCAATTGATCCTGGAAGTGACGTTGTTGCGCATGAAAGCCGGTATTTTTAAGTTCAAGGCCCGTGCGATGGTCGGTGACGATCTTGCGGTCGAGGCTGAGTTGACCTGCGCGATGCGGGCCGTCCCCTGAGGTGGCTGTCGTGAGCGCGATACATGCGACGGCGCTGGTAGACCCCGGTGCCGAGCTTGACAGTTCGGTCACGGTGGGTCCGTACACAGTGATCGGTCCGCATGTGCGTATCGGTGCCGGGACGACCATTGGCCCGCATTGCGTGCTGGAGGGTCACACCACAATCGGCCAAGATAACCGCATCTTCCAGTTCAACTCTCTCGGCGCCATCCCGCAAGACAAAAAGTATGCTGGTGAGCCTTGTGAATTGGTGATCGGCGACCGCAACACCGTGCGTGAATTTTGTACCTTCAACATTGGCTCGCCCGGGGACCGTGGCGTGACCCGGGTGGGCAACGACAACTGGCTGATGGCCTACGTGCACCTGGCGCACGATTGCCAGGTGGGTGACCACACCATTTTTGCCAACAATGCGCAATTGGCGGGTCATGTACAGGTCGGGGATTGGGCCATTCTGGGCGGATTCACCGTGGTGCACCAGTTCGTGAAAATTGGTGCGCACAGCATGACCGCGATGTGCTCCCTGCTGTTTGCCGATCTGCCGCCCTTTGTCATGTGCCAGGGCCAACCTGCGCAAGCCCGGTCCATGAATTACGAAGGTTTGCGCCGGCGCGGGTTTTCGGCCGAGCGACTGGCCGCTGTCAAAGCCATGCACAAGGCCCTGTATCGGGACAATCTGACGCTCGATCTGGCCCGTCAAGCGATCGTTGATTTAGGTAGAAAAGGCCTGGAATCCCTGTCAGATATAGAGATGATGCTCTCATTTTTAGAGCAAACCTCGCCACAGCGCGGCATCGTGCGCTGAGCCGGGTCAGGCTGCCATGCACGCCCTGAATTTGGCCATGGTCGCTGGTGAAACCTCGGGTGACCTGCTTGCCGGTCTGATGCTAGATGGCTTGCGGGCCCGCTGGTCCGACTTGCACGCAGCCGGAATTGGCGGGCCTCAGATGGCCGCTCGCGGCTTTACTGCTTGGTGGCCACACGAGAAACTGTCGGTGCATGGCTATGGCTGGGAGGTGCTGAGTCGCTACCGCGAGATCGTGGGAATAAGGCGCCAACTCAAGACGCGCTTGCTGCTGCAGCGTCCAGACCTTTTTATTGGCGTCGACGCCCCGGATTTCAATCTGGGCTTGGAAGCTGCTATGAAGGCAAATGGCGTCAAGACTGTGCATTTTGTTTGCCCGTCGGTCTGGGCTTGGCGGGCTGAGCGGGTCAATGCCATCCGTCGCAGCGTGGACCACGTGCTTTGCCTGTTCCCTTTTGAGCCGGCGCTGCTCGCTCGTCATGGAATCGCGGCCACCTATGTCGGCCATCCGCTGGCTCAGGTCATCCCGCTCGAGCCAGATCGGGCTGCCGCGCGGGAAAAGCTTGGGCTTCGTCAGGATGCCCCGGTGCTGGCACTTTTGCCCGGTAGCCGGCAATCTGAAATTGCGCACTTAGCTTTGCGATTTTTTCAAGCGGCAGCTCTGGTCCGGCAGGCTCAGCCAACAATGCAGTTCGTGGTGCCAGCCGTGCCGGCCTTGATCCCGGCGATTGAACAGGCCGCACGGGCCAGCGGCATGGCGGCGTACCTGACCATCGTGGCGGGGCAGTCGCACACGGCGCTGGCCGCCTGTGACTTGACCCTCATTGCCAGCGGCACCGCGACGCTGGAAGCCGCGCTGTTCAAACGCCCCATGGTCATCGCTTACCACATGAGCGCGTTGTCCTGGCAGATCATGCGGCGCAAAAAATTGCAGCCCTGGGTCGGCTTGCCCAATATTCTGTGCCAGGATTTTGTCGTGCCAGAACTGCTGCAGCAGGCTGCCACACCCCGCGCTTTGGCCGATGCCGTCCTGAATGGCTTGGCCGCAAAGCCTGCCCAAGTGGCGGATTTACAACAGCGCTTTACCGAGTTGCACCTGCAATTACGCCAGGACACGCCGAAAATAGCTGCTCATGCGATCGAAAAAATCCTCCAGACCTGAGCAAGTGGCCCTGTCATGGGACATCCCTGGCTTGATCGCCGGTGTGGATGAGGCTGGTCGCGGTCCGTTGGCCGGGCCAGTTGTGGCAGCCGCTGTTATTTTGGACGAGCGCAAACCCATCAAGGGTCTGGCTGATTCGAAAAAACTTACCCCGTTACGACGCGAGCGCTTGTTCGACGAGATCAAAGCCAAGGCCCTGTGCTGCTCGATTGGCGAAGCGAGCGTCGAGGAAATCGACCGGCTCAACATCTTGCAGGCGACCCTGCTGGCGATGCGCCGGGCGGTGGAGGGCCTGCGCCTAAAGCCCAATAAGGTGCTGGTCGATGGCAACCGCCTGCCCGTGCT
>JBIKZZ010000440.1:0-2628 GCA_044354435.1 Rhodoferax sp. | reverse complement strand
AGCATCTACCGTTTCCGTCGGGCGGAGCCACAGGTCTTCCAAGCGGCGCAGGCCTTTGTGAGGGACGGTTTGGGGGGTGATTTGCTGAGCTGTGACCACACGCGGCGCAATGCCCGCTCTGTGGTCGATATCGTCAACCAGGTGATGGGGCAGGCCGCTCAGAGCGACAACTACCCGGGATTTCGACCGCACACCACGGATTCGGCGCAAGTGGGCCTGGTATGCAAGCTGCCACAAACCCTGCGCCCAGCGCGAACGCCCAACCCTACCGACGACGGTATTCCAGCCGAGATCACAGGCTGGCGTGATAGCTTGCGAACGCCCCGTGAGTTACCAGAAGACAGCCTACGCGTCCAAGAGGCGCGGCAGGCTGCTGCCTGGATTGCACAGCAGCTGAGCGACTGGCAGGCCCAAGGCAAGGACATGGGCGCCGCCAATGTCATGGTGTTGTCGCGCAAACGGGCTGGTTTACTGCCCTTGCAGGACGAGCTGCGTCATTTGCAGATTGCCGCCCATGTGGGCGACAAGTGCGATTTGATCGAGTGCTGTGAGGTGCAAGACGTGGTTGCGCTGCTTGATGTGCTGGTGTCACCGCAGCACGATCTGTCACTGGCCCGTGCTTTGAAGTCACCCTTGTTCAATTTGGACGATTCAGCCTTGGTTTCGCTGGCTTTGGCGCGTCGTGATGAGCCCCTGCCGTGGTTTGAACTGCTACAAAAATTGCAGCTGAAAACCTATGATGGACGGTGGGTAGCGGCTGATTTGATTCGTTGGAAAGGGTGGCTGGACACCCTGCCGCCCCACGACGCTTTGCAAGCCATTTATTCCGACGGCGACGTGTTGGCCCGTTTCGCAGTGGCCGCACCACCGAGTCAGCGCGACACGGTGCTGGCTAATTTGCGGGCCGTTCTGGGCGTGTCGCTGCAACTCGGGGGTGGTCGCTATGCCACGCCCTATGCGTTTGTCCGAGCCCTCAAGGCTGGCGGTGTGCTGGCGCCACCAGTGGTGGCATCGCAGGCTGTGAGATTGCTGACCGTGCATGGCGCCAAAGGCCTTGAGGCACACACTGTGCTGCTGCTTGATACCGATTCACCAGAACGCAAGGCCGAAACCATGGGCGTCTTGGTCGACTGGCCGGGCGAGTCGCCAGCCCCGGTTCGATTTGTTTTTCTGGCCAGCGAAAGCCAGCCACCGGCCTGCGCGGCAGACGCACTGTCTGCCGAGCGGCGTGAGCGGGAGCGAGAAGAACTCAACACCCTGTATGTGGCCATGACCCGGGCCCGCCATACCCTGGCTATCTCCAGCATTGAACCCTATCAGGCGTCGGGGCGCAGTTGGTGGAGCCGGCTGGAGCCGCTGGCTGATGAAGTTGCACTTGTGGACCAGGCCCCCAGCCAGGCACTCCACCAGGCTCCGGCGCCCCTGGCCAATGGCTTTGACCTGAAGGTCTTGCCCCTCGGCCCGCCGCGGGTCGTGTCAGCCGATGCGCAAACCGGCGCGCCCGCAGTTGCTGTGGGCCCTGAAGCTCTGTCCCAGATCGAACCGGTGTTGGCGCGACTCGGATTGGCCATGCACCGATTGCTGGAGTGGGGGGAGCGCTCGGCACCTGCGGTTCGCGCTGCGGCGCAGGAATTCGGCCTGGACGCGGAGCAGGGCGCGCAGGCGGCTGCCATGGCTGAGGCGATCTTGCACGGCGAGGGCGCCTGGGCCTGGGACCCGCAGATGTTGAGTTGGGCCGGCAACGAGGTGACTCTGGTTTATTGCGGCCAAACCCTTAGGTTGGACCGATTGGTACAGCGACGTGACCCGGGCCACGCGGGTCACTGGTGGGTGCTGGATTACAAATCGTCTGCCGCACCACTGCAACAACCCGCTTTGGTGGCTCAATTGCGGCAATATCAGAAAGCGGTGCAATCTGCTTACCCTGCTGACGTGGTGCACGCGGCTTTTTTGACGGCGCGTGGCGCCATGGTGGTACTGGAAAAACAAGGTGAGTTCTGACAGACCACGCAAAGTGCTGGTGGTCGGTGGTGGCCCGGCTGGGTTAATGGCCGCCGAAGTGCTGTCCGCCGCCGGCGTGTCTGTGGAACTGTTTGACGCCATGCCCTCAGTCGGGCGCAAGTTCCTCCTGGCAGGCAAAGGGGGGCTCAACCTCACCCACTCAGAGCCCATCGAACGGTTTGAAAGTCGGTTTGGTGCTCGCCAGGCCGCGCTGATACCGTTGCTGCACGCCTTTGGTCCAGCGGCTCTGCGAGATTGGGCGAGTGCCCTGGGGGTTCGCACCTTTGTCGGCAGCTCGGGGCGGGTCTTCCCGACCGACATGAAGGCCGCGCCCCTGCTGCGTGCTTGGTTGCAGCGGCTGTGGCACCCGGCCAGCGGCTCTGGTGTACGGTTTCACATGCGGCACCGTTGGACGGGCGTGCTGACTCAATCTGAGGGTAAGGGCATCGCCCTGGAATTCGCCACGCCAACCGGCCAGGTTGAGATGACTGGCGACGCAGTCGTCTTGGCTCTGGGTGGAGCCAGTTGGGCCCGGCTCGGGTCCGATGGCGCCTGGGTGCCAAACCTGCTCGCTTGTGGCGTGTCTGTCGCGCCACTGCTGCCCAGCAACTGCGGCTTTGACCGGTC
>JBIKZZ010000111.1:0-9432 GCA_044354435.1 Rhodoferax sp. | reverse complement strand
CCCCGCCCTTTGGGCTCCTCCTTGATGCCGCTGCGCCGAACGCCACACCGCCCTGATCTGGCACGGTAGCTGTTACGCAGTGAAGTTAGTGCCCAGTTTGGTACGCCAACCATCTTCGCTGCTGCGGGGGTCGACTGGGTGTCGCAGCGAGGTCGAGGGGAGCCCGCAAGGCGGAGGAAACGAGCAGCGGCACCCAGTTGGCCCCCGCAGCTCGCCAACCAAGGCCACCTGCCCTCGGTCACCGCTCAACGTCACCGCTCACAGCCAAAATTCAAACCGGCACGGCCAACTCATGGTGCCGTCCGAACGGCTCGGGCAAGTCATCGCCGCCCTCAAACCATGAAAGTACCGCCATTGACATACAGGGTCTGCCCGGTCATATATGCGGCTGCCGGGCTGAGCAGGAACAGGATCGGGCCGACTACATCTTGTGGCTGTGCGATGCGGCCCAGGGGAACGAACTGGCCATAGCTTTGCGGGTTAAATCGCGCGGGGGCATCTTCGTGCGAGCGCCCTGTGCCGCCGCGTAAAAATGCTGTATCGACTGCGCCCGGAGCTACCGCGTTGACGCGAATGCCGGGCGCATTTTCCAACGCCAGCTGGCGGGTCATCAGGATGAGTCCGGCCTTGGCTGGGCCATAGGCACCATACTGGGGTCGAGCCAGCGCGCCCAGTCCCGACGCCACGTGTACCAAGCTAGCCCGCGGGGAGTTCTGCAGGTGGCCGATGACCGCACGCGATAGGAAAAACGCGGAATCCAAGTTACCGCTGATCACGTCGTGCCAAACCTCTGTGGGCGTGTGCGCCAGCGACAGCGCTTCTGTCATGTAGCCAACCAAGTTCACGCAGGCGTCCAAGCCACCTAAAAGGGCAACTGATTTCCCTACAGCGCGGTCTACGGAGTCGGGATCCTTGGCGTCGAAGGCCACGTAATGGGCGGTTGTTTGGGCATGAAGTTCAATAGATGACTGCAAATCCATCACCGCCACGCGCATACCCAAAGCGCAGGCCTGCTCGGTCAGCTGACGGCCAATGCCACCGCAACCACCACTGACCAAAAGCCGCATTCCCTTGAAGAGGTCAGCAGACCAAACATGCTCAGGGGACTGGTTGGACAAGACCGCCTCCATTGTTTAAGGGTCTGCGAGCCATCGATCAGCGCCAAGACTGCCAGCGGCTCATCGGCCCGTCAATGCGGTCCCGGCGCATCACCAAAGCAACGGTGATGGCGGGAACCGGACTGGACATGATTATCACTATAACGGATTGGTGAAAGCCTTTTTGCCGAGGCGCTTGTGGGATCAGGGCGAACTGGCATTCGGCTTCGCGGCTGTCACCCGCCCTGTGGAGCGCTTTGGATAACCTGCCGGATGTGACGTTTGGGGTTAACCCCCGACATGGGGTTTACGCTTGGTTGACAGCTCAAATTTTATTTGTACTATGTGTAGAACAATTGTGCACAAAAAACACTCTGCCTCCCCATGAATCCTGCGCACCGAGTAATCGTACTAGGAGCTGGCCCAGTCGGGCTGACCCTTGCCTATAGGTTGGCGGAGTTGGGGGCTCAGGTTATGGTTCTTGAATCCGAGCCTGCCGTTTCCCGGCAACTCCGCGAGTCCACATTTCATCCACCGACACTTGATTTTTTCTCGCCCTCAGGTATTACTGGTGTGCTTATCAAGCACGGGCGGATCACACCAACCTGGCAGATTCGTCTGCACGAGACCACTGAACATGTGACCTTTGATCTGTCTGTACTGGCGGGTGAAACTGCTCATCCCTACAGGCTGCAATGCGAGCAGGGGGTGTTGTCCGAGGAACTAGAACGCCGCCTGCTCAAACACTCCAGCGTGACTATCCGTCGCGGCACAGCAGTGCAAGCCGTAGGACAAAGCGAGGAAAGTGTTTGGGCCCAACTGCAAGGCAGCGACGAGCGCCTTGAAGCCGCTTATTTGGTGGGCTGTGACGGCGCTCACAGCCTCGTGCGTAAGGCTATCGGTGCAAACTTTGAAGGCAATATCTACCCAGATATGACACTGCTCGCCACAACACCTTTTGATTTTGGCAAACTGGTGCCAGGCTTAGCGGGCGTTAACTACATCTGGCAGGACTCAGGCACCTACAGCCTGCTGCACCTGCCCCACATTTGGCGTGTAAGCCTGCATCCTGAATCGGACCAATCACTGGAGACCGAGGCGGATCCGGTTCGAATAGCGCGAAGACTGGACGCTTTGTTCCCCGAAGCTGGACCCTTCGAGGTGACCGAGGTGCGGCCTTATCGGGTGCACAAGCGCCTCGCTTCCAAATGGCGCCACAGGCGCATGTTGATTGCCGGCGATGCCGCTCATTTGAACAATCCCAAAGGCGGTATGGGAATGAATGGCGGTATTCACGATGCTTTCTGTTTGGCGGAGTTACTGATTAAACGTCTTGGCGGTGCGCCCGATGTCGTACTTGATGACTACGAGCGCCAACGTCTGCCAGTGGTGCGCGACGACATCATTGGACAAGCCGATAAAAACCACGAGCGCATGCAACTCAAAGATCTGAAGCAACGGCGCGAATCGCTGGCCCGCTTGCAGGCCCTGGTAGATGACCGACCGCGCTGTCAAGCATACCTGCGCCAGACCTCCATGCTCGAGGGCTTGGCCAAAGCGCGGGCCTTGGTCTGAGACAAAAGATGAAGTCTGCTCACGCCGCGTCTAAATTCAAGATCCCCGCCAGTATCGGCAGTTTCATTGGCGGGCAGGCCTATGTCGGTAAGGGTGAGCGCTTGCCGGTGATGAACCCAGCTACTGCCCAAAGAGTCACTCATGTGGTTGAGGCTGGCTCGCAAGAAGTAGACGCAGCGGTTGTGAGTGCCCGCCTGGCCTTTGAGCAGGGGCCTTGGCCGCGTTCGAGCGTGGAACACCGCCAAGACGTGCTTCGCTCGATCCAACGGGTTTTAATCAGTCATGCCGAGGAACTCGCCTACCTGGAGTGTCTTAACACCGGCATTGTCTTGCGTGAAATCGAGCAGCGTCATATGCGGCGCGCAGCGCTCAATTTCTCATTCTTTGCTGACTACATCGGGCAAAGCAGCGACCGGGTTTACCGCCAAACTCAGGGCTACGTGACCTCAATAATGCGCGAGCCAGTGGGGGTGGCGGCGCTGATCGCGCCCTGGAATGCGCCATTAGCACTTTCGTCGATGCAAATCGCCAGCGCGATAGCGTTTGGCGCGACCTGCGTGGTCAAGCCGTCCGAGCAGTCACCATTGGCGGTCGCTTTGATGGTAGCGCTTCTGTGCGAGGCCGGCCTGCCCAAGGGCGTCGTGAATTTGGTAAACGGGCGTGGCCCAGTGACGGGACAGGCGCTGGTCACTCATCCCGGAATCGACCGCGTGAGCTTCACAGGCGGCACGGAAACCGGCCGCCGCATCATGATGGCCGCAGCTCAAAACCTGGTACCTTGCACACTCGAGCTAGGCGGAAAGTCAGCCAACATCATCTTCGCTTCAGCCGATCTGGACCGTGCGCTGGACGGCGCTTTGATCGGTATTTTTTCTAATAACGGCCAACAATGTCTCGCCGGCTCGCGAATTTTGGTGGAGCGAACCATACTTGATGACTTCATGAACTGTTTTGTGGCGCGCACCCAGGCCATCCGCATCGGTGATCCACTGGCCAGCACCACCGAGTTGGGGCCCTTGGCATCGCAGGCGCAGATGGACCGCGTGCTGGGTTTTGCCAGGCAGGCCCCAAAAGAGGGCTGTACGGTGCTGGTTGGTGGACAAGCGGCGCCCGGCTTTGATGAGGGTTACTATGTTCAGCCCACAGCGATCCTAGCGCCCAACAACCATTGCAGCGCAGCGCGCCAGGAGATCTTCGGTCCATTTGCCACCTTAATGGCTTTCGACACTATCGACGAAGCCCTCACGATGGCTAACGACTCTGAATATGGCCTAGCCAGTTACGTCTGGTCCGACCACTTACCAACTGTCACGCACATGTCTGAGGGGCTGCGCACTGGCGCCGTCTGGGTGAACACGCCCATGATGCGAGAATTGCGGGCACCTTTTGGCGGCTTCAAAAATTCAGGAATTGGGCGGCAAAGCGGTGCTGCCTGCGAGGCTTTTTTTACCGAGGAAAAAGCCATCACCATCCCTACAAAACCGCACCCGCTGCGCAGGCTTGGGGGATAAGGTGTTTTTTTATTTTTCTAAGCGCGTTGCGCCTATATTTTTAAACAGGAGACTTACATGAAAATCGCACGACGCACCCTGATCCAGTCGGGTTTAGGTACCGCAGCAAGTATTGGTCTGAGTACTTTGGGCCTGAGTGCCCGAGCGCAATCAGCCCTGCGCGTAGCCGCTTTTGTCCCGGAGCAGTCTTTTGGGGTCAGCCGAGTCATCAAACCTTGGATGGCCGCTGTGGAGAAAGATCAACCAACCAAGGTCAAACTGCAGGGTTTTTGGGGGGGTACGCTGGGCAAGGATCCTTTTAAGCAGTACGAGTTGGTCAAGAACGGAGTTGCTGATGTTGCCTGGGTGCTACCTGGTTACACCCCGGGCCAATTCCCAGATTTGCAGGCCTTTGAACTCCCGGCCCTTTTCCGTGACGCGGTAGAAGCGGGTACCGTAGCCTGGCGCCTCTATGAAAAAAATCTGCTAAAAGGTTTTGATGGCGTTAAAGCAGTGACGATGTTCTCTACGGAGCCCATGTCATTGTGGATGCGCCAACCAATCAATAGCCTTGAAGATCTGAAAAATAAAAAGATCCGATCACCCGGAGCCGTACATGCCAAGTGGCTGGAGAGCTTCGGCGCCAGCGCTGAGACCATGGACAGCCCGGAAATGAACGAAATGCTAAATCGCAACACACTCGACGGCGCTATACAGGGCGCCACTGGCATGAAAACTTACAAATCTCTGGCCCTCATCAACCAGGACTACCACCTGCCGCTGGGCGTGATCCCTTTCCTGCTCTTGATCAATGAAAAAACATGGTCTCGGCAACCAGACGATGTCAAAGCGGCCATGCTCAAGCGCGGCGGTGAAGTCTCAGCAATTTATGGCGGCAAGGCCTACGAGGAAGCGGGCCAGCAGATTCAGCAAGAGCTCAAAGCCGAAGGTCGGGTCAAGACGACAACGCCAAGCGCCGCTCAGTTGATGACCTATGAGCCTCGCAACCAGGCAGTGCAGCAGTGGTGGGCCGACAAGACGCCTAACGGCAAGGCGCTGATGGTAGAAATCCAGGCCCAGCTCAAATCGCTGCGCTCAAGTAGTTGAACATGGCTGACAGCGCCCCTGAAGATCCGCTGGCCGGGGTCGATCAGACCTTTGACCGGTTGGATCACTTGACTAGATGGGTTGCCACTGCAGGTTTTGTTGGACTATGTGCCGTCGCCATCTTAACCACCTGGGACGGTCTGGCCCGTTACCTATTGTGGCCACGTCTGAGCGGCTACGCCGATTTCGTCGATGTCTTGCTGGCTGTAGCAATTGCCACCTGTTTTCCTGCAGGTCTGCTGCACCGAAATAACATCACGATCAGATTTCTTGGGTCTTTTGTAAGTGGGCAGAAAGCCAAGGTCATTGAGGCCTTTGGCAGTACCGTCACATTGATTTTTTTTCTTTTGCTCGCTTGGCAAGTCTGGGGTTTTGTGATCGATCTGAAAACCAGCGGCCGCACCAGTGCCACCATTGAAATGCCGATCTGGCCGTGGTGGTGGAGTACGGCCACTCTGCTAACTATCACTGTGCCGGTGCAATGCTTTGTAGTGTGGCGCTCTTGGGCAAATATTGGTGGCGGGCGAGGCCTGCCACCTGCGGACGACTGAGCGTAGCTCGCTTCAACAAATCTGATTCGAAAGTTTGTATGGATCCGATTCAAATTGGTCTGCTCGGTCTGAGCCTGCTGTTCATCCTGATATTGCTTCATGTGCCGATTGGTGTGGCAATGGGCATCGCCGGCCTGGTGGGAACGGGTTTGATCATCGGCTGGCAGCCAGCACTGACCCTTGTAGCGACAGAGCCCACCAGTGCCATTGCCAATGAAGGCCTTGGTGTCGTAGCCCTTTTTCTGCTAATGGGAAATCTAGCGTTTGTCGGGGGACTGTCCTCTGAGTTATACAGATTGTTTCAGTCCTTTCTGGGTCATCGGCGCGGCGGCCTAGCGCTTGCCACGATCGGCAGCTGCGCCGGATTTGGTGCCGTCTGCGGATCAGCCGTGGCAACCACCGCCACCATGGCCAAGGTGGCTTTGCCGGAGATGCTCAAACGCAGCTACGCCAAATCTCTGGCCAGCGGCACCATCGCCGCCGGGGGCACTCTGGGCATCATCATTCCGCCCTCGGTGATTCTGATCCTCTACGGCGTGCTCACCGAAAACTCTATCATTACACTGTTCATCGCTTCGGTGCTGCCCGGTCTGCTCGCTACGCTGTTGTATGTACTGGCGGTGCTGCTGGTCGTCGCCTACCAGCCCAGCCTTGCGCCGATCGGCGAAGCCACCACCTTACGCGAAAGACTAGCTACGGTCCGGGGGTGCTGGGCGGTATTGTCGCTGGCAGTTATTGTCGGAATTGGCATCTACTCCGGGCTTTTCACGGTGACCGAAGGGGCCTCGGTAGGCGCCACCTTTGCCTTTGTCATTACGCTCCTGCGAGGCAAACTGGGCTGGTCGAACTTCCTGTTAGCCATGCGCGATACGGCCAAGGGGACGGGCTTGGTGTTTGTCATGATCATCGGCGCATCGATTTTTGGTTACTTCGTGTCCCTCTCCGGCATGCCGGGCGCCGTAGTCGCTTGGATCAAGACGCTAGGATGGTCAAATCTTGCGGTGCTGGCCGTTTTATTGGTGGTGTATCTGATAGGCGGCGCTTTCTTTGACGAAATCGCCCTGATGATTCTCACGCTGCCCTTCGTCTACCCGTTAATTTTGAGCATGGGCTATGACCCTATCTGGTGGGGCGTGATCAACGTAGTCGTGATTGAGTTGGGTATGATCATTCCTCCAATCGGCATCAATGTGTTTGTTGTCAAGGGGATTGCCAAAGACATCCCTATTGGCACCATATATCGCGGCGTAATGCCTTTTGTTTGTGCGAACCTGGTGCGATTGGCGCTTCTGGTGCTGTTTCCAGCGATATCCCTGTGGCTGCCCAAGACGCTCGGCTGGCTTTAGATTTGGCGCTGGGCGAAGACTTCGGCCCAGCCCTGACCGCCGATCATAGACAGCAGGCTGGCGGCTCTGGGGCTGTGCTCAGGAGCCATCAGCTCGATGCTGTGCCAAGCTAGAGCTAGGTTGCAAGAGAACACCGGCGCGCCTGCCAAGCGCGGATGTCGCAGCAGAGTGCCCAGGGATGGGGCTCCAGTTCCGAGTAACACAGTGGCATCTAGGCCCTCAGTGTTTTCAAGGGTCAAGAGAGCGGTATCAATCATGGGCCTGGCCATGGCGTAGAAAGGGTGGAAACCTTCTTTGATCGGCTCGGGCTCGGCTACTGCGGCCACCTCGAAGCCGCGCGAGGACCAATAAATCAGGCTATGAGCAGTGAGGTTTTTTGGGTAGGGTGACACCAGCCCCATGCGTTTAGCTTGCAGACTATGCAAGGCCGCTACAACGGCCAGTGCCGAGTTGGTGACGGGCACCCCAAGCCGGCGGCCCAAGGCTGTGAAAAGTGCGTCCTCACGGGCGGTACCGACCAAGTAGGATGAGCCGGTGCAGGCTGCTGCAACAACCTGAACAGGCGCATTGCCAAATTGAAGCAGTGTGTCATCTAAGTGCTGGTAGCAGTCAGCCAATCGGTCCTCGAGCAAAGGTTTGGCGCTGGTCAAGCGCGCAGTGATCATGGAAAAGCCCGCCGGCCAAAGCATGTTCAGTTCTGGCTCCGCAGTGGTATTGGCCTGCGGCGTAAGCGTACCCACCAAAGCCCGCGTGGCATATTCGAGGGTCATTTTTTCAGATGTTTGAAAGTTATAGAGGAGTAGCTGCGAATGATGACAAATTACATCGCACCGCCCGACCTGGTTAGCAAAGTTTTGCTACGGCGCGGGAAACTGCATGCTTTTGAAGTGCTCGATGCAACGCGCACCGCCTTATTGGTGATCGACATGCAAAACAGCTTTGTCAAGCAGGGCGCTGGCCACGCCTGGATTCCAGAGGCCGCCTCAACCTGTGAAAACATCAATGCCGTGGCCGAGGCTCTACGCCAAGCCGGCGGCAGCGTGGTGTGGGTGATGAACACTTTCACCGAGGAATCAGTCGTGAGCTGGTCGCACTTTCATAAAGAACTGTCGACTTCAGCCACATTTGCACTCCGCAGCGCGGCCATGCGGGCTGGCTCCCTCGGACATGCACTTTATGCCGACCTCAAGCCTCAACCCCTTGACCTGCACCTGCTCAAGACCCGCTACAGCGCGTTGTCGCCTGGCTCCAGTGATTTACACCAGCAATTACAGACTCGCCACATTGACACCCTATTGATCGCGGGCACTGCGACCAACGTCTGCTGCGAATCCACCGCGCGCGATGCCATGATGATGAACTACCGCACGCTGATGTTGTCAGACGGTTGCTCGGCGGCCACTGAAGAAGCCCATTTCGCGACGCTCAATAACTTCCTACTCAACTTTGGCGATGTGCAAACCTGTGCGCAAGTCATCGCCGCCCTCAAACCATGAAAGTACCGCCATTGACATACAGGGTCTGCCCGGTCATGTAAGCAGCTGCCGGGTTGAGCAGGAACAGGATCGGGCCGACCACATCTTGTGGCTGTGCGATGCGGCCCAGGGGAACGAACTGGCCATAGCTTTGCGGGTTAAATCGCGCGGGGGCATCTTCGTGCGAGCGCCCTGTGCCGCCGTGTAAAAATGTTTTATCGACTGCGCCTGGAGCGGATTGGTCAAGCCTTTTTGCCGAGGCGCTAGCGGGATCAGGCGCTGGTGGGATCAGGGCGGCGTGGCATTCGGCTCCGCGGCTGTCCCCCGCCCTGTGGGCTCCTCCTTGATGCCGCTGCGCCGAACGCCACACCGCCCTGATCTGGCACGGTAGCTGTTACGCAGTGAAGTTAGTGCCCAGTTTGGTACACCAACCATCTTCGCTGCTGCGGGGGTCGACTGCGTGTCGCAGCGAGGTCAAGGGGGAGCCCGCAGGGCGGAGGACACGAGCAGCGGCACGCAGTCGGCCCCCGCAGCCAGCCAACCACGGCCCCCTGACTCGGTCACAGTTCAAACCGGCCCCGCCAGCGCCTGATGCCGCTCGAAATGCTCACGCAGGTAGTCCTCGCCGTGCTCCAGCACAAAGTAGCGAAAGGCCTCGGCCGCGGGAGACAGCAGCTTGGCGAGGGTGTGCACCACGTTCCAGGCGCGCACCACGGGCGCGCCTTGAATGGGCAGCAGCGCAATCAGCCGGTTGTCCAGCTCCAGCCCCAGTGTGTGCAGCGACAGAAAGC
>JBIKZZ010000439.1:0-2647 GCA_044354435.1 Rhodoferax sp. | reverse complement strand
GCCGCAAGTGGGCTCGACACCCAGCCTGGGTGCGCTTCGCACGGCCAGGGGCATCTGGCTTGAGGATACGCAGGGCAACAGGTTCATAGACCTGCATGGCAATAGCTGCCACCACATTGGGCACAGCCATCCTAGGTTGGTATCGGCGATCAAGCAGCAAATTGATGCTCTGGGGTTTGCACCACGTCGATTCACCAATGAGCCATCGGTTTTGCTCGGGGAGAAATTGACACGTCGCTTTTGGGATGGCGACTCCAGACTGCTTCTTGCGACGGGTGGTTCAGACGCTATTGAGATTGCCTTACGACTTTCCCGTGCGACGACAAGGCGTTCGGGCATCATCGCCATCAATGGCAGTTACCATGGTCACGGGTTCGCAAGTTTGGCTCTCTCCAGTGCGGTACTGGATCAAAGACTGGGTAGCCAGTTGCCGGACGTTCACCATGTCGCGCCTTATTGGGACAAAGAGGCAGGCGGCGCAGACCGGATGCTGGCCGATATCGAAAGAATATTCGCAACAGCCCCTGACACCGTCGCATGCTTTATTGCGGAACCCATGCGATCCAACTGCATAACGCCTCCCCCTCATCTTTGGCCGGAAGTGTCAAGATTGTGCAAGCGCGCTGGGGCAAAACTGATCTTTGACGAGATCCCCTCAGGCCTGGGTAAAACCGGCCGCTTCTTCGCACACGAACACTACGATGTACGACCCGACGTGGTCGTCCTTGGCAAGGCATTGGGCGGCGGAATATTGCCGATTGCGGCAGTGCTCGCACACAAGCACATGGCAGTTGCGCCTGAACTGACCTTGGGCCATTACACGCATGAAAAAAACCCTGTGACATCACGTGCGGCACTGACAACCATCGAGATCATCGAAGATGAGCGCTTGATCGAGCAGGCGGAACGCTTAGGGCAGTACACAGAAAACTACCTGAGGGACCGTCTCAAGGATCTGCCTTTGTCCCCGATAGCTGAGATCCGTGGCTTGGGGTTAATGCTGGCCCTAACCCTGCAGTCGGGCAAATTGACAGAAGGCATGTCGTCCGAAGATCTGGTTCAGCTAGCCATGCAAAAGGGCGTGTCCACAACAACCAAAGGCGCCATGGCCATTGGCTTCTCGCCGCCCCTGGTGATCTCCGAGCAGGAGATCCGCCTTGCCATCGACAGAATTGTGGGAGCTGCCGCGACCCAAGGTCTGCCATGAGTTGCTCAGGGACTGGGCCCTGATGTCATTTCATAGGGAGTCTGTGAAGCGTCACAAGTCACCCGCGTCAGCCCAGCCGCTCTCTCGCCTGGTCCGCCATGCGCTGCAGCACCGCCTGGGCTGGCGGGGCATCGTTGATCAGCCCCACCGCTTCACCCACGGTGGCGTGCGCCGCTGAATAATCGCCGGCGGCCACCGCCGCCTCGTACTCGGCGCGGGCCGCCTCCGGGTGAGTGCGCAGGCTGTCCAGCTGCGGCTCCAGCCGGCGATGCAGGTCATTGCGGATGGCCCTAAAGTCATAGGGCTCCGGCCAGTTCTTGCGCCGCAGAATGTCAAAAATACCTGAGCGGGCGGTGCCATCGCCATTGGTTTGGGTTGCCTGGCGCTTAGCGCCCTCGGCCGCCAGGCTCTCCTGCGTGGCCCAGAGGCGCGAGCCGACCAACGCGCCATCGGCACCGAGCACCAGGGCGGCAGCCAGGGTGCGCCCATCGGCGATACCACCAGCGGCCAGCAACAGTGTGTCGGGAGCGTGGGCAGCCAGCCAGTCGGCCACTTCCGGCACAAAACTCAGGGTGGCGCGGCCATTGAGGGCGTTCATGCCGTGCCCGCCGGCCTCGGCCCCTTGCGCCACCACCACCGTGGCGCCCGCATCAATGGCCTGCGGCAGTTGCTCCAGCCGTTGCACCTGGCAGATCAGGTCGATACCAGCGCGGGCGATGCGCGCTGCATAGGGCCGAGGGTCACCAAACGAGAGCATCACCGCGCGCGGCCGCAGCGCGGGCGGCTCATCCAGCAGCCAGTCGAGCGCGGAAGCGTCCTGGTCGAGCTTCCAGGTGATGAAGCCGCAACCCAGGGCGCCTCCGCCCCCCTGCTCCAGCGCCAGCGTGTACTCGCGCCGGGTCCAGTCCAGGTCGCCATAGCCACCGCCCACCAGGCCCAGGGCACCCGCCCGGGCGCAGGCCGCTGCCAGCACACCGCCCGCAGCCAGCGCCATCGGCGCCAGCACCACGGGCAGGCTCAGGCCATAGCGGCGGGTCAAGCGGGTGGAAAGGCGATCGTTCATCGTCAGCCGGGCAGCGGCGTGCGCCCTTAGTACAGCACCACGCCGCGGATCGACTCGCCGCGTTTCATCAGATCAAACCCGAGGTTGATGTCTTCCAGCGGCATGGTGTGGGTGATCAGGTCGTCGATGTTGATCTTGCCCTCCATGTACCAGTCCACAATTTTTGGCACGTCGGTGCGGCCGCGTGCGCCGCCAAAGGCCGAGCCTTCCCATTTGCGGCCGGTGACCAGCTGGAAAGGGCGGGTGCTGATTTCGGCGCCGGCCTCGGCCACGCCAATGATGATGCTGCGGCCCCATCCCTTGTGGGTGCATTCCAGCGCCTGGCGCATGACCTTGGTATTGCCAATGCATTCAAAGCTGTAGTCGGCGCCGCCGTC
>JBIKZZ010000110.1:0-9546 GCA_044354435.1 Rhodoferax sp. | reverse complement strand
CGCTGTGTGCTGATGCTGAGCTTGCCCTGCGGCCCGAGCAGCACTTCGCTGTCGCCGCCCAACCCAATGGTGCGAACATCAATTGCCCGCACCATGGTGCGCCAACCTCCAACCTCGGCACCATCCAATGCGACGCGTGGTCGCCCATTGAGCAGCACACCCAGGTCCGTGGTGGTACCCCCCATGTCTGACATGATGAAGCTGTCCAACCCCGACAGCCATTGAGCGCCGACCAGGCTGGCGGCGGGCCCCGACAACACAGTTTCGATCGGTCGAGTTACCACCGATTCGGCCAGCGCGAGGGTACCGTCACCTTTAACGATCATCAACGGGCAACGAATTTGCAGCTGCGCCATAGCCCGTTGCACGGCCTCGATCAAATTGCTCACCCGGGAGATCAACCGGGCATTGAGGGCCGCCGTCAGCGCCCGGCGCGGCGCATCGAGCGAGGACGACAGCTCGGTGGACAGGGTCACCGGCTTGCCTGTGCGCGCCACAATCAGCTCACGTGCTGCGTGCTCATGCGCCGCATTGCGCACGGCAAAGGCCCCAGCCACGGCGAAGGCGTCCACTTTGTCAGACATGCGTGCCAGCGCGGCCTCCAGCGCCTCCGTATCCAGCGGCACGCGGGCGTCACCATTGTGGTCATGCCCACCAGCCACCGTCTCAACTGGCATGCCGGGGAAGGCCTGGGCGATGCCGGTGCGGGTCACCATGGCTGCATCAAAACCGATCAACACCACGCCAACGGCACTGCCATGCCCCTCCACCACTGCATTGGTGGCAAGCGTGGTCGATACCGACACCAGCGAAATATCTTGCGGCTGCAGGCCTTGTGGCAACAAGCCAACAGCGCGGGTGATCGCCTCGGTAACGCCAATCGCCAGGTCACCTTTGGTAGTGATGGCCTTGGCTGACGCAATGACACGGTGACTTGCAGCGTCAATGATGGCCGCGTCTGTGTAGGTGCCGCCGGTGTCCACCCCCACCAGATAGGAGGACGACGGAGATTGAATACTTGGGTGAACGGTCATGGTGGGTTATCAGGGGATGAGATGGGGCTAATCATCGCATCGTGTCACGCCTTGATTCAGACCTGTGATTCACTTATGCTCAGACTGACGAGACAAACAAAAACAAAGGCACTGGCACCATGAAGACAGTCAAATCGTTTCCGCGCAAGGTCCGCGAAATCCCCCACATCCTGATTCCCCTGCCCGACGGGACCCAACTCGCAGCAAGACTGTGGCTGCCAAAAGATGCAGATAAAAATCCGGTCCCGGCAGTGCTGGAATACCTGCCGTATCGCAAGCGCGACGGCACCATCCTGCGCGATGCCTTGACCCACCCCTACTTGGCCGGGCATGGCTATGCCTGCGTGCGGGTGGACATGCGCGGCAACGGCGACTCAGACGGCATCATGCTGGACGAGTACGCCGAACAGGAACTGGCCGATGCCGAGGCCGTGATCGCCTGGCTGGTGCAGCAAGCCTGGTGCACTGGCAAGGTCGGCATGATGGGCATCTCTTGGGGCGGCTTTAACGGCCTTCAGGTTGCGGCACGCCGGCCGCCGGGCCTGAGGGCCATCATCACCCTGTGCTCCACCGACGACCGCTACAGCGACGACATCCACTACAAAGGCGGCTGCCTGCTCAATGAAAACCTGGGCTGGTCAGCCACCATGTTTGCGTATTCATCACGCCCGCCAGACCCAGCACTGGTCGGCGACCGCTGGCGCGACATGTGGCTGGCACGACTGCAGGCCGAGCCCTTGCTGGCCATTCCCTGGCTGGAACACCCACACCGTGATGACTACTGGAAGCATGGCTCGGTATGCGAAGACATCGGCGCCATTGATGCCGCCGTGCTGGCGATTGGCGGCTGGAACGACGCCTACACCAATGCTGTACCACGCCTGGTGAGCAGCATTCAGGCGCCCGTCAAAGGCATCATTGGCCCTTGGGCGCACAAGTACCCACATTTCGCTGTGCCTGAGCCACGCATCGGCTTTTTGCAGGAAGCGCTGCGCTGGTGGGACCGCTGGCTCAAAGACCAGCCGACCGGGGTCGAACAGGACCCGGCCTTTCGCACCTACATCATGGACCTGGGCCGGCCCGGCGCCTCGGTGGCGCATATTCCCGGGCGCTGGGTCAGTGACCAGGTGTGGCCGGCAGACCGCCATGAACGGCAGCGCTGGCACCTGAACCCGGACGGTCTGGGCCGCGAAGCCGGTACCAAAATCAAACGCACCATCAGTTCGCCGCAACACACTGGCGCGGACAGCGGCGAGTACTGCATCATCTGGATGGGCCCAGAGTTCCCGGGGGACCAGCGGCAAGACGATGCTGGCTCGCTGACTTTTGATTCGGCGCCCTTGACACGGGATATTGACTTGGTCGGGGCGCCCGTCTTGAATCTGCGGGTCAATGCCAACCGGCCAGTGGCATTGGCAGCCGTAAGACTGAATTCGGTATGGCCAGATGGCGCAGTGTCTCGCCTGACTTACGCCGTGGCTAACCTGTGCCATCGCGACAGTCACGAACACCCTGAAGCCCTGGAGCCAGGCAAAACCTACACGCTGAAAATCCAACTCGATGACGTGGCCTACCACCTCCCTAAGGGCCACCGACTGCGGGTTTCGATTTCAACCAGCTACTGGCCGTTGATCTGGCCGGCCCCCCAACCGGTGACGCTGACCGTGCAGACCGGGGCGAGCTACATCGATGTGCCGGTCCGCAAACCCGCTCGCAATGAAACGGCGCCCGTTTTTGCCCCGGCGGAGGCGGCCCCAGCCGTCAAGCTGACCGTGCTGGACAAGCCGTGGAACAAGCGGGAATTGCTGGTCGACCAGCGTACCGGCGAGCGCCGCATGAGCATCGTTGATGACTTTGGCCGAAGCGTGATTGACGAGCACGGGCTGTGCACCTGGGGCTGTGGCCGTGAGACGTACAGCATACTGCCAGATGATCCTTTGTCTGCTCGGCAGGAGTGCCATTGGTCTACCGAGACCTCACGTGGCGATTGGAAAGTACGCACAGAGACTTACTCCACCATGTCCGCCACGGCCACCCATTGGCATGTCACGGGTCGGCTTGAAGCCTACGAAGGCGACAAAAAAGTCTTGGTACGCGAATGGGACAAAAAAATCAGGCGCAACTTGCTTTAGCTCAAGCCCCGCCAGATCGTCGGCCACGCCCACGGGCGAGGTTGGCACCTGGCGCCGCGCCACCCAGGCGACTTTGCTCACCGCCCCATTGCGCTCGTGCACCCGTTGAAACATCACCCAACTGGCTCACAATGGCTTCCAGCGCTGGGCTGCTGCCACGGGTATGGCCTTCAAGCGCCTCGCGCATCGCACGCAGATGTTTGGCAGTGGTGCCACAGCAGCCGCCGATGATGCGAGCACCTGCATCAAGCGCCATTTTTGCGTACACGGACATCAACTCGGGCGTGCCGTTGTAGCAGATGGCACCGTCCACGTACTGAGGAATGCCGCAGTTGCCTTTGGCCACCAACACCACCTCAGGTCCCATGGCCTCGGCCAGGTTATGGATGCAGGCCACCAACTCAGACGCGCCAGTGCCGCAATTGGTGCCGCAGGCGGCCAGGCGAGGCGTGAAGGTTTTCTCTAACCCGGCAAAGTCGCTGGGCGAAATACCCATCATGGTGCGACCATTGGTGTCGAAACTCAGTGTGCACACAATGGGCAGGCCCACAGTGGCCGCCCCAGCCACGGCCGCCTCGACCTCCTCCTTGGAGGACATGGTTTCCAGCCACAAGACGTCCGCCCCACCTTCGGCCAGACTCCTGGCTTGTTCGGCGAAAGCCTCTTTCGCCAACTCGAAGCTCAACAGGCCGATGGGCTCCATGATTTCGCCGGTAGGGCCCATGCTGCCGGCCACCGCTACCACGCGACCACTGGCATCAGCGACTTGCCTTGCCAGACGAGCAGCCGCTAGATTGATCTCAGCCACCCGGGCTTGAGAGTTATGCAGCTTCAGGCGGTAGGTGGTGCCGCCAAAGCTGTTGGTAAGAATAATGTCTGCACCGGCCTCAACAAAGCCTTGGTGCAAGGCCATGATTCGGTCAGGGTGATCTATGTTCCAGAGTTCAGGAGCGTCGCCGGACATCAGGCCCACGTCAAACAGGTTACTGCCCGTGGCGCCGTCTGCCAGCAGCCAGGGACGGGAGGCCAGCAAGCTGGAAAACCGGTTATTGGAGGGTTCGGTCATGTGCGCAGTCGTCATGGGGATTCGATAGGAGACAGGGCCGATAGCCCCGCGAGCCGACTTTACCCGATCTCATGCGGCTGGACCACGAGCCAGTTGTCGTGGGCGGTCACGCTCAGGCCGTGCGCCAATTGCTCTGCGGCATGGTCGTCACGCAATGTCGCCATGGTTTCAAGATGGCGCTCTGTTCGTGACACGAAAAGCCGCAATGCGCCCTGCTCCACATGGGCGCTGCGGAACAACATCGGCCCGTCGCTGGCCGGTGTATCTCCCGCCACCAGAATGGGGCGCTTCCAACGGTGAACATAGGTGTGAATGGCGGCCTGCTTGCCTTCGTACCAGGGCAAAGGGGCCCACAGGGTCGGTGTCAATTCATGATCGAGCAAATCATGGGGCTGATAGCAGCCGTCCTTGATCTGTTTCCGAGCCGTTGTCAATTGACCGGTCTGCCGGTCCTTCAGCAGCAGGGACACCCCGATGACATTTTGGGGTTTGACACCATACCCATAGCTCGGATCCGCCAGCACCATGCGCACCAGCTCTTCGCTGGCAGCGCTGACAACGAACACCTCAATGCCATGATGCGTCAAAGCCTGGTACAAGGCTTGCTGCCCGGGTAACACGCGGGGCCGCTGTACGAATGCGCCTTGAAGCGCACCATTTACCCATGACTGGACCGGAATGGGCTGTGTGCTAGACAGGAGATCATCAAGCTCGATTTTCAATTCACGTAAGGTAAACCCAGAAAAAATCTGGGAAGCCCAGGGGTAAGAGATCTGATCGTCCAGTTCGCACAGGCGCTGGTAGTAAGCATGCAAGGTCTCACGACGACCTGTGCTGTCTTGAAAAGGGACCAAGGCCAGCGACGGTTGCATGGTGTCCCGCGTCAAGATGCCCTTGTTTTCCATAAAGGGCAGCAAAGCGCCCAACAGATCATGCTGGTAGCTGGTGTTGTCTGCGTCGAATATGGCAAAAGCACCCTGGTGCGCATGCCTCTCGATCAATGCCACCAAACGGGATCGCGCTGCCAGCGGCCAACCAGCGAGGAGTTGCTCGATTGCTTGGCGAGAGGGGTCCGAGTGAATGGCGGTCATGACAGAACCTTTCAGCGTTGGGCAGCCAGGTAATTGGGATGCTCAAACACGGGCACCACCGCCGTCGGCATCGGTGCGCGACCACGGATCACATCGGACAGTTTCTCAGCCATCATGATGGTAGGGGCGTTGAGGTTGCCGCTAACGACCCTCGGCATGATGGACGCGTCAACGACGCGCAGGCGCTCGACGCCATGGACACGCCCTTGGCCATCGGTAACAGCCATGTCGTCAGTACCCATACGGCAGGTTCCTGAAGGGTGGTAGGCGGTCTCGGCATTGGCCCGGATGTGCGCATCGATCTCGTCGTCGCTTTGCACCCGGATGCCGGGCGACAACTCGGCGCCGCGGTAAGCGTCAAAGGCCGTTTGCTGAAAAATCTCACGTGTCAGGCGCACAGCAGCTCGCATTTCTTTGCGATCCTGCTCGGTGCTCATGTAATTGAACAAAATGCTGGGCGCCGTTGTTGCCTTGGCGTCACGCAAGCGAACATGGCCCCTGCTGGTTGGCCGCATTGGGCCAACATGGGCCTGAAAACCATGACAGGTGGCCGGCGACTTGCCGTCATAGCGCACCGCCATCGGCAAAAAATGGTACTGCAGGTCGGGGTGCCGCACACCAGCTTCGCTGCGAATGAAACCACCCGACTCAAAATGGTTGGTGGCACCAAGACCAGAGCTGAACAATAACCACTCCAAACCAATCTTGAGTTTGTTGAGCGGCTTGAGTGCAGAAAACAAGGTGATCGGCTGGGTGCACTCGAACTGCACATAGGTCTCCAGATGATCCTGCAGGTTCTCACCCACCCCGGCTAAAGGCGCCGTCAGGGCAATGCCCAGCGGTTGTAGTTCCTGGGGTTGGCCGATCCCTGACAATTTGAGCAACTGCGGCGAATTGATGGCGCCTCCTGCCAATATCACCTCTTTAGCGGCCCGGAGTTGCTGAACTTGACCTTTGTAAATCACTTCAACGCCAACCGCCCGCCGCGATTCCGCACCCTCGAACACCACCCGGGTCACCAGGCTACGCATTTGCACCGTCAGATTTTTGCGTTTCCAGGCGGGGCGCAAATAGGCCATTGCGGTACTCCAGCGCCGGCCCTTGTGAACCGTCATGTCCATCGGCCCCAGCCCTTCTTGCTGGTAGCCATTCATATCACTGGTATAGGGATAGCCCGCTTGCTTGCCGGCATCCATAAAAGCGCCATAAAGCGGATTGCGGCAGGCACCCGTACTCACATGCAAGGGCCCCGCATCGCCCCGGTAGGTGTCACCGCCCTGAGCCCGGGTCTCGGCTTTTCGGAAATAGGGTAGGCAATGGGCGTAGGACCAGTCTTGCAACCCCGCACTATTCGCCCAAGCATCGTAGTCAAGGGCGTGCCCACGGATGTAGACCATGCCATTGATGGATGAAGAACCGCCGATCACACGGCCCCGCGGACAGTGAATCCGTCGACCGTTCATGAAGGGCTCGGGTTCGGACTCGTACAACCAGGTGTACTTCTGGTTCGCCATCGGGTAGGACAAAGCCGAAGGCATATGAATAAATAGACTGTGGTCCAGCGGACCTGCCTCCACCAGAAGTACGCTGGCTGCACCGTCCTCACTGAGCCGATTGGCCAGCACACAACCCGCCGAGCCGGCACCGACAATGATGTAGTCGAAGGTTGTCATCAACGTGAATCAGCTGTTCAACGGTAGCTGCAGGCGACCTGACCCAACTCCACATAGACCGTTTTCAATTGCGTGTAGTGATCCATTGCCACCATGCTGTTTTCATGGCCAATGCCAGACTCGGCGGCACCACCAAATGGCATCTCGATAGGCGTGATGTTGTAGTTGTTGATCCAGCAGATACCCGCTTTTAGGCGAGCCACAACCCGGTGCGCCCGGGCGATGTCAGTGGTGAACACCCCGGCCGCCAAGCCGAACCGCGTGTTGTTGGCGCGGGCGATGACTTCATCTTCGTCGTCGAACACCAACATGGACAAAACCGGGCCAAAAATTTCCTCCCTCACAATGCGCATCCCGTCATGGCAATCTGAAAAAATGGTCGGAGCGACAAAATTGCCACCCGCGCAGCCGGGGATATCCAGGCGCTGCCCGCCAAAGCTGAGCGTGGCGCCTTCTGCCTGGCCGCTGGCAATATAGTCCATGACCTTCTCGGCATGGGCATTGGAAATCAAGGCCCCAACCTCGGTGAGTTCATCCATTGGATCGCCAACCCGAAGCAATGCAGTACGCTCTTTGAGTCTGGCCAAAAACCGCTCAGCCAAGCCCCGCTGGACAAAGACCCGAGTGCAATTGGTGCAGACCTCGCCCTGAGTGTAAAAATTACCCATCATGGCGGCGGCCACTGCCTGCTCCAGATCAGCGTCGTCAAACACGATCAGCGGTGATTTGCCACCAAGCTCCATGGTGACCCGCTTGAGTGTGCCCGAGGCGGTCTGCATCACCTGCTTGCCAGTTGGCACTGAGCCCGTGACCGACACCTTCGCCACACCCGGATGGGCAGCCAACAGGGCCCCCGTGTGACCACGGCCCTGCAAGACATTGAAAACGCCGGGCGGCACGCCTGCCTCCAGGTAGGTCTCGGCCAGTTTCACCGCCGTCATCGGCGTGAGTTCGGAAGGCTTGAAGATCATGGCGTTGCCAGCTGCCAATGCCGGGGCTGATTTCCAGCAGGCAATCTGGAGGGGGTAGTTCCATGCGCCAATACCGACACAGACCCCGAGCGGCTCACGCCGGGTGTAGGCGAATGCATTTTTCAAAGGGTACTGCGCCCCGGCCAGGGTGGCTGCGGCACCGGCGAAAAATTCAAGGCAATCGGCACCGCTTTGAACATCGACCACCAAGGCCTCCTGGATCGGCTTGCCGCAATCAAGCACCTCCAGTTCAGCCAGTTCGCGATTGCGCAAGCGCAGCAAATCCGCTGCGCGGCGCAGGATGCGGCCCCGCTCCGTGGCTGTAAAAGTCGACCACTGTTCAAACCCCCGCTGGGCGCTGGCCACTGCCGTCTCAACGTCTGCCGCAGTCGCATCCCAAACTGAGGCCAGTGCTTGACCGGTAGCCGGGTTAAAGGTCTCAAAGCGTTCGCCACCACCCTGCAGGGGCATGCCGCCAACAAAACTTGGAACCACTGATTCGCTCATGCTCTGATCCGCGTGTTCAGTCGGCTTTGGCCGTACGCCTGGCAGCGCGCCGACCACGTGCGCTGCTGTCAGACTCGACAACCGTGCGTTCCGGCAAAGTCACCACTCGACGGAGGCACTCAAAGGGGGCCGTCAGATGCGGAATCGCCATGGCTTCCACGAAAAACTCTTGGAACCTGGGCTCTACAGCGGTCTCGATTTTTTCGACCCTGCGCACGAGTTGCTCAATCTCGCGCCGCGAGCGTTGGTCTAACAAGGCGATCCGTGCGCCCGTACCCGCTGCATTGCCGGCCGAACTGACCTGCTCAAGCTCGCAATCTGGAATCATGCCGAGTACCATCGCGTATTTGACATCGATATGGCTGCCAAAGGCACCGGCCAGACGGATACGATCAACCTTGTCGATGCCCATGCGCTCCATCAGTAAACGAACCCCGGCATAGAGAGCCGCCTTGCCAAGCTGGATGGCCCGCACATCGTTTTGCATCACCTTCAGGGCCGGCGCACTGCCGGTCGCCCGGTACAGCTCGTAGGAAAAGGTACGACCGTCTGCCTGGATACGGGGGTTACGCACCGCAAGTTCCCCACTGATGGTGCCGTCGTGGCGAATGATGCCGGCCAGATACATTTCTGCCAACACCTCGATGATGCCGGAGCCGCAGACGCCGGTCACCCCCGAACCCGCCACCGCTGCATCAAAACCCGGCTCGTCGGACCACAACTCACAACCGATCACCTTGAACCGGGGCTCCAGGGTCACCGGGTCGATACGGACCCGCTCAATAGCGCCTGGAGCGGCCCGTTGTCCGCAGCTGATTTGAGCGCCTTCGAATGCCGGCCCGGTCGGGCTGGAGCAAGCCAACATGCGCTGGTTATTGCCAAGGACGATCTCGGCGTTGGTACCAACATCCACCAGCAGGCTGACCTTATCGGACAGGTCGGGGCGCTCAGCCAATATCACGCCGGCAGTATCGGCACCAACATGCCCGGCGATGCAAGGTAGCACGTAAATTCTGGCGTTGCGGTGAATCAGGAAATCAATCTCCACCGCCCACAGCGTGATGGCTCGGTC
>JBIKZZ010000437.1:0-2670 GCA_044354435.1 Rhodoferax sp. | reverse complement strand
AGGGTGCAGGACATGATGATGCCGATGGGCCCGTAGACCGATTCGCCCATCAGCACGCCCTTGAGCAGGCCCTTGTTGCCAAACCAGTACACCAGGCCGATCGCCTTGAGCAATGAGGGGCTGAGCAGCGGCACCAGCGCCATGACGCGAAAAAAGCCGCGCCAGCGCATTTGGGTGCGGGTTAGGGCGTAGGCGTAGGCAAAAGCCAGCACCACCACAATGATGGTGGTGATGCTCGACACAAGCAGGCTGTTGCGCATGGACTGCCAGGGCGAACCGGTGCTGAAGTAGCTGTGGTAATTGGCCAGTCCTACAAAGACGCCCTTGCTGTCTTGCAGGCTGCGCACCAGAATCATGCCCACCGGCAGCAACAGGGCCAGCAGCATGAAGGCGCCGCAGCCCAGCAGCAGCCAGCGCATCAGGCCGTCGTCGCGGTCGCGCAGCATGGCGGGTGGGCGCAGGCTCGCCGCCAGTGTCATGCGCCGACTCCCGCTGCAAACAAGTGGACGGTGTTGGGGTCGATCTGCAGTCTCAGCGGCTGACCTGGTGTCAGGGGCTGGTCGGCGAAACTGTTGCGCCGCAGGTCCACGCGGATCGGCGCGGCGCCCAGCGCCGGTACCTCGCAGTGCAGCCGCACAAAGGGCCCCAAGGGCTCGACGCTGTGCAGCGTGGCCGCCAGGCCAGCGCCGTCAGCGGAGCCTTGCAGCAAGGCAACGTCCTCGGGCCGGAAGCCGCAGGTGACCTGGCTGCCGATGGCATGCACCCCGGTGGGGCAAGGCAAAAAAGCATCAGCACATTGCACCGACATGGGGCCCTGCACAACGCCGGGCACAAAATTCATGACACCGATGAAATCTGCCACGAAGGCGCTGGCCGGCTGAGAGTAGATGTCGCCCGGCGAGCCCAGCTGCTCCACCCGCCCCTCGTGCATGACGACGATGCGGTCGGCCATGGCCTGGGCCTCTTCCTGGTCGTGCGTGACCATGATGGTGGTGATGCCCAGGCGCTTTTGCAGATCGCGGATTTCCTGGCGCAACCGCACCCGCACTTTGGCGTCCAGAGCCGACAGCGGCTCATCCAGCAAGAGCAAGCCCGGCGAGGTGGCCAGTGCGCGCGCCAGCGCCACTCGTTGTTGCTGACCGCCCGACAGTTGGGCCGGGTACTTGTCGCCATGGCCGACCAGTCCCACCAGCTGCATCAGATCACTAACGCGGGCATCGATGCCTCTGGGAACCGGGCGCTGGTTCTCCATGCCGAACGCGATGTTTTGCGTGCAGGTCATGTTCGGGAACAGAGCGTAAGACTGGAACACGATGCCAAAGTCGCGGCCCGAAGGCGGCAACTGGCTGATGTCGCGCCCGTTCTGCACGATCTGACCGGACGATTGCAGCGTCAGCCCGGCGATGCAGCGCAGCAGGGTGGTTTTGCCGCAGCCAGAGGGTCCGAGCAAGCAGACGAACTCGCCTTGTGCGATGTCAAACGACACTTGGTCAAGCGCTGTGAAACTGCCGAAGCGTTTGCTCAGGGACTTGATCTGAAGGTAGGGCTTGGCAGTGTCACCGTCATGGAGCGGCGAGGCAAGCCCTTGTGGTTTGAGCATATCGGGGTGTTGGGATGTTGGTGTGCAGTTGAGTGTCCGGGCAGGGTCGTTCGCGCTGATAGATCCATCATGCAGCCGCCCACAGAGCCAATAGCCTAGGGAATTCCCTTGGGTAGGGCCCAAGCATCAACCATGCCTGCTTTGAGCTTGATCAACTTCAGGATGCCATTTTTGCCCAATCATGCTAAGCTGAAAGACTTTATAACTGCCCCATTACACACGGAGCGTCCTATGCCCAGCCTGTTGCCTAACATCGATCCTGATGGCCTTCTTGAGTTTTCGGTGGTCTACACCGACCGTGCCTTGAACCATATGTCGCAGCGCTTTCAGGGCGTAATGACCGATATTTCGAGCATGCTCAAAGAGGTCTACCACGCCAAGTCGGCGGTGCTGGTGCCCGGCAGCGGCACTTTTGGCATGGAAGCCGTGGCCCGTCAGTTCGCCACGGGCAAGAAGGCGCTGGTCATTCGCAACGGCTGGTTCAGCTACCGCTGGACCCAGATTTTTGACATGGGCCACATCCCCGCTTCATCCACTGTGCTCAAGGCGCGCCGGGTTTCCACCGACAGCCAGTCGGCCTGGATTCCCTGCCCGGTGGACGAGGTGGTCAACACCATTCGCACTCAGCGCCCTGACGTGGTGTTTGCACCCCATGTGGAAACCTCGGCCGGCATGATCTTGCCCGACGACTACCTGAAAACCGTGTCCGATGCCGTGCATGAGGTGGGCGGGCTGATGGTGCTCGATTGCATTGCCTCGGGCGCCATCTGGGTGGACATGGTCGCCACGGGTGTGGATGTGCTGGTCAGCGCACCGCAAAAGGGCTGGAGCGGCTCACCCTGCTGCGCCATGGTGATGCTCAGCGAGCGCGCGCGCGCTGCCATCGACGGCACCAGCAGCACCAGCTTTGCCTGTGACCTGAAAAAATGGTTGCAGGTCATGGAAACTTACGAAAAAGGTGGCCACACCTACCACACCACCATGCCGACCGACGCCCTGGTGCGGCTGCGCGAGGTGATGCAAGAAACCCGCGCCTACGGATTTGATCGGGTCTGCGCCGAGCAGCGTGA
>JBIKZZ010000109.1:0-9654 GCA_044354435.1 Rhodoferax sp. | reverse complement strand
CATCAAAGAGGTGCTGGCCGCCTGCGCCATGAAGATGCCACAGCTGGCCATGCCGGCGCGCGTACTGGTGATGGGCACGGCCCAGACGCCATCGCTGGATGCGGTGCTGGAACTGTGCGACCGAGAAAAAGTGCTGCAGCGGCTCCAAGCCGCCTGAAAATTAACGCTATAATTTAAGGCTCGCGAAACGAGATTGCCAGTGTGGCTTAGGTCACAGGCAGCTCGGGTAGAAGGGGGTATAGCTCAGCTGGGAGAGCGCTTGCATGGCATGCAAGAGGTCAGCGGTTCGATCCCGCTTACCTCCACCACCATTTTTCGGGAAACAGCTGCAAAGCTGTGTGTTGAGACGGAAGTCCAAAGGTTATGACCCCATCGTCTAGAGGCCTAGGACATCACCCTTTCACGGTGAGTACCGGGGTTCGAATCCCCGTGGGGTCGCCAGGTTTCATCGCAAGATGAGCAAGGCGCAAGCCGGTAACAGCCGGTCCGCAAGGGCCGGTGGCTTGGCTCGAAAGAGCAAAGTTGCCGCTACCAGGAGTGGTAGTTCAGTTGGTTAGAATACCGGCCTGTCACGCCGGGGGTCGCGGGTTCGAGTCCCGTCCACTCCGCCAAGTATCGAGAAAACACGGGGCCTAGTGCCCCGTTTTCTTTTCTACCTGCCAATTTACCAACCATTGAATTCAATGCTGGGCTTGAGGCAGCTTCACTTCCCGCACCCCCCTGCACAATTCCCTCGATAGACAAACCTTTACTACGGGTAGGGCGAAACATCGTTGTCATCCCGGGTCAGCAAGTACATCAGCTTGGGATGAATAAATAGCTTTTCACGGCCGACGGTTCGTTCCTCCAGCACCCCAATTTCAACGAACTGTTTGAGATAGCGCGATGCTGCTTGGCGACCGGCGATGTTTCTCTCCACGAGATTCTGTATGCGACAGTAGGGCAGGTCGAAGATCAAATCGACCAACTCACGGCTATAAATTTTCGGAGCGGCCTGCTTGACATGTGTGATGGTCAGTCCTTGCCGATCAGTGCTTACTCCAGCAGATGTCACCTGCAAAACAGGTCATTGCCTGTAGCGGGGTGTAGCACCCCATCAAAGTCAAGCTAAGAAGCCGGGCCAATAAGTTGCAAGGCCAAGTTAAGCATGGCGATAGACCTGTCGGGCACCCCGATAAAACTATCCACTCAATCGTTATTGACCCAATTTGCAAATAAAGCAAGCACCGATGACTCTTCTTTGGTTGATGCCGCAACAAGCAAGCGCTCTTTTTTGGGATCGACCCCAATGTACTGGCCCCCGTACCCCCTCATCCAAAAAACCTCTGAATTTGCCCCTTTCATCCCCGTCCAGAATTGATGTCCATAAGTGGCGTACTCGCCATGGTTGTAAATGCGAACTCCCTTGGTAATTGCTTGCTGCATATAGCCCTGCAAACAGGCGCCTGCTCGGCCCTTGTATACGTCAAGGCTGTAAAGGGCTAATCGAAGCCAATCGTCAGGTGTTGCATAAAAAAACGCGTGGGCTAAAGGGCGGTTGTCCTTGTCCAAGTTCCATGCCGTTATGCGTGCCAGCCCGGCAGCGGGGACTAGGGTTTCCAGATACCACTGTTGGAAAGGGCGCTTGGTGGCCTTCTCAACAAGAATTGACAGGGCTGCGGTGTCTAAATTTTTGTAATCAAAAGCATCGCCCGGGGCCAAGACGCCAAACAAGCGCGGCTTGGCATCTTTGTACTTCAGCAATGTTTCCAGATAGCTGATTTGCTGGCTTCTAAGTGCCGCATCCACACCCGGAAAAGCGTTGCCATTCTCCCCTGAAGAATTGGCGCCGCTGGCCATGTTGAGTACATGCCGTATTGAGGAGCGACCATATGCTGTGCTTGCAAGTTCCGGCACGTAGTCCCCCAACTTGTCATCTAAGTCCTTGATGTGGCCATTGCAAAATGCGTGGCCCACCATCAGACTGGTCAGTGACTTAGCCATAGAGTAGCTGATGAGTAAGCTGTCGTCATCGACCTCGTCTCGTTTATGCCGATATACCACCTGACCTTTATCGATGAGCGTCAGGGTGACACGGTTAGGCGAGTTGGCCACCGCATCTGCTTGCTGCACCAGTGCCGCAGGCAGCGTTTGTCCACTGGCTATTTGCAGTTCACGTACTTTGCTTGCTGGCGGATGCAGAGATTTATTCCTGTACTCTTTAAAGGCGCCTTTGTAAACCCAGTAAGGCGACATGAGAGAGCCGGGCTGAACCGTGTAAGGTGAGACAACCTGAGCCGCCGATCCGATGGCAAAAAACGCTAATGCCAATGCGGTCAGAATTTTTGCGATATGGGATTTATTAAGTGTCAAAGTTGATGTCCTTTAAGGAGACGCTCGGTGGATTGTGGCTGGTACGGGCGTTGTTCAGCACCCCTCAACAACCAACACATGCTGTTGAGTCTATTGCCATTGATCTAAAGCCCGAACGTTTTATCGAACCTGACGGAATCTGGACGTGATCCCTGTCACCGACCGGCGTATAGGATCCATTCCATGATCGCCGTATAGGCTGTGGAAAGAAAGCCTTGCGTGCCTGCGCGTCCATCTCGGTCTTGAAGTTGAACTGGGCCTTGAGGGCGTCAACGCGTTGTGCCGCTGGCCGGGCGTTGATCTCGTTCAGCAGGCGCTTGGCGTGGGGCAGTTCGGCCATAGCGTCTCTTGCATGTTAGGTGTTGGCGTCTTCACTCAGAGTGCGCCCACTCCGGCACCGCAACGCCGTACCGCACCGCCTTGCCTCGTCCCCGCACCCGCAACAAGCCATAGCGCACCAAGTCGCCCAGGTCGCGCGTGGCGGTGGGTTTTGAAGTGCCCGTCATCTTGATGTATTTCTGCACATTCAAACCTCCTAGAAAGCCGCCATTGCCCTCATCCAGCAAACGTTGGATGACTTTCCGTTGGCGTTCATTCAGGGTGACCTGCGAATGTGTTGCCCAGAATCTGGACTTCTCAACTGCCGTGTCCAGCAAAGCCGACGTGGCCACACAGGCCTGGCCCAAGGCCCGTGCAAACCATTGCACCCAGGCCGATACATCGGTAGAGCCGTGTTGGGCCGCGCTCAAAGCTTCGTAATAGCCTTTGCGGTCTTTGAGCATCTGGCTTGACAGGCTGAACAGCCGTGTGGGCGCGCCAAGGTCTTGCGCCATGGCCATGTCGATGATGGCCCTCCCAATGCGCCCGTTGCCATCTTCGAAAGGGTGAATCGTTTCAAACCAGACATGCGCTATTGCGGCGCGCGCCATGCCGTCATGCTCTGCGCTGCGGGCTGCGCCAGGCGCTGTTTGGGCAAACCATTGCAAAAACTTGTCCATCTCAAGGGTCACCTGTGCCGACGGTGGGGCGGTGAAATGCACCACTTCATTGCCGGGCGGGCCACTGACAATCTGCATGGGGTCGGCATGCTGCCGGTATTGGCCAACAGCGATGCGCTGCAGCCCGCTGTAGCCGCTGGGAAACAAGGCAGCTTGCCAGCGAAACAGCCGGTCGTGGTCGAGCGGCTGGTCAAAGCCGATGATGGCGTCCTGAATCACATCGAGCAAGTCGTCAACCTGGCGACTGCGCGCCGACCCGTCGGGGGGCTCAATGCCCAGCTTGCGCAACACCGATGAGCGCACCGCGGCCGGGTTCAGGTTCTCGCCCTCAATCGCTGAGGTGGCCATAACCTCCTGGAACAACACCTCCTGAACTGTGGAGCCGGTTTGATCCAGCCCGATGGCCCGGGCTTTGCCGACCAACTCGCCCTGGCGCTGGCGGGCCAAAAGCAGCGCCGGCGCCACGTTGGCCGGCGTGACGACCAACTGTGGCCAGTCGGCTTGTTGCCAGATAATTTTTGATTGCATGAGCCGTATTTGACAGAATTCGGCTCATTTTATGAGCCGAAAATCGAAACAGCGGATCGCCAGAGTCAAGGCAGTCGGACATCTGAAAGCAAACTGATTTGCCCATCGTGCCTGGCTTTGGCGTGGTAACGCGTATCGGCTGTAATCAGCACGGCGTCCGGCGTATGCAACGCTACCGCGTGGTACAGGGTGTCAAACAGGTGATGCTGGTGGCGAATGGCCAAATCCAGCGCTGTAGCGTAGATGTCCGGGCTGGCCAGGGTGCTGAAACGGATGTGCAGCAAATCAAGCAGGTCCGTGTGGGCCTCATCCGGCTTGAGCCGGGCCAAGACTGCCGCCACTTCAGTGACAAAGTGGTCCGGCTGGACCATGGGTAGAAAGCCCAGCACCGATTGCTCCAGGAGTTGCAGTGCCGCTTCTGTGTGGTGTTCATCAGGGCTGCCGGGCAAAAACCATTTGACGGCCACGCTGGCATCCACAACGACAATCACGGTCGACCTTCTTCACGCGCGTCGCGAAACTGCTCGTCAGTGATTCGGGGTGCGTGTTGCCGGCGTTCCAGGATACGCTGATAGGCGTCCTTGCTGCGTTGCTGGCTCTGGGCGCGCTCAACCGCCTCGCGCATCAAATCGGCAATAACCGCGCTTTTGTTCACCCCTTTGAAGGTGGTGTTGAAAGCATTCTTGATGTCGTCAGGGACGCTGAAATTGACCGTGGCCATGGCGATTTCCAGGTTGTTGAAATATTCAACAACATTTTCGGATGGGTATTTTGATGTGTCAATGGGCGTGGCCCGCTTCGTCCATCATGACCCCAGAAAATACGCGTCGAACAGGTCTAGTAGGGCTGGCCATTCCTGCGCAAAGCGCTGCCGGTTGACAAAGTAGGCCTCGCAGCTCACGGCAAAAAATTCGGCTGGGTCGGTGGCTGCGTAGGGGTCCAGCCAGGGCTGGGGGCCGCCAAAGCGGTTGGCCATCGACAGGGCCTCT
Organism: Rhodoferax sp.; assembly: GCA_044354435.1. Classification (GTDB taxonomy): domain Bacteria; phylum Pseudomonadota; class Gammaproteobacteria; order Burkholderiales; family Burkholderiaceae_C; genus Rhodoferax. Next base: position 4,787 of record JBIKZZ010000109.1, on the reverse strand, counting down.
TTGAAATCGCGGTAGGCGGATTGCATTTCGGTCTGCCAGCGCTGTGCCATTGCGCGTGATGGCATGGGCGGGCAGCCGTCGGCCTGGCCATCCCGCATGTCCAGCTTGTGCACAAACTCATGAATGACCACGTTGTAGCCGTCCTCGATGGAGGCCTCCTGCACGTCACGCCAGCTCAGCGTCACCGGCCCGCCGGACATGGCCTCGCCGCTGAGTTCTTCCTGGTAATGGTGCACCACGCCAATCTCATCATGCACTTCGCGCCGCGCCAGCATCGCGTCGGGATGGACCACGATGCCGCTGAAGTCGTCATACCAGTGCAGGCCCAGCTTGAGCACCGGCAAGCAGGCCTGCGCCGCTATGGCCAGCGCCATCTCGTCGGTGATCTGCAGACCGTGGGCGCCACTGAACTGCTTGCTGCCCAAAAACTGTGCGCTCAGCAGGCGCAGCTGTTGCAGGTCGACCGCGTCGCGTTCAGCCAGAAAGGGGTGGCGCGCCAGTGTGCCATCCCACAGCGCTTGCGGGATGACTGGGTTGGTTGCGGCCACACCAAAGCGTGTTGTGAAGCGATGCCACCAGCTAGCCAGGGTTGAGCGCAGGGCCCGTGCTTGGGTGCCGGATGGGTTGTCGGTTTTAGTTCGCATCAGACATAGATTCAACCACCAAATCTGCCAGGCCCGGTGCCTTTGCGGGTGTTCACGCACGATGCTGCAGCGTTTCAGGCGCAATATCGGGGTCCGGCTGCATGGCTATCATGTGCCCATGAAGTTCCAGCTGCACCAAGGCTACATGCCCACCGCCATTGGCAGGGTGGCTGAACTGCATGCGCGCTATTACAGCGCCCTGGTGGGTTTTGGCCTACCCTTTGAGGCCAAGGTAGCGCGCGAGATGGCCGAGTTTTGTGAGCGTTATGACGAGGCGTGCGATGGCTTGTGGCTGCTGCTGCAAGACGGCCGGGTGGAGGGTTCCATTGCCATTGATGGTGCCCGGGCGGCCGAGCAGGGCGCCCACCTGCGCTGGTTCATCACCTCTGACCTGGTGCGCGGTACGGGTGCCGGCACGGCCCTGCTCGGCGCTGCCATGGCCTTTTGCCATTCCAAGCACTACCGTCGCGTGTACCTCTGGACTTTTGAGGGCTTGCATGCTGTCCGGCATCTTTACGGCAAGGCCGGGTTTACGTTGGTTCACCAGCAGCGGGGCACGCAGTGGGGTCGCCAGGTGACCGAGCAGCTTTTTGAGCGCGAGGCCTGACGGTGAGCCCTAGCGATCACTTGAAGTTTCTCACGTAGCGCAGGCCGAGGCCATACTGCGCCGGCGCTTCCGCATCGTGGCTGGGTTGCAGACGCACCTGGGTCAGGATGCTGAGCTTGCCACCCATGCGCAGCGGCGTGGCATAGGCCAGTTCCAGGGCATGCTCGATGCCGCTTGGGGCCAAGCTGGCCGATTGGCTGGCATATTGCAAGCTGCCATCGAGCTGGCTTTGCGACACCGCGCTGTAGACCTGCAGATTGCCCGATAGGGTCTTGAGCGGCATGGCCAGTGTCAGGCCCAGGGCGTCGCCATTGCACCAAACGTCTTTGTGTGCCATGCCCAGGCTCCAGGCGGCCGTCTGTGAGCCGCTGGCGCCTTCAATCAGCGATGCGGCCGCGTTCTCGTAGCCGGCCGTCATGCCGACGGTGGCCATGGCCGACAGGGTGGTCTTGGGCGTCACAGGCAAAGAGCCGGCGAGCGTCATGAAGGTGGTGCGGCCCTCGGCCTCCAGCGCCAGGGCGCCGGCACCGCCAAAGCCCAGCACCGAGTTGCTTTCTTGCAACTGGCCGAGTGTCAACACCCCCGTGACGGCGCCAATCTGCCTTTGCAGTTCGACCGTTGCCAGCGAGCGCGCAGCCACTGGGGTACTCTGGTCAACCAGTGTGGCAGGCGATGAGGCGGGCTGAGTCATCAGGCCCCAACGCACCACGGTGCCCTCGTCCAGGGTGCCGCTGTAACCCATGTGGGTGGCTGATTCCGCCATGGCGAAATAGGGGGCGTTGAAACGGCTGCCCGCTGTGCCCAGGTTCAAAGGCGTGCTGCCGTTGGCGTCCAGACCAAAGTACTGACCTGCAGTGCCACCGGTACCAAAACCGAAACCGCTGCCTTTGTCGTCGGTAAAGCGATAGCTCAGGTGGGCCAGCTTGAGCGGGGCAGCACTGTCGCTAGCGCCGGGGTGTTCAGCCGGGTTGCCAAGCTGACTGTACTCAGCCGAAAAGCTGACACCTTTGACCGCTGTGGTTGCGCTGGGTGCGGCCGGAATGGCCGCGCTGGTGCTGGCAGTGCTGATGACAGTGCTTGCCAGGTTGACAACAAAGCCACGGTTGAATTTGTCGACCGCCACCGCCTTCACGCCCTTCAGACCCGATGCCATGCCGCCCTTGGCACTGGCCAGGCTTGAGCCGGCGAAGTTGACGCTGGTGCCGGTGCGGGTACCGACGTTGAGGCCGCCAAGCGGCTGCAGCGAGGCCCCGATGTTGACCACCCCCCAGCCGTACATGGTGTCGGCCGTGGTGCGTGCTGCGCAGGCGGCGGCTGTCACCGTGCCGCTACACAGCCGCGTGGCTGACTGGAAGATCACCTGCGCCAGGTCGGGCGCGGTCAGAAAGTTCCAGTTGCCCTTGATCAGCGCGGCCTGCCCCGCCACGATGGGGGTGGCCATGGAGGTGCCAGACATGTAAGCGTAGGCGCTTTGCACTGAGGGCACCGAATAGCTGGACGCCACATTGACCCCCGGTGCGTACACCGTCCAGCTAGCCAACGTTGGGTCGTAATTACTGAAGGAGGCCCGCTTGTTGCTGGCGTCCACCGCGCCCACAGCGATGATCTGGCCCTTGGCCCAACTGGCCTTGGCAAACTCGGCCGGCCAACTGGCGCTGGTGGTCTTGCCGTCATTGCCCAGCGCGGCGGTGATCAGTGTGCCCTTGGTCACCGCGTTTTGGATCGACGTTTGCAGCGACAGCGTATTCGAGCCCAGACTGAGCGAGAGGATGGGTGCCTTTTGGGTGTTGACCACCCAGTCAACACCCTTTTGTATGGTCAGCGTGCTCGAACCACCGGTCTGGAACACCTTGGCCATGACCAGTTTGGCCCCTGGCGCAACGCCCTGGGTCATGCTGCCGTTGGCCAGGCTGCCGGCGATCAGCCCTGAGACATGTGTGCCGTGGCCAATTTGGTCAGTGACGTCGGTACCGCCAGTGAAGGCGTTGTAAGAGGCCAGCACCTGGCCCTTCAGGGTGGGGTGGCTCAGCTGCAGGCCCGAGTCCACCACGCCGACTGTGACGCCGGCGCCGTTGCCGGTAGCCAGTTGGTTGGCATAAGGGGTGCTGATCTGGTTGAGCCAGCCCTGCACGGACCGCGCCCGCGCCTCGCTGCTGCTGGCGCTGGCCTTGATCAGAGTCGCCACTGAGGTGACGGGGGCTGGCACAGCACCGGCCGACAGCTGGGCTTCGGTATCTGGAACGTCTTGCGCCACAGAGGCGCTCTGAGCAAAGGCATTGCTGCAGATTGCGAACAGCAGTGCAGCGTTAAGGGGGTTCAATTTCCGCATCTGACACCTTTCAAGTTGACAACAACCAAAAGGGCGACGCTTTATCCAGTTGGTGCCATGACGGTGACCCTGACCGGTAGCCCCGCTGGCATGACACGCTGGTGTCGAAGCCCGGTGGCTTTGCGTCCCCGGCTTTCACCGGGTTTGCCCTTATCAGCTTGGCTCACCATGAGCCCGCCTTGCTGACCGCGTCATCAATATTGTATTGACACTAGTAGAGACAATAGTTTAGAGCAGAAAAAAACGCGGTGGCTGAAAATTTTTAGGGGCTGGTCAGATCCAGCAAGCTGCGGGCAATCACCTTGGTGGCGCGGCGCAAGTCCTCAAGGTCGAGCCGCTCGTCGGCCCGCTTGGCGTGTGATTCCCGCACGGTGCGTGGGCCGGCACCATAGATGACGCCGGGAATGCCGCGCTCCACGTACAGCCGTACGTCGGTGTACAGGGGCGTGCCCACCGCCGGGATCGGCTCGCCAAACACGGCTTGGCCATGCTTCTGGATGGCTTCGACCAAGGGCTTATTGCCGGCCAGAGGTTTCATGGCGCGTGAGAGCAGCAGGCGGCGCACGTCAACTTTGAGTTGCCGGCCGCCGCGGGCCGGCTGAAAGCTGGCCGCTGCCTGGGCGATGGTTTGGCGAAGCGAGGCTTCTACGGCGGTCGGGTCTTCTTCGGGGATCATGCGCCGGTCGAGCTTGAAGACCACCGTGCCAGGAATCACATTGGTGTTGGTGCCGCCTTGAATGTGACCCACATTGAGGTAGGGGTGGGTGATGCCTTCGACGCTAGAGCTGACCTGCAGGTAGTCGTGGTTCAGGGCATACAGGGCATTGAGAATTTGCACGGCCCCTTGCAGCGCGTCGGTACCGCTGTCGGGTATGGCGGCATGGGCCATGTCACCGTGAACAGTGACTTCGAGTTGCAGACAGCCGTTGTGTGCCACCACCACTTGGTAGCTGAAGCCCGCTGCAATCATCAGGTCGGGCTTGGTGAGGCCGTTTTTCAGGAGCCAGTCTGGCCCGACCTCGCCACCGAACTCCTCGTCGTAGGTGAAGTGCAGCTCGACACTGCCCTTGAGCGGGGCCCCCAGCGATTCCAGTGCCCGCACGGCGAAGGTGAAGCTGGCCATGTCGCCTTTGCTCACGGCGGTGGCGCGGCCATACATCTGGCCGTCAACGATGTCAGCCCCGTAGGGCGGGTGGGTCCAGCCCTC
>JBIKZZ010000108.1:0-9675 GCA_044354435.1 Rhodoferax sp. | reverse complement strand
ACGGGCTCACTCGACTGCCGCGACCAGCAAGTCGCCAATGCCGTAGAGCGCCGCGAGATCGGCCAGCCGCTTGGGCATGTGTGCCACGGCAAAGGTCTTGCTGATGGCCAGGCTCTGCCGCCGCAGCTCGAGCAGCACGGCCAATGCCGCCGAGTCAAAGCGCAGCAGCGCCCCTGCATCCACGACCACGACTGCATCCTGGGCGGGCAACTCCAGCAGCAGCCCACGCAAGCAAGCCTTGGCCTCGGCCTGCCTCAGTTGGGGGGGTAGCACCAACACCATCAGCCTTTTTTGGCGTTGGCCTTGTTGCGCTCAGACAGCGTGTTAATCAGCCCGTTCAAGCCCCTGGCATTGATTTCCTGCGCAAACTGGCTGCGGTAGGTCTCAACCAACCAGACGCCCAACACATTGAGGTTGTAGATTTTCCAGCCAGCACCCTCGCCTGGCGTTTTTTCCAGACGGTATTCAAGCTGTATCGCATCGCCCTGGCCCTTCACCTCAGACCGCACCACCACTTCTTTGTCCTCAGGCGAGGCACGCAGAGGCTTGACGACGATCGTCTGATCAACGATCTGGGTCAAGGCACCCGCATAGGTGCGCACCAGCAGGGTCTTGAATTCGTCCAGCAGGCGCTTTTGCTGTTCTGGCGTGGCCTGGCGCCACGCCGGCCCCACGGCCGAGGCGGTCATGCGTTGAAAATTCACGTTCGGCATGATTTTGGTGTCGACCAGCGTGACGATACGGCCAACATCACCGGCCTGAATCGACTTGTCGGCGCGGATGGTGTCCAGCACCTCGGTCGACAGGCGTTTGATCAGCACGTCAGCGGCCTCGTCGGCGGCCAGGGCGGGTAAGGCCAACAGGCCAGCGCCGAACAGCAGGCAAGTCACAAGGCATTGCTTAAGGATTCGATGAATCATGGTGAAACTTTCTTATCTGGGACTTCCGGCTGCGCCAGAGCTTCTTCCTCCGGCGGATTACCGCCAAAGATATCATTTCTACGGCGCTGCAAAAAGGCGTCGCGGGTGAAGGTATAACGGTCCAGGGCCACCTCTTCGAGCATGCTGGTGGCTTTGAGCAAGCTCGACCGGGTGTCGATGCCGCGCAACACGGTGGCAGCATTGCGCCCTGGGACATAGGGAATTCGCCTGACCAGATCGCCCTGCCAATCCAGCGGCAACGCCACAGTGTCCCGCAGCGTGGATGGTCCCAACACCGGCAACATCAGGTAGGGGCCGGGCGGGACACCCCAGAAACCAAGGGTATGGCCGAAATCCTTGGTGTGCCGCTCGATGTCCATCTCGGAGGCCACATCGACCACGCCACCCACGCCCACCAAGGTGTTGAACACCACCCGCGTCACGTTGTCAGTTAGCGCCCGGCCATTCAGCTGGAGCGCGCTATTGACGGCGGACCAGACATCTTCCAGGTTGCTGAACACATTACCGATTCCTTGGCGGACCCTTGTCGGTGTGCGGTCACGGTACAGAGTGGCGACCGGTTTGACCAGCGCTGTGTCGAGGGCATCATTCAAGCGAAACACGCTCTGATTGAACGGCTCCAGCGGGTCAACTGGGTTAGCTTGAGGACCACTGGCACAACCCGCCAAGGCGAGCATCAGCCCGGCCAATAGCAGCGCATGGGCTGCCCTGCGGACAGGCCGGCTTCGGCTCTGCTGACAGATTAAGCCGGGGCAGCTCACCGTCATGGTTTTGCCTTGGGCGTCGCGTCCGGCGTGCTGGCATCGGCCGCCTTGTTGTACAAAAATTGGCTAATCAGGCTCTCCAACACCACGGCCGACTGGGTATTGCCAATGACGTCCTCCGCCGTCAGGTTTTTCACATCGGCGCCGGCTTCGAGCCCAAGGTACTGCTCACCGAGCAAGCCGCTGGTCAGGATCTTGAGCGAGCTGTCCTTGGGGAAAACGTAGCGACTCTCCAGCGCCAAGGTGACGCGGGCCTGGAACGACTTGTCGTCAAACACGATCTTCTCGACGCGCCCCACCACCACACCGGCGCTGCGCACCGCAGCCTTAGGTTTGAGGCCGCCGACATTGTCAAACTTGGCGACCACCCGGTAGGTGGTCTGGAAGCTCAGACTCAACAGGTTGGCCGACTGCAGGGCCAGAAACAGGATGGCGACGGCACCGATCAGCACAAACAGGCCAACCCAGACATCATTTTTGGAGCGTTGCATGCGGCCTCTTTCTAAATCGTAAACATCATGGCGGTCAGAATAAAGTCCAGGCCCAGCACCGCCAGCGAGGCCACCACCACCGTGCGGGTGGTGGCGCTGGCCACCCCTTCGGGCGTGGGTTGTGCCTGATAGCCCTGCAGCAGGGCGACGAAGGTCACAGTAAAACCAAAAACCACGCTCTTGATGACCCCGTTGCCGACGTCTTTCCAGACATCGACGCCGCCCTGGATCTGGCTCCAGAACGAACCGGCATCCACCCCGATCATCAGCACGCCGACCACCCAGCCGCCGATGATGCCCATGGCGCTGAACACTGCTGCCAGCAGCGGCATGGTGATGACGCCAGCCCAAAAGCGTGGCGCCAGAATGCGCTGCACCGGGTCCACTGCCATCATCTCCATCACACTGATCTGCTCGCCGGCCTTCATCAGGCCGATCTCAGCGGTGAGCGAGGTACCAGCGCGCCCTGCAAACAGCAGTGCCGTAACCACGGGTCCCAACTCGCGCACCAGGCTGAGCGTGACCAGCAGTCCCAGCGCCTCGGACGACCCATAGCGCTGCAGCGTGTAGTAGCCCTGCAGGCCAAATACAAAGCCGACAAACAGACCCGACACGGCAATGATGGCTAGCGAATAATTACCCAGGAAATGGATTTGGTCACGCACCAGGGCAAACCTGCGCAGAGCGGGCATCAGGGTGCCCAGCAGACGGCCAAAAAGACGGGCGCCGTAGCCTAGACCGGCGAGTTGGCGTCGCACGCCGAACCCTAGGTCAGCAGGTTTGTACCAGCTCATGACTTGGCCACCCCGAAGTCTTCGGCCACGCTGGGGCCTGGGTAATGAAAACGCACCGGCCCATCCGACAGGGCATGGACGTATTGGTACACCAGGGGGTCGCTGCTTTGGCGCACCTGGTCGGGCGTACCCTGAGTGGCAATCTTGCCATTGGCCAGGATGATCACATGGTCGGCAATGGCAAAGGTCTGCTCCAGCTCATGCGAGACAAAAATACTGGTCAAGCCCATTGAATCATTGAGCTGGCGGATCAGGCGTGCGGCCGTGCCGAGCGAAATTGGGTCCAGCCCGGAAAAGGGCTCGTCGTACATCACCAGCTCAGGGTCGAGCGCGATCGCGCGCGCCAGGGCGATGCGCCGCGCCATGCCGCCTGACAGGTCGCTGGGCATCAGGTCACGCGCCCCGCGCAGGCCCACGGCATTGAGCTTCATCAGCACAATGTCACGGATCAGAGGCTCGGGCAGATCGGTATGCTCGCGCAGCGGAAAGGCCACGTTTTCGAAGACCGACAGGTCAGCAAACAGCGCGCCAAACTGGAACAGCATGCCCATACGCCGGCGCGCAGCGTACAGGGCGGGCTGCTTCATGGGGCCAATGTCCTGCCCGTCAAACAGAGTCTGGCCGGACTGGGCCCGATTTTGCCCGCCGATCAGCCGCAGGATGGTGGTCTTGCCGCCGCCCGAGGCACCCATGAGGGCGGTGACCTTGCCACGCGGCACCACCAGAGAAATATCGTCCAAAATGACGCGCTCACCATACCCAAAGGTCAGGTGACGCAATTCAACGAGGGATTCAGAGGGGGATGCAGCCATAAACAAGAGGTCGGGATTGACCCGGGCGAGCTGATCATAAGGGATTGCCCTAATGCCCTGCTGTCACAAACCGTTCTTTACCCTAACATTACCTTGGCAATTCGCTAAAACCCATCAAAAACTCGTCAACAGCACGGGCGGCCTGCCGGCCCTCACGGATCGCCCAGACCACCAAACTTTGGCCACGGCGAATGTCACCGGCGGCAAACACCTTGGGCACATTGGTGGCATAGCCGCCCACCACATCAGTGCCGGCACGGGCATTCCCCCGTGCATCCCTGGCGACACCAAAGGTATCCAGCACGGTGGCAACTGGGCTAACAAAGCCCATGGCCAGCAGCACCAAATCGGCCGGCAACACCTGCTCGCTGCCCGGCACCTCGGCCATCTTGCCGTCTTTCCACTCAACACGTACTGTCTTGAGGCCGGTGACTTTGCCATCCGCCCCCAGAAACTCTTTGGTCGAGATGGCAAATTCACGCTCACAGCCTTCATCATGGCTGGAACTGGTGCGCAGCTTGAGCGGCCAGTAAGGCCAGGTCAGCGGCCGGTTTTCTTCAACAGGTGGCTCTGGCATGACTTCGAACTGCGTGACACTGGCGGCGCCGTGGCGGTTGCTGGTGCCGACGCAGTCGCTGCCGGTGTCACCGCCGCCGATCACAATGACGTGTTTGCCCTCGGCGCGAAGCTGGTCGACCAGCGTATCGCCAGCGTTGACCTTGTTTTGCTGCGGCAGGAACTCCATGGCGAAATGGATGCCTGCCAGCTGGCGGCCTGGCACTGGCAGATCCCGCGACTGCTCGGCACCGCCGGTCAGCAGCACGGCATCAAAGTCCTGCTGCAACTGGGCTGGGGACACCGTCTCGTGGGCCCAGTTGATGACCTTGGAACCCTCAGGAAGCGCACCCACCAGCACGCCAGTGCGAATGGTGACACCCTCAGCCTCCAGCTGCACCACGCGGCGGTCGATGTGGTTTTTTTCCATCTTAAAGTCAGGGATGCCGTATCGCAGCAGCCCACCCACCCTGTCGTTTTTTTCGAACAGGGTGACGGCGTGGCCGGCGCGAGCCAACTGCTGCGCAGCCGCCATGCCGGCCGGGCCAGAGCCCACCACCGCCACTTTTTTGCCGCTGGCCTGCAAAGCCGGGCGCGGCTGCACCCAGCCCTCGCTCCAGGCCCGGTCAATGATGGCGTGCTCGATCGACTTGATGCCCACGGCATCGTCATTCACATTCAGCGTGCAGGCGGCCTCGCAGGGGGCGGGGCATATGCGGCCGGTGAATTCAGGGAAGTTGTTGGTGCTGTGAAGCACCTCAATGGCGTTCTGCCAGTCGCCCCGAAACACCAACTCATTGAAGTCGGGGATGATATTGTTGACCGGGCAGCCACTGTTGCAGAACGGCGTGCCGCAATCCATGCAGCGTGCTGACTGCTGCCTGGCCTGTTCCTCATCGAGCCCAATGACGAACTCTTTGTAGTTTTTAAGCCGCTCGGGCACGGGCTTGTAGCCCTCGTCGAGGCGTTCAAACTCCATGAAACCGGTGATTTTTCCCATTTGGGTCTTTCCTTAGCTAAAGCGCGATGCGCTCACTTAACGACAGGGGGCATGGATTCCCGCCTGCGCGGGAATGACGGCGTGGCGAATAAACGGCAAGGCGTTCGCGCATGGATTCCCGCTTGCGCGGGAATGACGAAGAGAGACGCGTACTCGGGCGTGACGACGCGAGAGGCGTGCGCGGGCAGGACGGGGTGGGTGTCATCCCCGGCCACGACCGGGGATCCATGGCGACAGGTTCGACTACTTGACATCAATCGCTTCTTTTTTGATAGCAACCGATCCAGCACTGGCAAGGGCTAAGGCCGCTTTCTTCGCATGAATCTCACCCAGGGCCCGCTTGTATTCCATAGGGAAAACCTTGACGAATTTCAGGCGGGACTGTTCCCAGGTGTCGAGCAGCTCGCGGGCGCGCTTGCTGCCGGTCCAGCGGTTGTGGTCTTCCAGGAGCTTCTTCAACTGCGCCTCGTCGCTCTGCCCATGGTGCCAGATGGCGCGGGGCACGGTGGCCTCTTGCTCGGCCGGCGTCAGCACCTTCTCAAGGGCCACCATAGCGGTATTTGCACGGCGGGCAAACTGGCCGTCTTCGTCATACACATAGGCGATACCGCCGCTCATGCCGGCAGCGAAGTTGCGCCCGGTCTTGCCCAGCACGGCCACCGTACCACCGGTCATGTACTCGCAGCCATGGTCACCGGTACCCTCAACCACGGTGGTCGCACCTGACAGGCGCACCGCAAAACGCTCGCCAGCCACACCGCTGAAAAACGCCTCGCCACTGGTGGCGCCATACATGACGGTGTTGCCGACGATGGTGTTGCGCACCGCGTCTCCACGGAAATCGATGCTGGGGCGCACCACCACACGACCGCCGGACAGGCCCTTGCCGGTGTAGTCGTTGGCGTCACCGATCAGGTAAAGCGTGATGCCACGCGCCAGGAACGCGCCAAAGGACTGGCCGCCAGTGCCTTCGAGCTGGATGCGGATGCTGTCGTCTGGCAGACCCTCAGGGTGTACCTGGGTGACCGCGCCTGAGAGCATGGCACCCACCGAGCGGTTGACATTACGCGCCACCTCCATGAACTGCACCCGCTCGCCGCGGTCAATGGCCGGGCGGCATTTGGCAATCAGCACCTGGTCGAGCGCTTTTTCAAGGCCGTGGGCCTGGGTCTCGGTCTGGCGGCGAGGCACCTCGGGGCCGACCGGCGCCATGGCAAACAGACGGCTGAAGTCCAGGCCGCTGGCTTTCCAGTGGTCAATGCCCTGGCGCGTGTCCAGCAGGTCGGCGCGGCCGATCAGATCATCAAACTTGCGGATGCCCAGCTGCGCCATGATCTGGCGGGCCTCTTCGGCAATAAAGAAGAAGTAATTGACCACATGCTCGGGCTTGCCCGAGAACTTCTTGCGCAGCACCGGGTCTTGGGTGGCCACACCCACCGGGCAGGTGTTGAGGTGGCACTTGCGCATCATGATGCAACCCTCCACCACCAGCGGTGCAGTGGCAAAGCCGAACTCGTCGGCGCCAAGCAGGGCGCCAACAACCACGTCGCGGCCAGTTTTCATCTGGCCGTCGGCCTGCACCCGTATGCGGCTGCGCAGGCGGTTGAGCACCAGCGTTTGCTGAGTCTCTGCCAGGCCGATCTCCCAAGGGCTGCCGGCGTGCTTGATGCTGGACCAGGGCGAAGCGCCGGTGCCACCATCGTGCCCGGCAATCACCACGTGGTCGCTCTTGCATTTAGCCACGCCGGCGGCGATGGTACCCACGCCAATTTCGCTCACCAGCTTGACGCTGATGCTGGCGTGAGGCGCCACGTTTTTCAGGTCGTGGATCAGTTGCGCCAGGTCTTCGATGGAATAGATGTCGTGGTGCGGCGGTGGCGAAATCAGGCCCACGCCAGGCACCGAGTAGCGCAGCCGGCCGATGTAGTCGGTGACCTTGCCGCCTGGCAGCTGGCCGCCCTCCCCCGGCTTGGCGCCCTGGGCCATCTTGATCTGGATCTGGTCGGCGCTGCTGAGGTATTCGGCGGTGACACCGAAGCGGCCCGAGGCCACCTGCTTGATGCGTGAACGCAGGGAGTCGCCATCACGCAAAGGCAAATCGACCTCGACCACGTCCTCACCGATCACGCTCTTGAGCGTGTCGCCCTGCTTGATCGGGATGCCCTTGAGCTCGTTGCGGTAGCGCGCCGGGTCTTCGCCGCCCTCGCCGGTGTTGCTCTTGCCGCCGATGCGGTTCATGGCCACGGCCAGCGTGGCATGGGCCTCGGTGCTGATGGAGCCCAGTGACATGGCGCCTGTGGCGAAACGTTTGACGATCTCGCTGGCTGGCTCGACCTCGTCCACGGGTATGGCGCGGCTGGGGTCGAGCTTGAACTCAAACAGGCCGCGCAGCGTCATGTGGCGCCGGCTCTGGTCGTTGATCAGCTGGGCGTATTCCTTGTAGGTGCTCCAGTTGTTGGCGCGGGTGCTGTGCTGCAGCTTGGCAATAGCGTCTGGCGTCCACATGTGCTCCTCGCCGCGGGCACGCCAGGCGTACTCACCACCGGTATCCAGCATGGTGGCCAACACCGGGTCGGCGCTGAAGGCCGCGCGGTGCATGCGGATGGCCTCTTCGGCGATCTCGAAAACGCCGATACCTTCAACCCGGCTGGGCGTTCCGCTGAAGTATTTGGCAATGGTGGCACTGCTCAGGCCAATCGCCTCGAACAGCTGGGCGCCGCAGTAGCTCATGTAGGTAGAGACGCCCATCTTGGACATGATCTTGGACAGGCCTTTGCCCACCGCCTTGATGTAGTTGTAGATGGCCTTGTCGGCGCTGAGCTCACCCGGCAGGTTTTTGTGCATGCTGGCCAGGGTTTCCAGCGCCAGATAGGGGTGGACCGCCTCGGCGCCATAACCGGCGAGAACGCCGAAGTGGTGCACCTCACGCGCGGTGCCGGTCTCAACCACCAGGCCGGCCGTGGTGCGCAGGCCGGCTTGCACCAGGTGCTGGTGGATGGCTGAGAGCGCCAGCAGTGCCGGAATGGCCACCTGGTTGGCATTGATGCTGCGGTCGCTGATGATCAAGATGTTTTTACCACCCTTGATCGCGTCCACCGCCTCGGCGCAGAGGGAGGCCAGTTTGGCCTCGACGCCCTCGTGGCCCCAGGCCAGCGGGTAGGTGATGTCGAGCGTGTAGCTGCGGAACTTGCCTTGAGTGTGCCGCTCAATGTCACGCAGTTTCGCCATGTCGGCAAAATCCAGCACCGGCTGGCTGACTTCAAGCCGCATGGGCGGGTTGACCTGGTTGATGTCGAGCAGGTTGGGCTTGGGGCCGATGAAAGACACCAGGCTCATCACGATGGCCTCACGGATCGGGTCGATCGGCGGGTTGGTCACCTGGGCAAAGAGCTGCTTGAAATAGTTGTAAAGCGGCTTGTTCTTGTCGGACAACACGGCCAGCGGGCTGTCGTTGCCCATGGAGCCGATGGCCTCCTCGCCAGCGCTGGCCATCGGGGCGATCAGGAACTTCAGGTCCTCCTGGGTGAAGCCAAAAGCCTGCTGGCGGTCGAGCAGGCTGACCGTGTCGGTGACGCGTTTAGGCTCTAGGTTGGCCACCACGTCGGACAGCGTATCGTCGACACGACGGTCAACAAAGGTCACGTCGTCGAGCTTGACGCGCAGGTTTTCGATCCACTGTTTGTAGGGCTTGCTGTTGGCCAGGTTGGCCTTGAGCTCCTCGTCGTCGATCATGCGGCCCTGCTCCAGATCGATCAGGAACATTTTGCCCGGCTGCAGGCGCCACTTGCGCACGATTTTGTTCTCTGGCACGGGCAGTACGCCGGATTCGGAGCCCATGATCACCAGGTCGTCGTCAGTAATGCAGTAGCGCGACGGGCGCAGGCCATTTCGGTCCAGCGTGGCGCCGATCTGACGGCCGTCGGTAAAGACGATGCTGGCCGGGCCGTCCCAGGGCTCCAGCATGGCCGCGTGGTACTCATAAAAAGCACGGCGGCGCTCGTCCATGGTGCTGTGCTGCTCCCAAGGCTCGGGGATCATCATCATCACCGCCTGGCTGATCGGGTAGCCAGCCATGGTCAGCAGCTCTAGACAATTGTCAAAGGTGGCGGTGTCGGATTGGCCGGCAAAGCTGATCGGATACAACTTTTGCAGATCATCGCCCAGCACCGGCGACGACATCACGCCTTCGCGCGCCTTCATCCAGTTGTAGTTGCCCTTGACGGTGTTGATCTCGCCGTTGTGCGCCACATAGCGGTAGGGGTGAGCCAGAGGCCACTCTGGGAAGGTGTTGGTAGAGAATCGTTGGTGGACCAAGCCC